>JACWML010000007.1 GCA_015661395.1 Methanomicrobia archaeon | reverse complement strand
TTATGCAAGCTTGACGCACATGCTTGTGGCGTGCTGAGTGACATCGCCGCGGAGCGCACTGCCGAAAAACGAGATGCGCCGATGGCTGCAGCACTTGGCGATCTCATTCGTCGCGTACGGATGACGCTCGTCGACATCGCGGGAACGAAGTGGGCCGCCGTGCGTACGATGGACGACCTGCAGACGGCCGACAAGCGATTCAGTCGTTTCTCATTGTCCGGAAAGCGATGTTTCGTCATCGACCTGGACGGGACGGTGTACGTGGGGGACCGGCCGATCCGCGGCACCATTGAGTTCATCAACCGGAATGTGGACGATCGTGCGTTCTATTTTGTCACGAATAACACCTCGAAGCTTCCCGGGGAGTATCGCACACGGCTCAACGCGCTTGGCATACCCGCTGACGCGGAGCACGTCGTCACGCCGCTTGCGCCCCTTATTGCGTGCCTGCACGAGCGGGCGTTGACGCACGTGTATCTGCTCGCGAACGCTAAGGTCACCGCGTACCTGCGGCAGGCGCTTCCCGGACTCGAGCTGACCGCCGATCCGGAGACGTGTGAGGCGCTCATCGTGACCTACGATACAGACCTCACGTACGACAAGCTCCAAGATGCATCGCTGCTGCTGCAACAGAACCCCCACTTGACGTTTCTCGCGACGCACGGCGATCTCGTGTGTCCCACCGAGCGCGGTTTCGTCCCCGACAGCGGCTGTATTTTGTCGGTACTCGAACAGGCAACCGGCCGCACACCGGACATAGTTTTTGGTAAGCCTAACCCCCTCTTGTTGGAGCGCGTGACCGCCCAATACCGGCCAGGCCACACGGTTGTCGTCGGCGACCGAATGTACACTGACAGGCAGATGGCGCGAAACGTGGGATGCGATTTTATCTGTGTATTAAGCGGCGAGACCACGCGCAAACAGATCGACGAACTGAGCGAGGACGAGTTTCCATCACTCATCGTGAAGGATCTCGGAGACCTGCTGACGTGAGCAAGTGGACCGACCGACCCGCTGCTGCCGGCTGTAGCGCTTGAACGGAACGACGTGGATAAGAGTATCGCGATTCTCTCTCCCAGCGCGTGCTTTGCAGTATTCGGATGAGCAGCTGCCCGGCGGCGGAAGCTATATATCCGAACGATGGACACCTCGCGTGCGTGCGGCGAGGGATTGTTGCGGCGATCCTCATCTGTGCGTTCGTTGTCCTCGCCGTATACTACCAAGCAAATATAGCGCAACACCTCGATTACCCACGCGAAGGCGAGGTGAGTGCGAACTACGCGAAGTACGTCGGGCAGAACGTCACGATATCAGGGAGCGTCGTCGCGACGGACGTTGGATCGTTTCAGCTCAGAGGGGTGTATAGCACCTACACGATCCTCTCGTCGGAGGCGGTGCAGCGGGGGGATGTCGTCACCGTTGTCGGTACGCTCCAGCCTGGGCACCAACTGCGCGCGGTGGCGATGTACGTCGCACCATGGCTGCTGAGCGAGCTCGTTTACGTCCGCTCGTTTATTGCGCTCGTGTTTGTGGTGGTGCTCTTTTTCGTGAGCTGGCGGTTTGATTGGCGAGCGTTCGTTATTAGGCCGCGGGAACCGGGTCGAGACACGCACAGAGGACGGAGGGGTGACTAGCTTTGGACTGGATGGCGCACGTCGCGTTTGCCTTTATTCTCTGCGCGTTCCTTGCGCTCAGGTGGCCCGTGTTTGGCGGGCGCAACACCGTACTCGTGATGATCGGGGCCCTTTGCCGGACATCTTCAAGCTGTACCTGCCGCTGCAGCTGCTAGGCATCTATGCGCAGGATTCTCTCGCGCTCTTTCACATCCCTGTCGGCTCGCTCCTCGTGTGCGGGGTGTGCGCCCTCGCGTTCGAAGAGGGAACGCGCATGCGCATCTTCTTTTTGTTCGCTTTCGGGATGGCTACGCACTATGTGCTCGACGTGCTGTTGATACACGTGAGTGGGGGGCTCGCGTTGCTGTGGCCGCTGAGCTGGCAGACGTGGGCGCTCCAGCTAGTGCGGCCGGACAATTGGCTGGGGACGACGATACTGGTGGCGGCCGCAATCATCGTGTGGCTGGTGTTAAAGGTTCGGAGCAATCGCCGTGTCGGGCGTGTGGGGCGCACGCACGATGAAACGAGCAGTGACGTCTAGCTCTCGCTCGTATGCGCGACGGTTCCCCCCACGAAGTGCGAACGCGGCGTTTACGTGTGCCTTTGATACACCTCTAGTGAGCTCGACGCGGCCGTGTACACGATGCTGAACGATCTAAGTCGGTCCGGTCGCTTCTTTTTAGGTGAGTAACACGAAGGAAAGGGGTGCCAACCCCCGATGGTGCTTTCCCCCGTGGGCACACTCAAGCACGCTGCAGAAGCGCACGCGTTGCTGAAGAGCGAGGGCACGGTGGTTATTAGCGAATCTGAGGCGCACGCGTACCACCCACAACGGCGGGTAATGACCGTGCTTGAGTGTAGTTAGTAAGCGTGCGGCGACTCTTGCGTCCCGTGATCTCCTAGTATTCTACTTAAAATATCATAAAATCAGTCAAATAGACAGAATTTGATCCAATTGCTCGAGTGATCGGCTACCTGTCACGATGTCTCGATCTCCGAACGTCCTTCGGGACGACCCCGTTCGGGCGCACCAGGCAGTGCTACTCAGTAGCGACACCGCAGTTTGTTGTCCTGAAAATGCGGTCAGTTTTGGTCAACTTTTGGCCAAGTTTTGTTACTCGCGATGAGTGTCGAAGCAGTACGTAACGGTGCGTGTGACGACGGATGTCGGTTAGCGCTGACCTCATCATCGCTTCGAAATGTAAGCTTAGGCAACTCGTGCTGCGCTTCTCGGTCGAAGTGCGCGTCTTCGAAAAAAGTTTGTCCGTCGAGACCCCAGACAGGTCGCGCGTTCCGCGTTCGTGCTGAATCTGGCTAAATATCTCCCAAAAAAAGTCGACTCTCTTGTGGGCTGACAGGTAGAATCTTGTCGTACATCGCCTCAAGCTCCACTGCCTGCTCCTCTTTGAAGTCCCACTCCCGGTTAAGCACCGTGGTTTGCTGACCTTGAGTTCGACCGCTATTTTTGTCACGGGGGCCCCTGAGCCCGCAGCTACTTAAATCGCCTTTCGTCTCGTTATCTTTCACCCGTGCGCATATTCGACGAGCACGATATAGGCTCAAGTGATCGCCTGCCCGCCGCAATGGCAACGATGGCCACGAATTATTACGCGACGTCGTCGCGGCACGCCTGCGCGTCTCGGCAGCTCTCTGCGATGCTTCACAATCAACGCCGGGGTGTGCGCGCTCACCAAAGTCGTCAATCTGTTCGCCGGCCGCGCGTCGCTGCGCTTTCTCCTACAGAGCACGGGGCGAAAACGCAAAGGTAGTTAAGGAAGAAGTGAGAAACCGAAGAGCTATTCCTCGGTTTGGGAGCGAAAGCGTCATGAAACTCAAGTTTGGCGAACGGCTGATCGAACCTGAGATCCGCCGGCTCTACGACCTTCGTGACGTCGCCTTTGACACGCCGTGGTTTGAGACGGCCGCCGACCGCGACGCGTACTTCATGTACCGCGACCTTTCTCTCACGCCTACCGACGCGGAGGCCATCAGGCGCCATCAGCTCCGCTATGACATCACGATCATTCCGCCTCTCAACATGGGACTCGAGTTCGTCAAGACGTACGGGCACTACCACCCGCGCGTGAACCCGAAGCTCCGCTACACGTATCCCGAGATGTACGAGGTGCTCGACGGCGACGCGCACTACCTGCTGCAGCGTGCACAGAACGAAGAGAGCGTTGACGAGGTCATCCTTGTTAAGGCGACCCGTGGCGACAAGGTGATCGTTCCGCCAAACTACGGGCACGTGACGATCAACCCGTCGGAGCGAACGCTCAAGATGGCCAACTGGGTGTGTCGGTCTTTCGATTCGGTCTATGACCCCTATGCAAAACTGCGCGGGGGGGCGTACTATGAGCTCATTAATGGGAGGTTGTTGCACAACCAAGCATATCACCAGGTGCCGGAGATCAGAGTCGCGTACCCGGTCGAGCTGCCCGACCACGGGCTCGTAAAGCGAACGCCGATGTTCGAGCTGATCGAGGAGCCGTACCTTCTGGAGTTCCTTACGGCGCCAGAGAGGCACACCGGGCTCTTTCAGGAACTCTATCATCGATAACGTTCGCGGCGAGGGTGCACGAGCGGCCGACCCGTATGTAAAAATGCACTGCTGTGACGACGTGGGTGCCTAGTAAGGGGGTATTCCGACATAGTCTCGTGCTAAGCAACGAGGTTCTATGGTCTGAGATTATTGTGACTGCTATAAGCTGCGTGTAACCGCTATGATGCCGCCTAACGAGGACTTCAATAACACCGCAACAAAAACGAGAAACCAGTCTTGTGTTCTTAGGTTCCTCAAGCACGTGCTAGCGGCAGCACAGCTAAACGAAGAATAAGCAAAAAAAAAGAGAGACCACCAGCAGCCCACTTGAACTGCTGGCGATATGCGTTTTTCCTGGTTCACTAGCCCGGGTAGTCTACCCTAGCCCACATTTGGTATGGGGGTAGGATTCCACTGTCCCGGCGGAGTTGTCCATAGCCAAATGTTGCCATCTTGGCCGGTCATTGCGACAACTTCTCCACCTTGGTGTGTTCCTTCGACGTTCACTTGCTGCCCCATGTGGTCCTGGTACAGTGACGCTGTTGGCTGCGATGCCATAACGCCGTTGTGGGCTATCCAGTCGAGGTTTGGCCAGAGGCTGGGTTTTACGCCGATGTTGCCGTACTGATTGTGCCACGTCACACCATTGTCTGAAGACTGCAGTTCATACAAGCGGTAGTCTGAACCTGCTACGAAGAGGTCAACGTTGTGATCGCCAGGATTGACCATCACTGCTCCGTAACCAATCGTTCCGTCGTGGAACGGAGTCCAGGGGCCCCATCCGCCCGTTTCATAAGTCCTCTCCCAGATGTGGCCGCCGGTTCCACGGACAACAACGTCTACGAAACCATTAGTCGGTGACACCACAGCGGGTGTCGCGGTCACGACGCCGCCGAGATCCGTAACGATGGATGAGGCTGGCGGTATTATGTTGATTAAGAGGGAGTCTTCCATGAGATGGAGGCTCGCGCTGTCGACATAGAATACGTCGAACGACTGCGTTGCAGGATTAATGACCGCGACTGGGCCGGTGCCTGCAGCAGGTGATCCGGGCCAAATTGCCAGCGTAGACCAGGTGCGGCCGCTATCAGTGGTCGTCGACGAACCGATAGCACCGCTGGCCGTCGTAAAGAAGACGGTTATTATCCCGGAGTTCGAATCTAGGTAAGAATCCCGGTGCTCCCTCGATCCGGCCACAGCATATGGGGATGACGCAATAGCCACGCCCATGTCCGTCCACGTTCCTATGTGCCCATTGCCTATTCTGCCGTGCGGAGTCATACCCCAGAGGTTACCGTTGTCTCCTTGGATGAAGAAGAACTCATTATGGCCAGCCCAGACTACGGCAGGCGCCGTGGTAACGCTGGTGATCGCGGGGGTTGCCGCACTCGCCACTCCAGCCATCGAGACAAGCATGATGGCCGCCATGGCAATGCTTAACATACCAATTTTATATTTCATCATTATACACCTTCCCTCCGTTAGCGGGTTCTACCTACCGTGCGCGAGGATTTGCATCCACACTGACGGCATGCACGCCAACGGGCTTCAAGCTTACTAAACATATCAAAGTACAGGCGTATTCCTAATAAAGGTTGCGTTATGTGTGTGCCTCAACGTTGTCATTTCTGGGACAATGTGCACCTCTTTTTGGCAATTGAACCGCACTTTAAGTAATCAAAATTATCTTTCGTGTGTGGCTTTTGAAGGGTCTGGGCATCTAGGCATAGCGACGCTACCCAACTGAGCGGCGTACGAGCAAATCTGGTGATGAAGGGGGAAATCACCGGTGCGGCAGGCGACGCGAGATCAGCGAACCGGCGAGGCGACGGAGACGGTCGTCATTCCCACGTTAAACGCTCAATCGGCAAGGTAATCGACGGCGTGCCGGTTGCCGAAGCAGAGAAACACATCGAAGCAATGCTACGATGCGGTACAAAGACACAATCCACGCTTGTTTGTGTCTCGTGCGGGCACGCAGAGAACGCGGACATAAACGCACTGGGGGATATCGCTTCTACGGCTGTCGTCAATCAGCCTATTGAATCTAGTTTCAGTAACAGATACAATCCCATCGCTTTCAGGCAATTACATTGAATTTCCTCAGCGAATCATATGCGAAGATTTATGTCAAGAGTCGCATTAGCTTTGACGTGCACGTGTATGAGAAGCGGGCATAACAGGCTTCGACACTTCGACTAATTGCAAAAACGATGTCGAGAAACGCGCACAAGGGGCCAGCGTGTGTGGCGTTGTTTGGTATGCCGACAGAGCCTAAGCGAAGACATGCAGTGAACGTGGCTACGACATATGAACGGCAGAGAGCTCTACGAGAAGCGCCAAGAGGACTTTCACTCTCAACTCACCAAATCACGTAACCCGGTGAGAGCGTGGTTCCACAGGTTTCGGCAGAGTGAAGTACATGAGCTCGTCACTGAAAACTACAAACCGGGTAGTATCATCGTCGACCTTGGGTGTAACAATTGCGTGTGGAACACCGACAAGCTCCCCCTCGTGGGCGTTGACGTTGCCCAAAACCTTGTGGACCACGCTGTTACGCGCGGACGCCTGAGCAGCCCGGTGATCTCTGACATAACGCGAATTGCGTTACAAAGCGAGTGTGCCGATATTGTTATCGCAGCAGAAATCCTCGAGCATATTTCTGATCAAGATGAGGCGCTTGCCGAACTGTACCGAATACTCAAAAAGGATGGCAAGCTTGTCCTGACAGTTCCTTACGACACCTTTTTCAGCGCGTGGAAGCCGTTGTTTTGGCTACACTGTTTGTGGCACGGCTGGGTGCTTGGCGACGACTACTTCAGGCAGCGGTGTGGTCACGTTCACCACTTCAGCCCTAAAACAGTTAGAGAACTGCTGGAAAAGCATGGCTTTTTGGTTATAAAACAATTCACGAACTTTCGCTTCACGATCTTTACGCTCGCGCAAAAAGCGTAAAACAATCACCCGCTTGCTGGGTGCTGATTTGCACGGCGCCGACGTGCGCTTCGCGGTGGTCACCTGATCTCACCACGCGGTCCTCAGAGGGACAAACTTGGCACACGCCGACTTGACGTAGTTCTCTCGGGGCTCAAGCTCGAAGGTGCGGTATCGTAACGAGAGCCGCGCGAGATCGGCCAGAGATTGGTTCGGTTGTCGTTGCCCGTGAGCGCGCACCATTGATCTAGGGAAGAGGATTTATGCGAGGGCCTAAACACATGTAACGTCGCCGATCGTATAACCCACCTCGTATGCTCAGAGAACTATCGTCCGCTTACCGTACCGTCGAGAAAAGGGCTCAAGCGCTCGTAAGGCGCGCTATCCATTATTACACGAAAGATACGCCGCTCAACACCCTCGTTGTGTACGCCGTTATCAAAATTATCGTTCTGTTAGGCGCGATACTGGTAAGCCTGCTATATCAGCCTTCGGAGTTGTTTAAAAATCCCGCGTTCCTGGCAAACTGGGACGGGATATGGTATCGGGCCATCGCGTACCAAGGATATGCCTATGGATATCCAAATTCAGCGGCGTTCCCGCCCATGTACCCCCTTTTGATCAAGATCTTCAGCTTTAACCAACCGACGCTCATGCCCTGGGTAGGGGTGCTCATTTCGAACGCATTTTCGTTCCTCGGCCTCTACTTCCTCTACAAGCTCGTGCCGCTCATCGTGGACGAGAAGTACCGCCTGCGGGTGTGCTTTGCCTACATGGTGTTCCCGGTGCTCTTGGTATGCAATCTCGTGTCATATACTGAGCCCATCTTTCTCGCTTTTACGATCGGCGCGTACTACTACTGGAAGCGAGGGAAGTTTGGGTACGCGGCGCTGCTGGCGATATTTTCCATTTTTACCCGCCAACTCGGCGCGCTTATCCTCGTCATTTTTCTTGTCGACGTGCTCTACGCGTACGTTTCGCATCGCGAGCAATCGCGCGTCACCCGGGAACGGTCCGTCACGCGCGAGCAATCGCGCATCAACCGGGAACTTGCCGTCATTGCGATCACCTGCGTGGGCCTCGCGATGCTCTACCTCTTCTACCTCTACCGCTTCGGCAACCCGTTCATCGTCTCGAAGGTTGACGCCGCAAACTGGAAAGCGTCGTTCTCCGTTACCAATTTGTTTAACAACCTGCGCACGTATGGCTTCCAGGGGCCCAGCTCGCCCCCGTTTAACTACATCATCTTGCCTATTTACTTGATCGACACCCTCCTAGTAGTTGCGACCATTCTGGCTCTCCTCAAGAGGGATGTGGCGCTGTCCACGTATTCGTTCGTGTCATTGGCCATCTTCTTATCGATGACCTCCGTGGGCAACTCCTTTGTGCGCTATGTCGCCGGGATATTTCCGTTATACCTTTTTCTCGGCCTGCTCCTCTCAGACAACTGGCACAAGAATATCGTGATCGGCATAATTGCTATCGTCATCGCGATCCAGAACATGTTCATTTGGATCAGTGGCGCGTGGCTCTACTGAGGAAGGCTAACAGGGGCGTTCCGCGCGGCACGCGTTCATGCGCATCAACCTATTCCTCGATCTCAGGCGCGTCGGCATCGCCTCACCCGGCATGATCAGGTGCGCTTGATTCTCGAGCGGCGTCAGCAAATCGGCATGATGCGGGCGATCGGCTGCCCGCGGCCGCAAGTGACGAGACCCCCCCTAACGGAAGGGTTTTTCACCGCGTTGCTTGGTGCGGTCGTTGGGGTCTGAACCGGCATCCTATGTGCGTACGGCATCTAGCCTATGGTGCTGCGCGAAGCACCGGTGCGAAAAGAAACAGTCTGCGTAAACGGGAGCCGGCCGTGGCTCAGCAAAGCACGTTAAAGACCCGATACAACTGATTGGAGACGCGAACATGGACGGTCAAAATCGAACGCGCGCTGTTGAAAATGCCCAGTGACAGAAACGCAAGGGGAATGGTACCGCCGACGACGTGGCTCGCAACGCTGCCGAATATGATGGCTTGCTTGATATGCCTGAATCAGTCGAAGTCGAATCACAGCAAAATCAAAGCGCCGCTGTAACGAGAGATACGCAATGAGTTACGAAGAGACACGACATCTGCGAAGCTGATGTGCACGAAAAGATTGCTGATTTTGAAATAACGCGACAGCAGCCGCCGCGTTCACAAGAGCACGCGCGGCGATCATAAAGCGCACCCCTTTCCAGCATTGTCAGCCAATGCTCTCGCAACGGTCATCAGGCTGGCTCCCACGTCCACCACTGGTTCCCGCCGTAGTTCCACAACATAGCCACACCGATGCCGATCACCTGCGACAGGAGATAGTAGACGCCGACATAGCTGGTCAGAATCCATAAGATAACGAGGTCGAGCACAATTCCAACGAATCGCACGGCGTGATCTCGGTATAACGCGGTGAGCACGGATCTGAGCCCTCTGGTTCCCCGGTCTTTGAACGTCCACGATCGGTTTAACACGAAGTTTAACAAGACTGCTGCTTCTATGCCGATGAAGCCTGACAGGAGGTAGAATACCCCGGACTCTGTCAGCGAATATAGCACAGCTAGATTCACGGCAGCGCCCACTGACCCCACCGCGCAGAACCTTAAAAACCGGTGAAATTCGCCAGTTCTCGAAAAGAGACTTGATACGTGGCGGAGATAGTCTACCGCATTGTTGACTTCGAGTCTGCGCACCCCAGCTCCTTGCGTATCAAACCTGTATGTGATCTCTGAAACCGTCGCGTAGTCTCCTTGTACAAGGATCTCCAATAATATTTTATCTCCTACGGGGTTGAGGTTTGCGCGCGCAATAACGTCCTTGTGAAACGCGAAGAACTCCGAATCTATGTCCCTGATATCTCGAATCTGCCTAAACAGAGTTCTCGCAAGCAAATCGGCGCCTCTCGACACGATTCGTCCAAAAAAATCGAACTTTGCGAGAGCGCCGGCTTCAATCTCCCGACTGCCTATCGCGATGTCCGTTCCATCTGTCACGTCGGAGAGCAATTGAGGTATCGTTTCAGGAGGATGTTGCAGGTCAGCACCCATGACGACGACAATATCGTAATTTGAGGCGTTGATCCCTTCCAATACGGCTGTTGCAAGTCCCCGTTTCCCTTTTCTTCGTAGAACTCGTACTGGATAGTTATCTGAGTAATCGGACGCAACCTTCCACGTTTCGTCGGGACTGTCATCATCGACAATAAGGATCTCAAAAGGATCATTCAGTGGCTCCATGGAACGCTGAATTCTCTCGAGAAGCTCGCGTATATTGTCCCGCTCATTGTAGGTGGGGATAATTATTGACACAGACGTATTCTCGTTGCGCATGAGGGGCTAGCGTGGTGCAGTGGCGTCAACTTCGGCTAGACATGACAGCGTGGTTCTTCTAATAAAGAGTCTGCTATTTAAGAAAGCTCTTCGCGATCTCCGTATCAGGATCATTATCCCAAACTGTTACGAGTCCATCCCCAGACGAGCGCCTCCGCCACTATTTCACGCCCCCATCGTGTGACGTGCCGGTGGAGCGTGTGGCGTTTGTGGAATGGATTTTTTTAGCCGCGCAGAATAAAGGCGAGCGCGATGTGCGCCATCCAGTCACGCCCCGCTCTGTATTTGTTCCTGCCCTTTCCCGTAGCCGAACCGTCAACGCCCGCCAATCAAACCGCCAGCTTACGAAAAAGAGCACCGCCAGAACGATCAGCGCACCAAACGAGCGGACGAGTGGCGATGCGGGCGCATTTCGATCTGGTTAAGCAAGTAAGAGCGGATTCTGCGTCACCTCGATTTGGAGTACCGTCAAACAACAGCAGTTAGGTGACGAGATGATAAAGGGCAACACCTGACAGCCTGACAGTATAAACCCGCATATCGCTTGGCACGCGTTATGGTTCTTGCACTTGCTGAGCGACCAAGCAAAAGTTGCTATCTCTATGTTGCTTCACGAGTAAAAAGAGCTGCTATTTTTATGTTTTCTTTTTTTAATTCGTGCAAGACTTCAAAACCTTCGCCTAGAAATCCGTATAACGTTAGATGTGCACGTTTTCTCAATTTGTTGGTTAGTTGTTCATGTTTTATATTATATAGATCGGGATCATGGAAGGCAGAAGCTTTGAAACCTTGTGCCTCTAGTGTAGTTAACATGTCATCATATGCGCTTTCAGGTATTGCAAAAGGATGCAGTTCCATTACTATCTTTAACACTCTGCACTCCTCGAGTACGTGTAACGCGCCTTTCACTATTTGATACTCGTGTCCTTCTACGTCCATACGGACCAAGGCTGGGCAGCGCTTGACATGCTCATCCACAAAGCTATCTAAGGTTGCTAACAGAACATTTTCTTGTCGAACGATACCCTTACTCGAGCCCTTTAACAACGATGCACAATTTCTAGCCTCGGGAATAAAAATAACATCCGTGCCACGTTTATTGCTTAGCGCACAATTAAACAGCTTTATATTTGTGCATTTATTTACGTCAACATTTGTTTTAAGATAGTCAAAATTCTCACGAACGGGTTCTATTGCGTAGACAAATCCATTAGGTGCTAGTCGAGATTCCAATAATGCATAATAGCCAATGTTTGCTCCTATGTCAATGATAATATCGTCGTCTTTTATAATCGTGCTCAGCAAATTTGTCGTGTAAGGTTCTCTAGTCCCATAAAGACCTAATTCTTTGCTTAAACCCCTATCGTGCAGATTTAGTTCCAGGTAGGTATTGTTCAATATCTCAATCTTGATGGTTTGATGGTATCTGCTAAGTATTCTATAGCGGAACTTGTCCAGTTGCGAATAAAGGTTTTCATACAACGACACGTATAATATGCGCCAAAACAGTAATTTAAACCCATTTTGCCTAAGAAATGCCCTTAGGGTAGAGGGGGTCACCGAAGTAGTCGAGACATTATCACTCAGAATTTCTACTTTATCCATTCTACGCTGCATCGGATCCCTTAGGGAACTTAAGTTTTTCGAAACATGTTAGGCGAGTAGGCGATAAACTTGCTTTAAATGAATGACGAATCAATGCTGTACGCGCGTTGTTTAGACCAATTATCGCTTAATGATAGACCCCCTAATAGATGGAAGGAGCTTAACCAGCGCTATTCAATACCTTCTGCTGTGCACTAGCATCATCTCACACAAGCTGGTTTAGGATCCATATTATTCCCTAAAAAGCTTATCGTAAACGCTAGTCGTTTATTTGGCAATAGTATGCCAACCGGCGCACGATTTCCTTGCATACCCCCTGTCTTTAATCTCTGATTCTAATGTGTCTAAAAATTCTAAGTACCGCATAAGTAATTGAGTCAAGATCTGTTGGAGGGATCAAAATACCTACTTTGAACTGATCATAATTCGCACGCACGTTTGTTCCTATGAACGCAGTCGCTTCCATCCCGACACACCTTACCCTTCAGTTAGCTACGGGAGAACAAATAGGTGGCTGCGTCATTATAGTAGGCGAGTCCCTCATGTCGAACTCGTCTCTCGCTATCGCTTTCGTCGAATTCGTGTCTCGCTATCGCCTTGGGGGGACAAGGTGAACACGATCTCCAACCTAAGGTCTTTTGCCAAGGATGAACTTAAGGCATAGAAAGTCAGCGCGTAAAAACGCTTTTTATTATCAATAACGAAACGCAACTTGCTGATCTAGTTTTATGCTACGTTCGTTCGCTGCTGCCGTAATATCTTTCAAAAAGAGCATCATAAACGTCGATATTTTTTTTCGCGACGTTGTGCCAATCATAGTAGTTTTTCGCGTGTTCTCTGTTTGCACTGGGCACGGCACCGTCTTCAAGAACGTCGATTACTGCGCTGGCAATCGCATTGGAATCCCTCGGCGGGATCAACAAGCCTGCTTCAAACTGCTCGACCACACTTGGTATTCCTTCGACGTTGGTTCCGATAAAAGGTGTTTCGCACGCCATTGCCTCGATCCCTACAACGCCTAATGCTTCAATTAGAGACGGCAGAACAAACACATCAGCTGCATTATAGTAAAGCGGCAACTTCTCGTCGGGAACCCTGGGTTCAGAGTCTACCGCCGGAATGAAATGGACCTTGTCCCGAATGCGCAGTTTCTGGGCTAAGAGTTCAAGTTGCTTTTTATCGCGACCCTCTCCAACCAAAAGCAGTTCAGTATCGGGCAGTCTCTCGAGTACGGTTGGGATGGACCGAATCAAATAGTCCAACCCTTTCCTCTCGACCATCGCAGCGACGCACAATACGTACTTTTTGTTAGGATCTAAACCTAATTCTTCTCTGGCTCTGTTCTTGTCGATTCTTCTATAAACAGAGAAATCGATTCCCATTGGCGAGATGTGAACTTTTTCTGCTCCAACCAAGCGTGAAAAGTATCGTTCAGCAGGCTTATTGAGAACAAGGAAACAGTCGACGCGTTTTTTTAAGGCTCTTTCGAAAAAGAATCCTTTTAACACGTAGGACGCCAAATAGTTGTACCTTTTCCTTTCCGGAGTGTCCAAAAAGAGCTGCACGAGCGATCTATCTTCGTAGCATTGGGCCATTATCGGAGTTTTTTTGATGCAGAGCGATGCAAAAACAGTTGTCCAGGTGAATGCCGAGTGTAAGTGCACAAGCGAATTCTGTTTTTTCACTTCGACGCGCAATTCCCGCAATAATGGCCAGGAAACCTCCCCGAGGTTGATTCGATCAAATCCCATGCGTTGTAAAGGGAAGAATCGATAAAGTATATTGTCGTGCTCAGTTACAAACTCGTTCTCTAACCGTTTTTCGATGCTCCAACACTCGAGTTCATATCTGTCAGTGCTCTTTGCAATCTGTTGAGCGAGTCGAACGTGCCATCCCCCACCATAAGGAAGTTCGTTGATCTCTTCTTTGACTCGAAAGGCGGGTAAAAAAGAAGACAAAGACTGCGTATTAACTAATATAACTTTTTCTTTCATCCCCGCGCACGCCTCTCGAATGACGAAGAGTCCTTACTCTTTCTGACTATAGAATGGAATCGTATGCGTTTATGGTCTTTTGAACGGTTGTTTCCCAGCTAAATCCGTGTGCTCGTTTAAAGCCCTTGGATCGTAAACTTTCACGCAAGCTCTCGTCAGTTATTATCTCGAGAATGTTTTCTGCGATATCTTCCGAGTTCAGTGGATCGTTTATGTATAGCCCCGCATCTCCCGCAACTTCTCTTAGCGAACTGTTGTCTGAGAGCACGACTGGAACGTTGCACGCCATGGCTTCGAGAAGTGGCAGTCCAAACCCTTCATAAAGTGATGGGAAGATCAAGGCAGTCGCTGCGCCATAAATTCTCGGCAAGTCTTCGTACGCCACGTATCCGAGCACGGTTATCCTTTCTTGCACTTCCTTCTTAATGTGAGTCGCAAGGCCGGTCGAATTGACGTAAGTTCGTATTGTGTTATCGCTAATCGGTCCAATCAGCACCAAATCGTCAGGTATTTCGTGAAAAACACTCACGTACGCTTTAATGAGGGTTTTCAGGTTCTTTCTCGCACGGTCGTTCCCAACGTAGAGCAAAAAACGGGACCGCAAGCCGTATTTGCGCATAACTTGGCCATGATCGTTATAAGGATGAAAAAAAGATGTATCGACTCCTAAATGGATAACTGTAAGCTTATCTTTGCGAACTCCAAATTTCGCGATCAAATCCGTCTTAGTAGAATAGCTATCCACTATCGTCAAATCAGTGTTTTCGATCAGCTTTGGAAGCACAGTTGTAAAATCAAACCGCAGTATACAATTATATGCTTGCGGCAGCATAACCGGCGCAATATCGTGAACGGTGAGCACTTTTTTTGCTGGTAGGTTCCGGTGTCGAAGGAGAAATGGTCCGAGGTTATCTACATTATGTATGAGAGAGATTGACCCATCTTTAATCAGACGCTTCAAGAGCAGACTGCCCAAAAAAACCTTCGTGTTTGGTCGGTTTAATGCAAAATGGTGCAATACTTTCACATCGACGTCTCGCGCTCGCAAGCCCGGTATCAGGTGTCTGTTTAGCGTCCACTCCCCAGTTTTGGTCGTCGGTGGTACGATAGCTACTCTCATAACCGTCCTAATTTACTATTCACACGTGCTGCCTCCATATTAAAATTGCTTCGTTGAGATTAGCGTAAACGACGGTGCCGGCTCATCTGAAAACGGGAACTGCAACGCACACGCTGAGAGAGAGAATCGCGACGTTCTAACCCACGTCGTTTCCGTTCACGCACGCTGCCATCAGTTGGCGGCAAGGGGTCGGTTTATCCACTCGCTCACGTCAGCAGGTCTCCAAGATCCTTCACGATGAGCGACGGGAACTATTCGGCACGTAGTTCGTCGATCTGCTCTCGCGTTGTTTCGCCGCTTGACACATAATTGCACCGACGCTCGTCTCTGCGAACGTAACGTCAACCGACGTCGCCTCGCCTTAGCTGCACGCAAGGCAATCGAACAGAAGCGGATGGCACCGTCTGATAAACAAGTCGAGCTGAACTCCTCATCGATACGCAGACCGCAAAGTCGGCTGCCACCAAAGGAGCCACAGAAGGCTGCGGCCAAGCAAATCGCGAAACCCGATAAGTTTGCCGAAAAGTTATACGCCAAAGCGGCTGCCACCAAGCAAGCCGCCGCAAGCTACCCTAAACGCCTCTATCTAGGCGCTTGGTCTAGCACCCAAGTTTAATCATCTCGGCGAAACGGTATCGCGCTTAAGGCGTGAGGCGTTGCCCGGTTTGAACGGGGTGCCCCCTTCCTTTTTTGCGTCGCTCTGGTCTCACTCGTTCGCTGATCCGAATCCCGTTCTGGCGAGCTTGCTGCGCGTGCAGTTTCGAGCCCCTGACAACACGCATACGAGCGAATTCACCCGCAATCAACGATAATAACGACGTACTGAGGGCAGTTCCTTCCATAAACTTTGTCAAGCGAGAGATAATGCAAATAGTCGGTGCGAGCTGGTGCGTTGCAGGGCAAAGCAGCAACCTTTATGTCGAGTCCACGACTATACACAGACGGAGCAACGAGCGTATAGCCCGAAACAATGAGCGCGACCGAACTTGAGCAGAATCAGCAGACGGGCACTGATGTGGTAACGGCTTCGGCCCCTCCGACGATCATGGTCGGTATCCCGTGCTACAACGAAGAGGTAGCGATAGGCAGCCTCGTGCTGCGGGCCTCCCAGTACGCGGACCACGTCGTCGTCCTTGATGATGGCTCCACCGACAAGACCGCCGAGGTCGCGCGCCTCGCGGGCGCTCAGGTGCTCGTTCACGACGTTAACATGGGGAAGGGCGCCGCCTTACGCGACCTCTTCGCGTACGCGACGCAATCTGGCTTTGGTATCATTATCATTATCGATGGCGACGGTCAGCACAACCCCGATGACATTCCGAAGCTGCTCGACCCGCTTCTGCACGACGAGGCCGACGTGGTCAATGGAAGTCGCTATCTGAGCGGAGACGCGGGAAGCACCCCTCGATACCGCCGCTTCGGACAGGTCGTTCTCGACAGGGTCATCCATTTGGGGCTCAACGGCGACGTCACCATCACCGATACGCAGAGCGGTTTTCGCGCGTTCTCGATCAAGACCGCACCGTTTTTCAAGTTCAACACCGACAAGCTGACGATTGACAGCGAGATGCTCATGGACGCGGCAAACGCGCAGCTGCGGATAAAGGAAGTGGACGTCGGGGTTCGCTACGACGTGGGGAGCTCATCTAAGCACCCGATAAGTCACGGGCTGCAGGTGCTCGGGGGCGTGCTGCGCAGCATCGAGTTCAACAGCCCACTACTCGCGCTCACCGTGCCCGGCTTGGTCATGGTCGCCGTCGCGGCCGGAATCGCCGCGTTCGTCGTTCAAGCCTATTTCATCGTCGGGCACGTCGTCTTGGGTCCGACGCTGCTGATGCTGCTTCTCACGGTGGTAGGAACGTTTTTGGTGCTTACGGGGATCATCCTCCACTCATTGTCTGCGCTCATGGATTCGCGGGCCGAAACGCGTGGCGAATTACGATAAGCTTTCAGTTAGCATTTGCAAGCGCTTTCTTGCACAGGCAGGCTCGCGACGGCAGACGCAACTCGAAAAGGCCGCCGGCTCCCACGTACGACGCTCCGATAAGCCTATCTCCCGCGCTCAGCGAGCAATCACGCGTTGTTCTGAGTACTGACACAAAAACAAAGCGCGGTCACACAAGAAACGGCAAACCTTTAAGGACTGCACGAGAATGCGAACGCAGACTCGGTGAACCATGAAGTCAAGAATCGCGCTCCTCGGCTCACGCGGGATACCTGCCAAATACGGTGGGTTTGAGACGTTCGCGGAACACGTGGCTCCGGCCCTCGCCGCCGAAGGTCGCGAGGTGTGGGTGAGCTGTGAGGGCACCGCTCCGCCACGGCCCTCTGAGTACAAGGGGGTCAGGCTCTTTTACTTTCCGCTCAAGCCGTTCAGGCGGGTATTCTATGAGACCATATACGACATCTATTCCCTGTGGCGGGCGAGCCTCACGTGCGACTGCGTGATCATGCTGGGCTACGGCGCAGGGTTCTTCTTCTTCATTCCCAAGCTCTTCAGAAGAAAAATCGCGGTGAACGTAGACGGCCGTGAATGGACGCGCGAGAAGTACAACTCGCTTGAAAAGACCGCCCTTCACGTCAACGAACTGTTTGCGCTCCACTATGCCGATGCGGCGATCGCCGACGCGCGGGCAATCCAGGCGTACCTCAAGGCATCGCGGGCGAGGGAAGCGACCTTTATCCCGTACGGCGTCGATGTGTCCGCGAGGGTCAAATGGGACCCGTCCCGGCTTGGGGCGCTTTCCGGCGACCTTGACCACTTGGAGATCGGTGAGTATTTCCTGATCGTGGCGCGTCTTGAGCGCGACAACAACATCAGCACGATGGTCGAGGGCTTCTTGACCGCGCGCACCGAGAAGAAGCTCGTCATCGTCGGGAACTTCTTGGATTCGAGCTATGAGGGCGGCATGCACGCACTTATTGCGGAGCACCGAGGCCAGGATCGAGTCATGTTCAGCGGGGGAATTTACGAAAAGGACCTTTTGACCATGTTGCGCCAACACTGTTTTGCCTACCTCCACGGGCACTCAGCGGGAGGCACCAACCCCTCGCTGCTCGAGGCGATGAGCGCTCGCAACCTTATCATTGCCCACGACAACCAGTACAATCGGGAGGTGTGCGACCGCTTTGCCTTGTTCTTTAACGATCCCGCGAGCCTCCGCACCGCGATCGAATCAGTTGGGGACCAGCCAGAAGCATACGACACGCTTCGAGACGGCGCGTTTGACCGGGCGAAAAACGAATACGCGTGGGATCGCGTTATTCGCGAATACGAAGCACTGCTTGACGATGTTCTGCGATGCGGGAAATGAAGCTGCTCTTCGTCAACTACATGGAAACAACCGCGGTGGGCGGAATCAACACGGTGGTGCGCGAGGTAGGAAGGGCTCTCGCGCTCCGTGGACATCGTGTTACGGTGCTTCAGCCTAATCCTCATCATCGCCAGCCGGAAGAGCTCTACCAGGGGTTCAGAATCCAGCGGGTGCACGCGCCCTTGGCGGATCTTCTGTACGGTTTTGACGTTCTTCTGTCGAAGGATATTGCCGCGCTGTACCGCGCCACGACTCCCGAAGTGGTTCACGTGCACGGCTTTCACTCGTTATTTTCGGCTGAGGCAGTCTACCTTCTCAGGCGGATGGACGCTGACGTCCCACTGGTCTTTTCCTTCCACTTGGACGTGTACCGGGAGCGGTTTTTAGGGCGACGGCTCTGGAACGCGTACAAACAACTCGGAAAAAAGATGATCGGCGCGCTCACCCACGTTATCGCGTTTTCCCAGTTTGAAGCCGAGATGATCGCGCGGGAGTTTCGCGTGCCCGACGAACGGCTGTCCGTGATACCGCACGGCGTGGGAATCATCGATACGCGCAAAACGCGAGCGCCGGGAGCCGGCCCGCGTCTACTGTACGCCGGTCACCTGTTGAAGCGAAAGAACGTGCAAGCGATCGTCGAAAGCTTGGATGTGCTCGTGCACAGGGAAAAGGTGGCAGGCGCCTCGCTGACAATTGTCGGCGCGGGCCCCGAGCGGGCACACATCAGCCGTTTGATACGCGACCGCGGGTTGGAAGCGCATGTGACGCTGAAACCGTTTTTGGCGCCAGCAGACCTCGTTCGTGAGATGAAACGCGCCGATCTGCTCGTGCTGCTTTCAAACTCAGAAGCGTACGGCATCGTCGTTGCCGAGGCGCTCGCGCTCGGTACGCCGTGTATCGTCGCGGACGCGACCGCGCTCCATGAGTTCGTCGCCGAGCCCGGCTGTTTTGGAGTTGATTACCCTCCCGACCCTGAAAAGGTCGCCCGGCTCATCAAGGAGGTTTTTGAGAGCACGGCACAGGTGGGGCCGTTCAGCGGCAAGATACGTACGTGGGAGGCGGTTGGACGCGCCTACGAACGGCTGTACTCTCGGTGCGTCGAGGGCGATTCGTGAACGAACCCGATCATACAGATTGATTGTAGATCAAATAATGCTTGTTATTTCCACGTTCCTTAGCAAACGGTGAGTCGTGTAAAAAACTATGATGCGTTTACCCCGGAAATCGCAAGCGACGAGCACTACGATATATGCCTCCCCTCGCGCAGAAGGCGATCAATTCGTTTTCGTTAGGTGACCGACGCAGCTCTTCTCATTAAACGCGTTATAGCGGGATATGTTAAAGCGGTGATCAAACGGCGCCTTCTACAACAACACAGCTTATCACGTGCCCTAAAGTGATGATCTGTAAGGACCTCCTGTTCACAGTCAGGGCGGACTTGCTGCTGTTCTGGGCCTTCGCGCTGAGTAAAGAGCTTAGCGATAGGGAGGCCAAGTCAAGTGCAACCTAATGGTGCCGAAACTGCTTTGCTGCAACTTGTGCGCCTTTGTTTCCGAATGCTAAGTCATTGGGTGCGCGCACTGCCAGCTTTGACAAAAAAACCGCCCGCGTGACTCATCGCGATTAATCGGATTGTCCCCACAATAAGATTAAATACACGATTATCCTTTCAAATCGTGGCATTCGCGATCGGGAAAAGGATCGCCGGGTCCGAACAAAGAAGCAGCGCGTGGCGCGCTGCGCCCCCATGAATGAATGGCCCATTATTCAAGATCTCAGCAGGAAGAGCCACGTCTAAGACGCGGGCCCCGACCATAAGTCTGCTATAACGGCTGCAAACATAGAGGAGGACGAATCATGACGACCGAAAGTGCGCATGGCAAGTGCCGCAGCGCAGCCAATATCCGGAACGTCGCTGCAGCGCAAGGCAGCAAAGACGAGCTCCGCCGCATCATGATGGGCTAGAATGAGCTCCGTGACACGCCTTGTGCGTCGCTTGACCACGTAGTTTTTTGCACGAACGCTGCAATTCGCAGCGTAATAGAGGTGCTAATGTGAAGATCACGTTTGTGCTGCCTGGCTATGTGAACCGTCCGACAGGGGGGTACAAAGTGGTCTACGAATACGCCAACCACTTGGTTCGCACTGGGCATACGGCGACAATCGTTTATCTGTGGGAACCCCAAAGGTCTCCTCCTTACCGCTTCCCACTCACATTTTTTTCATGGCTCGGCCGTCACCGAGTGCGACTTGCCTACGAGAGTGAAAAACCCAAGATCAGCTGGTACAGCCTACACAGGGACGTAAAGCTGGTGAAGGCAACCGATCTTGAAGCGCGCCGCGTTCCGAACGCAGATGCTATTTTTGCTACAGCTTGGCAAACCGCTTCTAGGGTAAATGAGTGTCCTAGCGAGAAAGGAGCCAAGTTCTATCTTGTACAGGATTTTCCGCCGTGGCTAGGCGACCAACATGAGTTGGGACAAACCTGGCGCTTGCCGCTCAAGAAGATTTGTATATCCAGTTGGGTAGCTGAACTCGTAACCCAGGCGGGCGTGCCTAAAGAAGATGTTGAAGTGATACCTGATGCCATCGATCACGACCGTTTTCGCGTGATAAACAGTATTCGCGGACGAGCGAAAAGGGTCGCCATGTTGTATTCTTCAAGGACGTATAAGCGATCTCAACTGGGCTTATCCGTCTTATTTAAGTGTAAAGACGCCGTCCCGAACCTTGAAGTAAGCCTGTTTGGCCCGGTGGAACAACGACCTGCGGCGCCCCCTTCGTGGAGCGAATACTACGGCTCCGTACGTGAAAGCGAGCTTGTCAATCTATACAACGCAGCATCGATTTACCTTTGCAGCAGCGCCGCTGAAGGCTTTGCCCTACCACCAGCAGAAGCGATGGCGTGCGGATGTGCCGTTGCAACAACCGATTGTGGAGGGAATCGCGATTATGCTGAACACGAAAAAACTGCTTTGGTTTCAGATCCCGATGATTTTGAATCCTTGGTAAACAACGTTCTTCGACTCCTGACGGACGAGGAGCTGCGAGTCAAAATTGCGCTCGCAGGAAGAGACCGAATCGCAGAGTTCACGTGGGAGAAAAGCACGCGACGATTGACTGAATTCGTGAATCGTCATAACTGACATTTTGAACGCCACAATTTGCTAAGGCCTTTGCAAGTTAAAGATTGACCCCCATAAGCACGAGTTAGGTCGTCTCAAGATCGTCGTGGATGCGCCCTGCACCTCTATAGCACGAATTCTGCGTCTCTCTAAAACTTGGTACCACTCCTGCAGAACCGTCGTACCACCGGGAAAAATTGATTGTTTTTCTGAGTTGTTGTTTCATTGCCGCAATATCCGGTCTTCCTTTGTGCTTCGCAGTAACTAAATAACAGTGCATAACATCTTGTAGGCCCATTGACATTCTTACGCGGGGTGACGTGCGCAAAGTTTGAGAGCGGGTAAATTCGTCTTATCGTCTTAATGTGCGTAGATACGTATTGTTGAGATTACAGCAAAAATACCCATCTTACAATCTCTAGATCTGAACGGCCGCCGAGTTTTTTCGCATGCGATCGCAGTTGTTGGTGCAGATCGATCTACGGCGATCGCGGGGTGTCTCTTGCGAACGTTAGCGGCCGCTGCTCTGGCAGCCGCCTTGTTGAACAGACCGCTATTTCGCTTCTTTGTTTTGTCACTGCATAATACGCCGTCCGAAAAAACTGTGTCATGTTCACGCGTGCTTTGAGCTTTGTACTATGCACTATCAGCTGTTCTTAACTGATCGAGGAGTCTCACGATTCCGATGAAAAGCTCTTTGTCTATTAAAAAAAGGACCACTGAATAGATCAATAGGCTTGCAGCTGTCACGATGGCTAATATAGCCAAGTCTTGAGTGACTCCTAGTTTCTCGAGAGAGATTCGAAGGAGAAACGCCACAATCCCTAGCGTCAGCGCTGCCAATGTAACTGACCACAGCGGTGCCAACGCGTACTTTACTTTCATGTCTATCAATCGAAACGCGATGGCAAAAACAGGGTAAGCTAACAAATATGTCGCTATTGTGTACGCAATTACAACCCCTTCGACCCCCCCACGAAGCCCGACAATAAAGGAAATAATAATTACAATAGTCGTAAATATGCCCACCTTGAACAACACATCAGTCCTGCCCTGTGACATGAATATCCACCCTACATTTGTTCCTATTGACTGTTCTATGGCTGCTAAAGCGAAAATTTGAACCAGCGGGATCACGCTTATCCATTTTGGACCGTAAACCACTCGGATAAGCTGAGGCGCCGTGACAAGCACCCATATCATCAACGGAAAAGAGACGGCGGCGATGTAGCGATTAGCAGTCACATAAGCGTCGCGCACCAGCTGTTTGTCGTGTTGGATTATCGAAAGCGCAGGAAACATGACACGCCCGACGACAGCCGAGATGTTACTCGTCGGAAACACAAGCAAGTTGTAAGCTAGGTTGTAGAAGCCGAGGGGAGCGGAGCCAAGAAACCGCCCAATAAGGAGGTTGTCCATGTTTAGAGCGAAATAGTTAACGAAACTAAATCCTGTGAGGTTCGCACCGAACCCCAATAGCCCTTTCATGTGCTGCAGCCCAAGCAAAAAATGGGGAACCCATCGAGCATAAATCCAAGTGAAGACGACCGTAACAAATGAAGAGAGCACCGTGTACCAAGCCAAGCTCCAGACTCCGTATCCGGAAAAAGCCAAGAAAATAGCTATGGGACCAGAAATCGCAATGGCGCAGATGCCGATGACGGCAAGGGCTTTGAAATTCATGCGTTTCGTAAGCAGCCCATTTTGCACGTTGCCAAATGAAGCGATGAAGAAGGTAGTGGATATAAACACGATAAGGGGGGTCAGCCGTGGTTGAGAATAGAAAGCAGCTATTAACGGCGCAGAAGCTGCCAATGCTAGTGTCAGCAACGCGCCCAAGCCAACGTTAATCCAAAACGTCGACGATAAAGCCTCGTCGCTAACCTCCTTTTTTTGTACAATAGCAGACGTCAATCCAAAACTTGAAAAAATGGCCACAAAATTCGAGAACACAACCACCATAGCGATCAGGCCGAAGTCGCTAGGTGTAAGTAATCTCGCTAAGATCGCAGAAATCAGTATTGCCATCAGCAGCTGAGCTATTTGTGACGTTGCAGACCAGCCAATGCTGCGTACGGTTCTCGTTTCCAGGTTCATGCTAGTTCGCGGAAGGACATGTTGTGTGCACGCATATCGCAGCCTCATTAGTCTCTGTTCGAACAGTTGACGCTGTCAAGAGAAACCTTAAAGCTGACACGGTGTCAAGCTACTCGGCTGCAACGATCGCAATATGGGCGCAAGCCTTTCAATGCACGTCTACCACGTAAAACCTGTCATTTCGTTCTAGTGCAACCAATCGCCTTGCTTGAATATACTTGAAGGAGCTAAACTAGGGAATGCTTAGTTTATTGAGCATTGTGATGCCAAAATACTAGCGCAACGATCGTGTAGTTTGAAGATGCGTCTCTAATATCGTTATGGAAAAGATCGGTCTCCTTTTTTCGAGTTTCGCTCAGGAGACCCGTGAAATTAGACTCTTAGCACCTGAGGAAAAATTGGCCTTGCTCGTTAATTCTGGCCCCCATGGCAAGTCGCGCTCATCGGCTTCGCGCTGCAAAAAAAGTAGCGATTCGAGAATATGCAATCAACAATCGATTGCAAAAGCTTAAGCATTTTTTGTATCGTGACGTCGCACGCTCTAGCTCAGGGATCTCGCACCGAATGTAGATGCGCTAGGCAACGTACGCAGCAAGATACTCAGGCGCCGCGCACAAGAACCACGCTTTTTTGATTGATATTTATGCCATCTACTCACTTTTTGAGGCCGAAGTGCCCGTCTTACTCTTTACAAATCCCTTGTCGCTAAGGCTGCTTGCAGGCTTGACGCGTCGGGCTCTTCGGGCCGCTTAACGAGCTTCGGAAAAACCTTCGCGATTGTAGGCTCCGGGAGCCTTTCATTTCAGACGAAGATTTTGCTCTCATCTGCTACGATTACTTGGAGTCTATAGAGATCGCAACAGAGAATTCGTCTTGAGCAAAGCTGTGATAATAACTTGTGAAATTGCACTAAAACTACGCTAACGATGCTTACGAGAGCCGTAGCAGCGATCCAAGCTCGCTAACGATGAAGCAGTTTGATCTGCGCTGACATCGTGGCCATCATTTCCGCAAGTTTTAAGTCTTCCTTTCGTGAATCTCAAAGCAATGGTGCGCTGTGGTGTCTAAATGATTTGGTTGAGGCAGCTAAGCGTCTTACGCATAGCTTGAAATCAATGGGCTTCAGCAGCGTAGCAGGCTCAGTAGCTTATGTATTTTGTGCACGGGTCACAGTGATAATCGGCGCAATGCATTTTTAGCCGAGAATCCAGTCAAATCTGGATTAGTGCTACAAAGCTGAACCAAAAACATAATGCTGATAGCGCAGCGGACACAAAACTTGTAGGTAAGCGGTATTTTATGAGCAGTGGAGATAAAACCCCGAAAGTGTCTATAATCTTGGTGAACTGGAACGGATGGAGAGATTCGGTTCCGTGCTTAGACTCTGTTTTTCAGATAGCTTACCCAAATTATGACGTTATCTTGGTGGATAACAATTCAGACGATGAATCCGTTGAAAAAATAAGTGCCTATGCTGCTGGCACCCTTGTTTCTGGAATGAATCATTTTGAGCGACGCTCTGAAACAGCCCAGGTTACCAGCGTTCGGTATTCAAGGAGCTTAGCGGAGCTGGGCGGTGATCGGGAGAAAGAAGCGTCACTCTCGACGTTGCCCTCCAATCGCAGGTTGCGCATTATCTTGAATGACGAGAATTATGGCTATTCTGACGCGAATAACGTTGCCATTACGTACGCCCGTGAGGCTCTGAATCCGGACTATATCTTACTTCTCAACAACGATACGATTGTACATAAGCTCTTTTTGAATGAACTCGTGGCTGCTGCAGAACACGATGAAACCATCGGCATGGCTGGACCGAAAATCTATTACTGTGACTTTGAGGGAAGGCACGATGTAATCTCTTTTACAGGCGGGCGTATCGACATGACAAGGGGGCTCGTTAGCTTCTTAAACGAACACGAAATTGACCAGGGACAATATGATTCGATTGGCGAGTTCGATTCTCTAAGTGGTGCGTGTTTGCTCGTAAAAAAGGAGCTGTTGGACAGGGTTGGGTTGCTACGCACGGACTATTTTTTGTATTGGGAGGATTTTGACTGGTGTTTCAGGGCACGGCGGCTCGGGTACGGATTGGCCTATGTACCGAGCGCGATTGTCTGGCACAAGGTTAGTGCTACTACAAGCAAGATAGAAGGCAAAAAAATCTACTATTGGGCCCGAGGTCTTGTCTATTTCATCAAACGTTTTGCTACGATGGCGCAACTAGTCACTTTCTTCCTCTATTTTTTTTGTTATGGATTTTGGTTCATTCCAAGGCTGTATTTGCAACTTGGAACAATAAGTGAGCTGAAGGAGTTTTACAAAGGGATCGCTGATGGTTTATTCACTCGAGCACGCTAGATGATCCATTCTCGCAGTCGTTGCCTACTATGGTAAGATTGCATACGTGCATATCTTTAGGATAGCTTGTGTTTTCAGCTCTAGGTATCTAACGCTCCAAACGAACTATGAACGGGTCTCTATTCATAGCACAACTTGACCAACAAACTGACTATCATTGTCGTTTCTTGCATTCGCGTCACCGTCTTGCGGTCTTTTTTGAGTTTAACAGAATCATTCAGATACAGTTTACTCGCAGCAATACTGGTGAATGATCAAATATCACGTCTTGCACGATCAGTTTTTAGTCGGCGCTGACGCATGGTAGTAGGGACCCTGACGAGGCGTATCTCGGGGGTGCTCGCACATCAGGTAGCGTTTGATCTGGACGTGCTGATAGCCAGAGACGACCGATATGGAAGCCGTTTCGACGCCTGCACGGTTGCACCCCCATATTTGATGTTCAAGCAGGGGAATCCCGTTAATCTTGACCAACGCGCTCAGTTTTCGGAGGGTCAGGCGGTGAAGCCCGTGTCTCGTTCGCGGCGCGTATGATGGCCTTTACGCACTCACTCCTGCATGCCTCAGCGGACGCGGATGACTAACTTCAATGCACTTCTGGTGTATAGCAGCAAACCACCTGGTCGCTCGGACGATCAACGCGAGAACGTTCGCAGTGCGCTGCGCCACCGCGTCTTTGTCCAACAACTAACAAGAATGGAAAAACGTGGTCGGATGCGGAGGCTTTAAATCTGTTTGTTTAGATAGAAAAATGAATCGCTTATGCGAGTTGCAAGGCCAAGGTCGCCGAAATACACGCGGATACGTCTTCATACGCGGGCAGCGAGCTTAGGAGCAAATGGCGTAGATGAGCACGGCAACAGCGCATTCCTAAGTGATTGAGGAGATCCTCGTGATAAGTCGCCACGGTGCGGCACCGCAGAGCCTTAGCACAATCACAGAAACCGAAACGGAAGCGGCTGTGGGCTGGCCGCACGTGGTTCTTAAAGTGGTTTATCGCTTCTTGAGGTAACGTGAGCGACTACGATCTTTTGGTCAAACGAATCGGGCTGACAGGACTCGCCAGCCTTGTGGTCTCGCTTAGTCCTGTTCTCTTGCTGCCGATCCTGACGAAGATCCTGACAATTCAGGATTACGGGATTTGGTCGTTAATCGTCGTTACAGCCAGCTTTGTGCCAATGGTGGTGCTTTTAGGCCTGCCGAATTCAATGGTAAGGTTTCTAGCTCCGGTAAAAAACAAAGACGAAATACGTGAAGGCTACTACTCTATCGCTCTCGTTGTTCTCGGTTTAGGTTTTGTTTCGAGTCTCTTTCTTCTCTTCTTTGGACATTCGGTCGCTACTCATTTGCTCGGCGGTAACCGTACCGTTGCCCTCTTATTGCCATTAATCACGTTTGTGGCCGCGTACAACTACGTGCCACAGACCTACTTCAGGACATTTCAACAGGCGAAAAGATACTCGATTGTCTCGTTGCTTCAGGCCGCTCTCTACGTTATACTCGTCGCAGCGTTCGTAGTGGGTGGTCTCGGACTCGCTGGGGCTGTTTTCGGGTATCTCATCAGTTTGCTACTCATAGCCCTGATCTCGACCTATTACGTCCTGAAAGATATCGGGGCGACCATGCCGAGTTTCTCTGAGCTAAAGGCGTATCTAAAATACGGCCTACCTTTTGTGCCCAGCAGCGTGTCGAGTTGGGCGTTAGGCGTAAGCGACCGGTACATCATTACGTTCTTCTTAGGTGTCGCGTGGGTCGGTTACTACTCTCCAGGTTACCAGCTTGGCTGGACGATTAGTCTTTTAGCGACGCCCTTTACGATTCTAGTTCCGACGGCCCTCTACGAGCATTATGACGCAAACCAAATAGCGGAGGTGAAAACGATTATCAGGTACTCCATAAAATACTTCCTCGCGGTTGCCGTGCCCGCAGCTTTCGTGTTCTCAGTTCTGTCGAAGCCCATACTGCTGGTACTAACTACCCCTACAATAGCTGCGAACGGCTATCTGATCACGCCGTTCACCGCGTTGAGCTCTCTGCTGTTTGGAGTGTGGTCCATAATCATGATCGTGCTTACTTTTGAAAAGAGGACGGCGATTATCGGCACGATGTGGGTCCTGGGTGCGACATTAAACATCGGACTTAATCTGGTCCTCGTCCCATATTTTGGAATCATGGCCGCGGCTCTGACGACGGTGCTGGGCTACGGCTTTGTTTTCGGGATTACGATGATTTATTCTGTTCGACATATGACGCTTGATGTGGATATTGGCTTCATTTTAAAAAGTATTTTTGCATCGATCGTGATATCTTCGTTTGTTCTGGTGTGGCACGCCTCTGGACTTTTAAACATCTCGGTGCTGATCGTGATCTGCGCCGTCGTCTACACTGCGATCCTGTTTGCCCTCAAAGGATTTACTGCGAGCGAGATACGATTCTTCAGCGGTTTTCTCGCGAGACAGCGATAACGCATTTGCGCGTCACGTTTGGATTGTGTTCTGCCGTGGGCAATATTAGCACTATGCGTCCGATGTGCGAGGCGTTGTGCGGCTTGCCTGCCGCACGGGCGGGCGGAACTCGAGCCTTTGTCGCGATTACGGATAACAATTATTGCAGACGGCACAGGATTCAGGATCTGAGAACCTATCAGGAAACTGTATGTGCGGGTCAGAACTTTCAATATCGCTCTTTTTCGCTAAGCCATAGGATGCAACATCAACGAACGGTTAAGTACTGCCGGCAGGCGGCTGCACGCACTTAAACATCCCGACACTCTCGAAAGAGCGCTCAAGTCTCAGAGGGACCCCCAGATGGCGTGCTCGGTTTTAGATCAGAAAAACAGAGAACCTCTTTGCTGAGGGCAGCACGGATACAACTCTTATCGGCTGTGGACATTTTCGTCGTAGTTTTGCATCAGATATCTTTGGATATCGTGACGTGAAAAGAGCATTTCGGTGTCCATAAATCCAAGATCTTAACGTTTACGGAATCTAGATTCAAAAAAAAAATGTGTCGGCCCAGCCACAATCAGCGCTAAATACACCAATATCTCACCATAATCCTCAGTAAATTCGCTGATATTTGAGTACTACGGCAGTCGATCATTTATGTTGATCTTTGGATGGGCCAGACTGCGCTGCAATATCAAGCTGATTTCCGTCGTAGAATGCAGGTCAAGATGTTATCGGCGTGAGCAGCCCATCGATAAATCCTCGAACGAAGCACCGGATAGTACTGAACTGACGCGCTTTCAGGACCCCCGGGATGCAGTAAGCGGGGTATAACAGCAAAAACGTGATAAATTGCGGGACTCGCGCGTGCTTTCTTACATTAATCACCCAGTTTCTGTGGGGGTAGTATTCCGTAAATCGTTTTACTTGTGAGGTCGAAACGTTTTTTTTGTGCCAAATTTTACTGTTAAGGTCGCAGATGACTCTATAGCCAGCTCTGCTGATTCGCACGCACCAATCAAGATCTTCACCATAGCAAAAATAGGTTGGATCAAGCGTTCCCACTTCTTCGATTACTTTTCGTTTAATCAGAAAGCACGAGCCTGACACAAAATCAGCGGGCAAAAGCTTGTCTACAGCGAAATGTGAGATCTCACCATCCTTTTTTCCCGCGTTAAGGATCGTTATTCTTCCTGTCCAAAAATCAATACGCGCGCCTGTTGACTGAATGACATTCGGTGCGTCGTACCAACATATTTTCGGACCAATGACTCCAATACTGGCATCCGTATCTGCAGCGCGTATGAGTTCCGTAAGAAAATGTTTATCGACGACAGTATCATTGTTCAGGAGCAGCACATAATCAGCAGATGCTTTTAATGCGTAGCGCATCCCTATGTTATTCCCTTCGGGGTACCCGAAGTTCTGTTCGTTCTGGATAATGACAAAAGATGCGTTTGACGCTTTATTGCGACTCTCTTCAGCCAGTTTTTTGGAAAGAGTCGCTACTTGTATATCTTCGGCTTCACGTCTTGTATAATTTGTGACATTTAGAGGTTCGATTCGACAATTGTGTGGGTGAGAAGCCGATTCGACTACTTCGCCTCTTGCGTATGCTCTGATTCTCGCCAGTGAATCATCCTGTGAATCATTATCAACGATAATGACGTCATAGTTTGGGTACGAAATACTATAGAGTGATTCCAAACATTCTATCGTATCTTCCCAGCCGTTCCAATTAAGAATTATGATGAAGACCTTGGGCCACTCGACATCGTCCATTCTATCCACGTTCAATTGTACATGCTATTAAAAGGTTTCCCGGAGCTGCTCTGTCTCGGTTTTCGAGATGCCCTTGTTAAACTCATGAAATATCACCGGAATCCGAGAATCCTTCCTTGCATAACGGTTGATATTGACTATAATCGTAGCACTTTAGCCGCATCTGACCACTGATATCGGCCTCGAAAATGGCGGGGGACGTGACGGCCATAACCACTTCTCAAAACTGAGAAAAAGTATCCTAAATCTCCTCTCGTATACGCTCCGTTATATGCGTTCAAGAAAAAGAGAATGTGGCCTAGCGGATAACAGTTGACATTGGCTCAAGCGGGTAAACCTTCTGTGCGACGACAAAATCTTGGTACTCGTAGTCTGTTGCACGTACAGACCACGTGCCGTAGCGAATCGGTGCTGCAATTGTAAATCCATTCTGTGCATATAGGTTTATTACGTAGTCTTCATCATACGCAACGGCATGCTCGGAGACTTCGCGAGAAACCGTCCTATATCGGTTCCCCATAAACCGAAGATCAAGAGTGCTTTTCCCTGACTCGATATGTTCCAACGTTTCAGGATTTAGCAAGAAGTACGTCGCAAAGCATGTACCTCCGGGCTTTAGCACTTGCGCAATCTCAGAGATATAGTGTTCCAGGTCTTCAGGGAGCATGTGCGTAAATACAGAAACCAAGATAACAAAATCGAACGAATCCTTGCCAAATGGGAACGCGTAGTCTGATGCCTTGACTCGGCCTCTAGGATTGTAATCTTTGTTGTAGATGTCTGCAAAGTGGAAACAAAAGCGCGGATATTGGCGAGTGATCTTTCTGGTGCACCACTTAATCACTCCAGGGATAATATCGATACCATCATAGCCTCCTTCATTCGTGAGGTAGTGCGTGAGCGCGACAGCCATCCGTCCAATCCCGCAGCCAATATCAAGTACATGTGCATTTGGCTGCAATCCGCAGGCTGTAATAAAATAGGCGAGTATTTGGTCGCCCGTCTCTATTAACTCCTGACCGTCCTTGTTACCCCATTTGACCCAAGGTGGTAGTAGTTCTTTACGACCTTTTGAAAAGCGGTTGCGAAAATTCAACTTTGCGAAATACAGCGTCCAATTTTGTGAAATACAGCGTCCCTCCTTTTGAGGCTCCATAAAGCACATCGCGTCACGCTGACACAATGGGTAATCCTCTTTCTCATCTGCGTCACATGGGGGCGCTTAAAGCGCCATTGAGGGGGCGCGGGGCGCGGGACAGTGGAGGTCACCAACGCCAACACCAAGTGGGAACATATTAACGCTCATAATCCGATCCCAAAATGATTTCTTAGGCGGGCCTCGGTCAACAGCTTTTGCGCTAACGCGTCGTCCACGATTATCAGCTCAAAGTCGTCGAAATCTTGCGCTGAAACGCTTTCAATAGACTCGGGCGAGAAAGCTCACGTGATTGTAAGACTTCATGCTTACGCTGACTAATGGCATTGTCGATCAGCGCCAACGTAATGTGTGCCTCGTCAAAGCTTCCCTGAGTAGGTTCACTCGCATCCTCTAAATCCATAGCTCACAAGTTTACCTGTTCAATGCCCAGTCTTGTGTGATGCACTTGCGCAATGAGATATTCTGACGCCTCTTATTTATAGCGCAAAGATATAGTAATTGCCAGCGCGACCTGGATCATCACCAAAATACGCCAGCAATCAAACCGTCAAAAAGGGCGTAATACTCACGCTTTCAGGCGAGAGTTTTGATCCCTACCGAAATTATGTACGGATCGCTTTTTTGCATCTCGATTTGCGTTTCGGACGATTGCATTTTTTGCTCACACATTTAGCATCAATTTTGAGACTCAAGTTGCCGACGACTCAATTTGTCTAGCTGGTATCACTATTCTCCCTCGTCGACAACACGATTGATGTGCCACATCAGTCTTTTTCCGGCTTTTTCTACAGTCCAATATTCCTCTATGCATTCAATCGCTTTTTGAGACATGTCTCGTATTTTTTCCTCATTTGAGAGAAGTTCCATAACAGCTTCGGCAAACATATGCTCATCTCGTTGCGTAAGAATGCCGGTCTTGTTGTGAATCACACTCTCTCGTACCCCGCCCTCTTTTACTGCAACGACAGGCGTTCCACACGCCATGGCCTCTAATGGTACTAACCCGAAAGGTTCGAGATATGGCGCGTAGAGAACCAATTTTGCTCTGTTGTAAAGTGATACGAGCTCATCATTGGCTATTGATCTCACTATCCGGAGGTCAACTCCAATTTCTTGCGCAAATTGTTCTAAAGAATTTTTAAGGTGAATATCGACTGCATTTGAAACTACAATCAATTTTGGACGTATTTTTGAGTGAATCGTGCCCAAAGAACTAACTATAAAGTCAACTCCTTTCCTTGGGGCAAGGCTGCCTACCGACAAAACAAAATCGTCTTTAGGAATACCAATTGGTTTGAATATCTCAGTATCAACTCCCAGGTAAGAAACAAAAGAGGTACGCCCGTACGTCCTCAAGATTGACTCTCTTGAGAAATAAGAGTTTGTCAAAATGTGTTCAGCAAAGGAGGCGTTTTTTTTGTCTATTTTTAGCAGTCGTCTGTCAAAGCAATTGCGCATACTTCTTTCGCGCAAGCTTTGAGGACTTGGAAAACGTTCGTTTATCGCGATAGTACGTAGCTCTTGACTCCTCGCAGGTTGTTGACAATAATAGATCGTCGGTTTCTTGATATACTTTAAAAAAAATGGTGAGTAAGTATAGCGATCCTGTTCGCAAAAGACGACGTCGAAGTCTTGCCCATTAATGTTGTCGGCGATATTCCGCTCTACTCTCTCCAAATCTGCTGGGATGCTTAATGGAAAATTTCTTAGTGTAGAGGAAATTAAGCTAGAAATTGTCCTTTTAACGTTAAATACATTGACCTCGCTTACAACGTCTCCTAAGGGCAAGTAAGTCTCGTCCGCGGTGGAGGGGACAAAGACTTCAACCGCATGGCCTGATCTCGTCAGAAACTTACTAAAAGTATAGAGCGCCCTCTTAGCTCCTCCAGAAGGCAAATTGTGGAATATCGCAATTTTCATCTAGTTATCCCTTATTTCTATATTTTAAATCTAGCCACTCATCCTTATGACATTGCCACATAATTACCGATCTTCCGATGCTTGCTTGCTCCTATAGTTCTTTGCACACCATCTGGCTCAAAGTGTTTTAGCAACGCGGGCATACTCCTTAAGTTGCGAAGTCGCTAAGCCCCAATCTTTAAGCTCGGCTTGATAATTGAGTTTGTTAATCAACTGGTTCATCGAAATAGACTTGCTGCGTGTGCTTAAGAGTTGTCTCACGTCGCTCTTCTCGGAAGCTGGAGAGGACTAGCTTTAGGACTTCAATAAGGGCTTGATATGTATCCAGGTAGCACCCGCCCTTGAGTTGCCTGCGCAGGTGAGCTCGAGAGAGGATAACCAAAGGACAGAACACGTACAAGGCACGCTAGAATTTGAGACGGCGCGTTTCTTTTTGCTAAACCCCGAAGTCAGTTCCGTTAGCGACTTGTGCTGCTTTCAAAAATACATATAGCGAGAACATTAGCCTGGTAGAACGGAGAACCGTATTTTGCGTCGTGAACCTCTCTCTGTTCAACCTCAGCCCACTTGTTGCTTTTGGAAATCCGCTTCATATACGCTATCCTTGTAAATATGCTCTTGGTGTCCTCTCTGAGAGCTCGATCGAGCGTAAGATTATAGCCTAGAGGCACGGTGACAACAAGTTTCCCTTTCTTAGATAGCATACCTTTGAGCAGCTGAATTACACGCAACCATTTTTCGGGTTGTATTATAGTCTCTCCCCTCACCGGATAATCCTCGTCAAATCCAATGTGCTCAATCGTCGAAATGCTCACAATTAGATCATACATCTTTGGCATGTGAAAGTCGCAGATATCACTGTTAATTACGCCGTTGCCTTTTTCGTGTTTGTCAACAATGTCGTGATGAACGTCATAGTAGTGTGAGAGCACATTGCCGAGTTCTAGCACCCGTTCAGCGTCTACTTTTTCTACTTCTTCCCAGATTATCGGGAGCTCCACAGCTCTTTCATTACGCCACGTCCAGTTGTACGGATGATACAAATAATGATACTCACGGCCATTGAACGTAAAGTGCCAGAGCCGCCTTACTATGTGAAATGCTATCAGTTTAGCTCGAAGCCAATATGTATTGGGTGTTGTCAGTTTAGCTCGAAGCCAATAATATACCCTATTGTGTGTTATCAGCCTCTCGGTAGACATAACGAACATAAGGTGTGCCTTTCCTAAGCTCTTACTCTGTCTTTCGGAGAGCGCTACGCCCTGAGCTGTTCGCGATGTGCGTGTTCCTCGAGCAGCAATTTCACTTGGGTACTCCCCTGCTCTCTTGGTCCCCATAAGTTACTTCTCTTGATTCTCGTGTATGAGCGATATAACCGAGGCAGTGAGGCTGCGTGGTTGGTTGGACAATCATCTAAGGTTCTTAGATACTCGTGCAAGCAGAAGGAAACCTGATAAGGTTTACGGCTTCATAAAGTAAATATAGCATATAAGTTAACGAATGAACCACGCGGCGCGGCAACAAACGACGCTTCAGTTCGTCTCGCACTTTCTTAGTTTTTCAAACAGCGCACATCCATGAACTTCAGGAATCCGCTCGAAGCAAACGATTGGGATATTGCCGCTTTCTTAACACTTATCGCGTCTCTTCAAGCATCTGTTTGGCTCCTTCTCGCCTTGGATGCTTTTGGGCTGCATGTGCCGATTCTGCAGGAACTGTTCGTCCTAATTTACTTGCTTTTTGTGCCCGGCACCATTCTGCTGCGCGTCTTCAAACTGCACAATCTAAACCCCATTGAAGGTTTGCTATACGCGGTCGGATTAAGCGTGACGACCGTGATGCTTACGGGCGTTTTTATGAACACGGTGTATTCGCTCTTCATCCCGAGGCCACTCTCGCTTTTTCCATTCATCGTGACGATGAGTGCCGTCGTAGCAGTCCTCTGCCTTCTGTGTTACCGACGCGATCGCGCGTTCTCTCGTCCAACGGTTATTGATATACACGCGCTTTCGTCACCAGTCGCCCTTGGCCTGTGTCTCCTGCCGTTCGTGAGCATTTTCGCGACCTATTGGTACAACATAAGCGGGACAAGCGTTGGCATCATCATCACGCTCCTCGCCGTCGCCACGCTCATCTTAGTCTGCGGCTTTACGTCCTTGGTGCCTCGTCCGTACTACGGGCTTGCCGTTCTCGTGGCGGCGATTGCGCTGCTGTTCCACAACGCGCTTATCACGAACTACCTTTGGGGGCTTGACATTCAAAGTGAATACGCTGCAGCACAGCTTGTCATAAGCAATGGCTTCTGGGGCGCTCCGCCGTTGCTGACGATGGCGTCCATGGACGTCAACTCTGTGTTGAGCGTGGCAGTGTTCGCCCCGCTCCTCTCCATCGCGACCGGTATGAGCCTCACGTGGGTCTTCAAGCTCATTTTTCCCCTCCTTTTCGCTTTGGTGCCGCTCGGTCTCTATCGGCTGTGGCAGAAACAAACGAGCCATCGCATCGCCCTTTTTGGTGTCTTTTATTTTATGGTGACCTTCTCCTTCTACACGGAGATGCTCGCTATGGCGCGGCAGGAACTCGCCGAACTGTTCCTCGTTATGTTGCTCTTGCTGATCGTCGACAGGCAGATGGATCGGACGCCGCGAGTCGCGCTCTTCGGGCTTTTTGGCCTCTCGCTAATCGTTTCACACTACGGGTTAACCTACGTCTTTCTCTTTTGCTTCGTGCTCGCGTTGCTCGTCGTCGCGTTCACGAAACGCTTTGATCTCAGCGCCTTGACGGAGCGACTTAGGAACCGCGGGAAAAAGCAAACAGCCCACCCATTTCGCAGATCCCGTCTGTTGGACAGAAACGTCGGTATAAATGCGCTGCTCGCCGTTAGTTTGATCATTATCGCGCTCCTCTGGTACCGCTTCGCGAACAACCCTGAGCCATTCGACAATCTGATCGCCATATTGAGCCTCACGCTGACGAGTATCGGAAGAACGCCCATAATCCAGCCAACCGTGGCGCCACCGAGCGTGGCGCCAAGTGGCGTAATCAACGCATCGGCTGCAACTTCGCTCCTGCCCGCAACTGCATCCGGCGTCGGCATTGCGTTTGCGTACAAAGAGCGACGACGGCTCAGGCTCACAAGCGAGTACGTCGCGCTAGCGGGCGCGAGCGTAGTGCTTCTTCTTCTCTGTGCTTTCGTGCCGTACTTTGCCGCAAATCTTATGCTGTCGCGCTTCTTTCAAATATCGCAGATCTTCCTTGGCGTCTTTCTCGTCATCGGCTTCGCCGGCATAGTCCGCCTCTTCGAAGGGCGGCACCGTGAGGCGTCGGCGACAGGCCGTGCGCCGCTCCGCTTTAAGGCCTTTGCCGTGTTTACGGTCTTTTTGTTCGTATTCAATTGTGGTCTCGTGTACAAAGCAACAAGCGAACTTACCGATAGTCCGACGGTCATGGCGCTCGACAGCACGCTTAATTATGTTAAGTTTAACGACCAGGAAATCGTTGCTGGGCAATGGCTGAGCGCCGCGAAGTCGGGCGCGCCTGTCTACGCCGACGCCTTTATGGGATTCCCTGCCAGCCAGTTCAGCTGGGGCGGCGTCTCGCCTCTCCCCAGCGGAGGCGGTTATTGGTGGATAATGCCTCCCGGATCCTATCTGTATCTCGGGACGTACAACGTGAATAGCGGCATGGTCGTATTAGGTCAAAACTCTGTGACAATGACCACATGGGAAACGGACGTCGCGAACTTTACGGGAGGGGGTAACCTTCTTTACTCTAACGGCGGCGCGCAGATCTTCATGATCAAGTGAGGCAACTGGCTTAGCCTGATGCGTGCGCGCCAGCAAGCGACACCCGAGGCGAATACCAGCTCGCTCCGACGCTCGAGAGGACGAAGGCAAGCGGAAATGAGTTGCATTGTCTGTTATGTGGTTGAAGTCAATTCTGTGAGGTGGTAAGGGCGGCCCGCGCGACAGCAATCGTCGTTTTTCTCTGCCTGGCGGTCGTTGAATCTCACTAAGCGCGATCGACGATGCGCGGAAAATTGGACGTTCGCTGCTTCACGGGGTCCTGTGGGCTCTCTTGGGCATCATCTCGCTCATAGAACACGCTCGCCGACGACCCCCGTTGCTTTCGGCGTGCGGGTTTTGAGCCGCGAGAAGCCTCGCTCGCCCGTTAAAGGTAACGTCTGCAAGGACAAAACGACTGGCGGCGGCCGCTGCCTATACGCAGGCGCCAGCATGCCCACTTGCGATCGACGGCACTCATTTGTGGTGGCCGCTTGGCGAAATGCTGGGCAATCATGGCGAAATGGTTAAAGATAGGCACATCTCTACGTATAGATGGTGGCGCGGCCTGACCGGTGCGAGCTCCGATGGAAGCAACGCAGCTGAATAGAAGTAACCCCAACAGGCTGCATGGGGAGCGATGTGAACCGTAAGGCGATTCTGGCATTTCTGCTCGTTTCCGTGATTCTGGGCTCTACGGGCGTCGTCAGCGCCCAGCCAGCTCCAATAGGAAAGTACATCGCCTTTCGCGATGACGACGTTGCGCCATTCACGCCCATCGACACGCTGACAGCCGTCAATCAGGTGCATATCGACGAGAACGTCCCGGTGACGCTCGGGATCATCCCCCACCCTTCCGTTGCGGTAACGGGCAACGAATTGCTTCAGGATAGTCAGTTCCTCGTTTATATGCGGTCGATTGCCACAAACCAGTTGTTCGAGTTCGCGCAGCACGGCTATACTCACGTTAACGATCGCTTATCGAGCAGGCCGAGCGAGTTCGCTGGGAGACCATACGCCCAGCAGCTCGAACTTATGCAAAATGGGCAGGACGACATGAAAGAGGCGTTTGGGGTGACGCCCGCGACGTTTATCCCTCCCTTTGACACGAGCGACAACAACACTCTGAAAGCGGCCGCAGCCCTCGGATTCACGTATTACAGCACTGGCTTTGGGGACTTCCGCCAGAGCTATGGGGACGGAGTGACGATCGAGCCGGCGTCGATTTGGATCGGCGCTACGAACATCACCGCGTTCAGTGCGAGCATCGAGGCTGCAAAAAACGCGACCGAGCGGTTCCTTAACGGCCCCCAGAGCGGCGACACGTTCATCGTGGCGTATCACGTGTGGGACTTTAATTCGGCTAACGGGACTTTTGACGCTCGGAAAATGGAGCTGTTAAGGGACTATATTGATTATCTCAAGACCCTTCCAGACGTGCAGTTCGCGCGCCTCAATCGCGCGCAATGGGAAGGGAATAACGTTTTGGTGGCGCTTTCCTCGATGGAGGAGCTGAGCGTGGCGCCGGTCCAGCAGAACCGCCTGCTGGCCTTTGTTTTGGTTGGCTCCGTTGCCATCGCCGTGTTTGGCGCCTACGCCATTGTGTTGCGACGACGTTTGCGACGCAGCGGACGGCGCGACTAGCAGTGGGCGTCCGGGACGTTGGCCGTGTCTATCTTCGACGCCGAGGGCCAGTCTCCAGAGGGCGCGAATCTGGAGCTCGGGCATAGAGGGCAAAAAGCGGTACCTAAGCGATCTTTAAGTGGCAAAATAGCACTTTTATGGCTCCAGAGCAGATACTACGGACCAGCGGATAGGGCCGGGCACTACATCGACACGACTTGAGGGGAATCCTGGGTATAAGGTGGTAGGAAGAGGAGACACGTCGAGTGATACGGACTGCCTCGCATCGCGTCACTTCAAGCACGCGGCCCTCGTTTCAGTTTCGCTCTCTTTAATCCTCCTTCTAACGCTGCACCGCCTTTCAAAGGTTTGGAGTACCTCCCAAAAGGGGTTCGCTGCAACCCCATTCGCGCTGTGAGCCGTCTCACTGATGCTCGCGTTCGAACGGTGTGCATGGGTTGAAAAAGTGAATGCATGCACGTGTGGAACTTCTCACTGCACTTATTAAGAACCTACATATAGAGTATGAACAAACAACCGAATCACGAAGCGCGCTCGTACGGCTCTCCATATTCTTTCGCGGGTAACGAAATCGCTCGCCCACTGAACGCATATCCACGAAGAGGGCCACCGACATCATATCCATGAAAGTCGAAAATCCACTCGAAGCAAACGACTGGGACATCGCCACGTTCTTCAAGCTCATCGCGTCGCTTCAGATATCCGTCTGGATTGTATTAGCTCTAGACGCTGTCGGGGTGCACGTGCCGATTCTACGGGAGGTGCTGCTACTCGTTTATCTGCTCTTCGTGCCCGGGATCATTCTCTTGCGAGTTCTCAGGTTGCACGAGCTCAACGTCATTGAAGGGTTTTTTTACACGGTGGGCTTAAGTATGGCGACGATTATGTTCACGGGCCTCGTTATGAACGCTGTCTATGTTCATGGCATAGCGTCCACGCAACTTACGCTCGTTCCGTTCATTGCCACGATGAGCGGGGTTGTCCTGACGCTTTGCGTGTTAAGCTATCGTCGCGACCGGGATTATTCTCGTTCTACGACGATCGACGCGCGCGTAGTCCTTTCCCCAGTGACACTCGGTTTGTTGCTGCTGCCCTTCTTGAGCGTCTTTGGGGCGTACCTCTTCAACGCACGTGGCACGAGCGTCGGAACCGTTCTCGTGCTGCTCGCCGTCGCCGCCCTGATTCTCGTATGTGGCTTTACCAGTTACGTGCCGAAACGTTACTACTCTCTCGCGATCGGGGCGATCGCCTTGGCGCTGCTGCTCCATAACGCGCTGATTACGAACTACCTGTGGGGATTCGATATCCAAATCGAACACTTCGTAGCACAATCTGTCGTCAGCAACGGTTTCTGGGGTTCCGCTCCGAACCTCAATTACAACACATTGAACGTCAACGCAATGCTGAGCATTGCTATGCTCGCTCCGCTGCTCTCTGTCGCGACCGGCATCAGTGTGACGTGGGTCTTGAAGCTCATTTTTCCACTGCTTTTCGCTATGGTGCCCCTCGGCCTCTATAGGCTGTACGAAAAACAAACATCCCCTCGCATTGCCCTGTTCGGCGTGTTTTTTTTTATGGTGACTTTTTCGTTTTATACTGAGCTCCTTACCATGGCACGCCAGGAAATCGCGGAATTCTTTGTCGTTGCGCTGCTGCTGCTGCTCGTAGACAAACAGATGCGCAGGATGCCGCGGTTCTCTCTCTTCGGCGTATTTGGACTCTCGTTGATCGTCTCACACTACGCATTGACGTACGTCTTTCTCTTCTGTTTCATTCTCGCGTGGCTCATGCTTTTGGTGGTGGGGAGCTTCGACGTGCGAGCGCTAATGCAGCGGTTCGCCCGCAAAGGAGATGCTGACCGCTCGGTTCCGCCGTTTCGTCGGCCGCGTCGACTGAGCAACGGAATCAGTGCGGTTTTCGTTGTCGGTTTCACACTCATCGCGGCCCTTTGGTACCGCTTTGCGAATAACTCACAACCGTTTGACAGCTTTGTGCGCATATTCGCCACGACCCTCGCGTACATCGGAATACGGGGACCGTACGCGCAACTTAGCGGGGCATTCTACGCCTCCGATGTGCCATTCCCCACCACTGTTTCACGCGCGAACGGGGGGCTCGATACTACAGGACTTCAATCAATCATCACGTATCAGCTTCCGTTGCACCAGGTCACTGAATATCTCGTCCTCCTCGCACTCATAACGGCTTTCTTGGGGCTTCTTTTCGCCTTGAAAGAGCGATCAAGGCTTAAATTCTCGAATGAGTACCTGGCGTTTTCTGTCGCTATGTTGGTCGTTCTCTGCCTCTGTATCGCACAGCCCCTTTTTGCGGCGAGTCTAAACCTCTCGCGGTTCGTGCAGATATCGCAGATAGTGCTGAGCGTGTTTCTCGTCGTCGGCCTTGCCGGGGTTTTCAGCGTTGTTAAGCGGCGAGGCGCCAAGGTTGCCTCACGAGGAACGATATCCCCTCCCTTTAAGGCCTTGGCGTGTTTTATGGTCGTATTGTTTCTGTTTAACGTGGGGCTCGTGTATAAGGCAGCTGGAGAACTCAATGATAGCCCCACGGTCATGGCGTTAGACACGAGCGTCGACTTTGGAAAGTTCAATGCTCAAGAAATGATCGCCGCGAAGTGGATAGGCGGAAACGCCTCTGGTGGCATCATCGCCGCCGATGACTTCCGATACTATGCTGTCTACACGTTTGATCCCGGTCAGGCGACCATGCTTCCCAGCGGCGGCTCTTGGTCGAATCTCGCACCTGGATCGTACATCTATCTTGGCACCCCCAACGTGCAAACGGGGAAACTCGTCGTCGGCTTGAATACCCTAACCAATCTGCCTACGGAACTGGACGCGCGGTACTACGTGGGAGGCAGCAGCAACATCTATTCTAACGGTTATGCTCAAGTCTATCGCGTGAATGGGTAATTGGTCTCACACGCCGTTTTCCGGCTGCAGCGAGTCCCTATGAACAGCAGATTTTCTTTGACGAGGGCGTCATCGGTTTGGGTGAGCTTCACAGGTTGATTCCTTCTCAAGCAACGTCGATATGGTGGGGTTACAAAGTCGCATAGCTCAGCCGCCCCCCGAAACTAGTGAGCCTTTTCAAGCCGCGTTTGATCGCATTTGGGGCGCAAGCAAACATTTATGAGCAGGGGCGACGAATCAGAGCCGCGTGAATCGTAACACCACCCTCACCGTGGTTCTTGCCATCGTTTTGGTTCTCGCGATTTGTGGAACGATACTAATCGTGGTGCTCCCCCAGCCAGGCGAGCCGTTCACCGAGCTGTTCCTTCTGGGCCCTAGTGGGACGGCGAGCAACTACCCGACCAATCTGACCGTCGGCCAGACGGGCAACGTGACCGTTGGCGTCGTCAATCACGAGAACGCGAACGCCAACTACACACTGGTGGTCAGACTCGATAACGCGACCGTCACCACGCAGGCATTTAGCCTGGCGAACAATGAGCAGTGGGAACACTCCGTGTCGTTTGCGCCGACGCACAGCGGCATGGGGCAAAAGCTGGAGTTCGACTTATACAAGGGCAGCGACCCGAGCGTGTACCGCTCGGTGTATCTCTACCTCACTGTGACGTGAGTGCGAGAAGCTCGCTTTTTTTTTCGTGCGCTGGCGTAGGCAGGCTTCGATTGCTGATCCGTTCCCAGCAGCTGTGATTCTGCTCTCAACAAGCGTGCGAGCGACACGTGGTAGAGTTGTTGGTCTGACCAGCGCGAGTGCAGCGCGCCCACACAGCGGTACGAGCCACAAACGCTGCAGCAAATTCATATAGGTGCACTGCGATCATTGATGATGATTATCACAAAGGATCGATGGGAAAATGCCAACCGCACTGATAACGGGTATCACGGGACAAGATGGGTCATATCTGGCAGAACACCTCTTGGAAAAGGGCTACGAGGTCCACGGGCTGGTAAGGAGGCTGAGCACCCCTAACGAGTCCCGCATCCGGGCCTCAATGAATCGGCTCGTGTTGCTCGAAGGGGACGTCACCGACCAGTCATCGCTCAACATCGCCGTCGAGACGGCGATGCCTGACGAGGTGTACAACCTCGCTGCACAATCGTTCGTCGCTACGTCGTGGAATCAACCCGTATTGACTGGTGACGTGACGGGGATCGGCGTGGTGCGCATGCTGGAAGCCCTGCGGCACTTCAGCCCTGATGCGCGTTTCTATCAGGCCTCAAGTAGCGAGATGTTTGGCACGTCGCCGCAGCCATTGAAAAGCGAGGCTACGCCATTTCACCCGCGAAGCCCCTATGCCGTTGCAAAAGTGTATGGGCATTACGCTACGATCAATTATCGTGAGAGCTACGGGTTATACTGCTGCAACGGCATCTGCTTCAACCACGAGTCTCCGCGGCGCGGCATTGAGTTCGTAACCAAAAAGATCTCCGACGGCGTCGCGCGCATCGCCTGCGGCCGGGCAAACGAAGTTCGTTTGGGCAACCTCGACGTGCGGCGCGATTGGGGCTTTGCCGGCGATTATGTCAAAGCGATGTGGCTCATGCTGCAGCAGGATGATCCTGACGATTACGTTATCGCAACCGGCGAAAGTCATTCGGTGAGGGATTTCGCCGCGCTTGCCTTTGATCACGTCGGCTTGGACTGGGAGAAGTACGTCAAAATTGACGAGCGATTTATGCGGCCCGCAGAAGTACCTGATTTGAGGGGAGACGCGTCAAAAGCCCGCGCCAGGTTGGGCTGGGCGCCCGAGACCTCGTTTGAGGCACTCGTGCATATGATGGTGGAGGCCGATGTGGCACGATACAGCCAAGCCTGAGGGTTTAGCGCTGACTCTTCTCTTTAGGGCACACGCGGTGTCCGTTGAATGCATCGAAGCCCAACGCGGCTCACCGATGGCCGAGCATCCAAAATGAAGGTGACGCTGATTAGAGGGCGGGGGATAGAGCCGGGCATCAACAAAATAGCGAGAGCGCTCGCAACGCACGGCTATTCGGTCAAGCTGCTGATTTGGGATCGCGATGGCGTTGCCCAGTCGTACAATGCGGCGCTGTATCGCACGTACAAGTGTAGGATCAGGGCCCCATACGATCGACCGGCGGCGCTGCTGTATCTGCCGCTCTGGTGGGCATATGAGCTCGTGTTCCTTCTGCGAGACGACAGCGATGTCATACATGCGAGCGACTTAGACACGCTGCCCCCAGCCATAATCGCCAAACTCATCCGGAAGCGAAAACTCTGCTATTTCATCTATGACTTCATTGCAGATAATCTGCCAGACGGGAGATTTCAGGGACTGAGACAGCGCATTAGGCGGTTTGTCGCGCACGTTGAACGCACGGGAATCGGCTTCGCTGACGTGCTGTTTTTGGTGGATGAGTCGCGCTTTGAAGAGGTCGACGGTGCACATATTAACAAGCTCTATTACGTGTACAACTCCCCGATTGACTACGTAGCGAAGCTCCACGCGAGGGCGGCAGGAACCTCGCCGAGGATGTCGGCCGACGAGATGGTCGTATTCTACGCGGGGGCGATGCACGGCTCCCGCGGGCTCAACTACATGTTCGACGCGGTGAGCGGTGTCGAAGGCGTGCGACTCAAAGTGGCCGGGCCGATCACCGACAATGATCGGGTTCTCGACGAGTTGAACCGCATCGGGAACAAGGCGCAGTATCTCGGGTTCTTGCCCGCGTACGACGACGTCATTAGGGAGACGCTGAAGGCAGATCTCTTGTTCCGGTTTGAAGATCCTAGGTTTCCCAAGACGAAGTATGCGAGCCCGGTTAAACTGTTTGAAGCGATGATGTGCGGAAAGCCAATCATCGTGAGCGACGCGAGTGCAATGGCGAACATCGTTCGAAAGGAGCGGTGCGGGGCGGTGGTGCCGTACGGCGACGTGCCCGCGCTCATTGACGCGCTGAAAACGTGCAGGGAGGACCCGCAGCTCCGCGCCGAGCTAGGCAACAACGGGCGTAAGGCGTATGAAGAACGTTACAGCTGGGCGATTATGGAAGAACGCGTGCTTAGCGGTTACCGCTCTCTTGGCCAGCTCGCGCGCGCAGTTTGAGGATTCTCGTGAATGTCGTAGACAGACTATTCACGTCGGCCTCTCGCAGCCGAAGAATGGGGCACAGGAGAGGTACGCCAATCCGGCGAGACAGCTCATCGTCAGAGTCAACACCATCATCGTGCTCGAAGCCGTGGAGTTCGTCGATCCTCACGACGCGTCGCCCGCTACGATTTATTCGTACAGCGATCTCAAGTTCGCTCGTCGGACTGAGCGTTTTTCGCGACCTCGCACCTCGACCACGCATGATCAACTCAGACGTCTTGTTTTTGGCGGCGGCACTGGCGCGCCGACATTTGAGCGAGAGAATGTGCGCTCGGTCGGCTTCACGGAGGACTTGCCGCGCTTTTTCGCGGCAGGGGATATCGCAACTGTGCCTACAGGCGCCGGAAGCGGAACGCGGCTAAAGATCTTTCAATGCAGGAATAGGGGGTTCCCATCGTAACCACTGAAAAAGGTATTGAGGGCATATCAGCACACAACCGGGAATACGCCCTCATCGTCCCGCGGCTCGACGAACGATTCGTTGATAAAGTGGCATACCTTCTTGAAAATGAAAGCGAACGAGCACGGTTTGGTGCCAACGCACGAAAGCTGCTTGAAGCGAAGCACAAGTTGGATGCCATCGGCGCGCAATTGTTCGTCGTACACAAGCGTGTACTGGGGGGCCGCTGTGGTTCTTAATCCTCTCGTGATGAACGATTGGCCGCGAAAAAGGACGCTTATAACAGTCCTCACCCTGCAGTTTCTTGTTTGGGCCCTCGTCGGACTCGACGTGGCAGGGGTGCAGATACCGCTTTTGCGCGGCCTCTTTGCCTCTGTGTACCTTTTGTTCGTTCCCGGTATGCTCATCCTTCGGGCCCTCCGTTTGCACCAGCTCGGCGGCGTGCGCACGCCGCTGTTCGCGGTTGGCCTGAGCCTCGCGACCGTCATGGGTACAGGACTTCTCATGACAACGCTGTACCCGCTTTTCGGGTTCGAACGGCCGCTCGCGCTTCTCCCGGTTGTGATGACAGAAGGCGTGATCATCACATTCCTGGCGGTACTGAGTTATTGGCGCGACCAGGGTCCAACTGAGGGCGGTGCCATCGATCGACGTCACGTGCTAACGCCGCCGGTGTTAGCGCTGTGTGTGCTCCCCTTTGTGAGCATATTTGCAACGTACGCAATGAATGCGTACGGCAGCAACCTGCTCCTGCTCGCGCTCATCATCATAATCGCGATCACGGCGCTTTGGATCAGCACGTCTGCATCCGTTCCAAAGGAGCTCTATCCGCTCGCGGTGTTCGTCATCGCGGTCGCTCTCCTTTATCACGCATCGCTGATCTCGCCTTACGTCTGGGGGTGGGACATCCAAAAGGAGCTCTATACCGCGAACGCTGTCCTTACCAACGCGCAGTGGAATGTGCACGCACTTGGCGCAACCAATGCTGTGCTGAGCGTTACGCTGCTCGCTCCACTTATCTCAATCGTGTCAGGCGTGAGTGTAGTGTGGATCTTCAAGACGATTTATCCGCTCTTGTTCGCCCTCGTTCCAGTCGGCCTGTTCGTCGTGTTCAAACAACAGACGAGCGACAGAATTGCCCTCTTGGCCTCCTTGTTTGTCACCTTTTTGTTCACGTTCTTCACCGAAATGCCGTCACTCGCGCGACAGGAAATCGCCGAGCTGTTTCTGGTCCTGCTCTTAATCTTGCTGGTCGACAAACGCATTGACTCCGAGGCCGGGAAAGCGCCGCTCTATGCGCTCTATGCCATATTTGCCGCATCTGTTGTTGTGTCGCACTACGCACTCGCGCTCATCTTCCTCACGTATCTTGTCGTCGCGTGGCTCGTGCTCTTCCTCGTCGACAACCCCGCCATGCGTCGCCTGCATAGGGCTGCCTCTTCTGGGCCGTCAGCAAAGCCCTCCTCTCGCCCGAAACGGATGCTGACGCTGCCCTTCATCTTATTGTTCGCCGCCTTCCTGGCCGCCTGGTACGCGACTCTCGGGTCCGCGGCGCTGAGCGATGAGATCGCTCCTACATTTGCCCAGATTGGCCGCACGGTTCTCTCGCCTCTTAACGTCCCCCTCGCTTTCGGGATCGGCGCTGCGGCGTACGCCTGCGCCCTTGTGATCGTCTACGCGCTCGCCAAACGAGCCCAGCAGAAGGTGCCGACGTTGCTGTTCGGGGCGCCGGTCGCCTTTCTCTCCGCGTCACTCGCGCTGGCGCGCTATTACGGGATTTCGGTTAGCGAATTGCTCCAGCTCGGGACGCTCTCGCCTCTCCACGAGGCGGCAGAGCTCCTCTACTTACTCGGCCTCATCTTCATCATTTTGGGCCTCGCTGCGCTTGCGCTCCGCCGTTGTCGTTTCACGTTTGATCAGGAGTTTACCGCGCTCGCGCTCGCGAGCTTTGTCATATTGATGACAGCCGCTGCCATTCCGGCTTTGGCCCTCACCGTCAATACGACGAGGCTCTATCAGATCTCAACGCTCCTGCTGGCCCCCTTTTGCGTCACCGGAGCGCTGCTGATCGGGTGGGTTCCTGGGCGCCTGCGCGCGAGACCGCGTGAAAGGACAGGCGCGAGCCTCGCTTACAAGCTGGTCGCAGTGCTCTTTGTCATAATGTTGCTGTTTGGCACTGGATTCGTCTATGAGGTCACGCGGCAGGATCCGACCTCATTTTTCTTAAATGATGCCATCGATGCTCCCCGTTTCAACGCGAGAGAAGTGGCCGGGGCTCAGTGGCTTTATGCGGTAAACCCAGCCGCGCGGCCCGTGTATGCTGACGCGTATCGCGGCCTCCTCTTGACCAGTCTTGAGTCTTGGAATCATTGGCTCGAAAGCATCCCCAGTTACGCGCCGCACACGCCACACGCGGGGTACGTCTATCTGGGGACTTTCAATTTGCTCACCGGGACGAGCGCGCAGCAGGTAAACGCACAATCACTCCTCAGCGGCACGCAGATAAACCATTCGAGTTTGGCCGGTATCGCGGACGGCCGTAATCGTGTTTTTGACGACGGAGGCGCTGTCGCATATTACCACTAGCGAGGGGGCACGTGCTCGCACCTAGCGTCCTTCGTCGGTCCTGAGGATGTCTCGGCATCCCGCGGAATTCGGGCGCAAGCAGCGATCCGAAGAACGCGCTTCTTCCCATTCGAGGAACGTGGAGGCAACGTTAGCGTTCGCGAGGTGTCGGAGCTAACTGGCGCATCCGGATTGAGGCCGCAGTCTCTTTTCGTTGCGCAAAGGCGACAAGCAGAGCAGCTTCAGGTCATGTATCTACTTATAACAGAGCGCACCCAAAGAAAATAGGAGCGCGTGCGGCCCTGCACGTCGCACGAAGCACAAGGATGCCCTTTAAAAACGACTTCGACGACGCGGCGCTAATAATCAACATGAAGGATCACAATCCAAAAGTGGGTCCGCTTAGTGACCGAATCGGGACTTTTGACGAAGTAGTCGACAATTATGAGGGGGTACGCAAACCTCTTAAACACAAGCGAGTAGGCTAAAACACACAGTCTGCTACAAATAACAGAAAACATGCGCGCATGCCGCGTTTCGAGATTAGCCAAGACATACGAGGCATGATAATTCTCTTTTTGGGTTGCATTCACAAGTGGAAAGGGATAACGCATCCCATTGCCGCTTTCGGTCTCTTGCAAAGCGCTCTGATCCGTCATTGGTGCTCTAGAACCAGCACGAAGCGATGAAGAGGCCCAATGTGGCTGTTTAACAGACTTATGTCGAACTGTGAAGGCGACGCTGGAAAATGCCCAGCGGAACGCGCGAATGGTAAGGGCTGGCAAGCGATATGTCAAGATACACGGTTGCATCGCAAGTGGAACAGCTTTATAGTCAATGTGTGTCGAAGGTTGTGTACGGCGAGTTACCATCGCTGCTCCACTTGGTGACGAGAAATAGTTCTTACACAGTCCGCACACTGTGACCAATACGTTGTGACTAGAGTCAGCAATGAACATCCTAATGATATGGGAAGAGCGTCCATCACCGTACAGCGGAACGGCCTTACCGGCATTCAACGTTTTAAAGCACTTAAGCAGAAGGCACACCATTCGGCTTTTGTATCTCAACGATGATCTCGCCGCGCCGAGATCTTATCCGGAACTGGAACGATACTGTTCACAAATCGATCCAGTACGCTGGCACCCTCAATCGCACAGTAGTAAACTTCTTTCTGTTGCTCGCGATAGCTGTGCCCCGCGAAAACTCTTTTCGGACTATCGGTATTTCTTTACGACCGCGTACGTGCCAGCGATGGCGTCATTGATACAAGACGCTCGTGACGACGAGTACGACATCGTTTATGCGAGCGAACCGGTCGCGTTCTACGCGTGGCGATTTAGCACCCCCAAAGTGATGCACGCATTCGATTGCAGGTCTGCCGAGTTCTACCGTGAGTACCTGAGAGCGCGCAGGTCTATGGACAAGCTTTATTGGTTCTGCACGTATCTCGCTACTAGATCGGCAGAGAAAAAGCTCCTTGCTGCGTTTGATGCAAGCATTGTCGTCAACGACAAGGAATATCACGCAATGAAAATGCTGTGCCCCGAAGCAAAGTGCACAGTCGTTCCTAATGGGGTCGATACAGCCTTCTTCAAACCGCTGGAACTTAGCGAGGAATGGCCTTCATTGGTCTTCGTAGGCTACATGTCCAGTCCTCCAAACGTCGATGCTATAAAGTATTTTCATTCTCAGGTTTACGACACGCTCAAGCGGCGATTTCCAAACCTGAAGCTATTCGTGGTCGGTCAAAATCCGCCTCCTGCCATTCGCGCCCTCGCCAAGGACCCGTCAATTTGCGTGACGGGATTCGTAGAGGACGTGCGTCCGTATGTTGCCCGTGCTTCAGTTGTAATTGCTCCTTTCGTATCGGGAATGGGAATAAAAAACAAGGTCTTGGAGGCGATGGCCATGGGAAAGCCTGTGGTCACCACATCAATCGGTGTACGAGGGATTAACGCCACACACGGCGACCATCTTTGTATCGCGGACAGTCCCGTCGAATTTGTCGATCACGTAGAAGGACTGTTGCAGGACAAGGCCAAACGGCAACGAATCGGGCACCAGGCGCGCGAATTTGTGGCGAAGCACCATTCTTGGGCACGCGTAACCGACAAGATCGATGCGATCTTTCACGAAGTGCAAAACAGGTGACGTATGCTGCGCCACCCGTAGACGACGAATAACTGGGAACCGAAAAAGACAGTACTTGTCGCGGCGGTTTGGTTAAAGTCAACAAGCTGGCACCGTGGCCACCAAGGTGTTTATTGCGGATAACCCAGTCGCGATCAACTCCCATGGCGACGTACGTATCTGCTGTAATAACTATCGTGGCCAAGTCGTTTTTGGCAACCTATGCTACGAATCTCTCCAAGACATTTGGTCGAAATCTGAGTTTGTAAAAATAAGACACGAGATAGAGAGTGCAGTCTACACATTAGATATTTGCAAGATATGTACGCGCACTCTGTGGGATTGGATCAGAGGCCGCTGACGGAAAGAAACTTCCAGATCCTAAATAGTTGAGCGTTATTGCGGGTCCTGAAGTTGTACAACCTCGGTTCTGTGGTCACACCTCTATACGCCGTCGGCTTGAGTATCGCAACGCTGATTTTTGGCGGACTCTTAAGTAATCAAGCTTATCCATACCTCCGTAGATGCGACCGATAGCTTCCCTTTTTTATTGGGAACGCTAAGCGCCGTAGTGGATATGCTCTGTTTGGCAGCAATCGTCAGAGACCAGGCCTTTTCAGGTGCTGACTTGTTTGAACTCCGGGCGGTTGTATTGCCATCCACCCTCGCTCTGTGCTTGATCCCTTTATTGGCATCTTTGAAACTTACGTGATGAACGGCACTTCGCGAGGTGTCGGAGCAACTGGCGCATCCGGACTGAGGCCGCAGTCTCTTTTCGTTGCGCAAAGGCGACAAGCAGAGCAGCGTCAGGTCATGTATCTATTTATAACAGAGCGCACCCAAAGAAAATGGGAGAGTGTGCGGCCCTGCACGTCGCACGAAGCACAAGGATGCCCTTTCAAAACGACTTCGACGACGCGAAGCAGCCTGCCAATCGTGCGACCGGTGCTGCGATGCTGGCGACCAGCGTACGCGGCAGCATGGTGGCGATCCCTGCGTACAATGAAGAGCTCACCATAGGCAGTGTTGTCGCCCGCGCACGGCGCTACGCCGACCGAGTCGTCGTGGTCGACGACGGCTCTGATGATAGTACCGCAGACGTGGCTGAGCTGGTCGGCGCCGAGGTCTTCCGGCATGTCACGAATGAGGGGTACGGCAGTGCCATACGCGATTGTTTTGAGATAGCGCGAGACTGCGACGTCGACGTGCTCGTGACGCTCGACGGCGACGGACAACACAATCCCGATGACATCCCGCAGCTTATCGACGAGATGCGAGAAAGCGGCGCCGATATTGTGATTGGTTCACGCTTTGCGCGCGGGGTGAAAAATCGGACGATTCCTCGCTACCGGAAATTTGGGATGAAGGTACTCGATCACGCAACAATGCTGAGCTCAGGGCTGAGGTTGACCGATTCGCAAAGCGGGTTTCGCGCATATTCGCGAAAGGCGCTTCACGCGATCGACGTGAACCAGAATGGTATGGGTGTGAGTTCTGAGATCCTCATCAGGGCAGCCGATAGCAATCTTAAAATCAGAGAAGCGGGAATTGTGACCCGTTATGACGGTATTCGCGATTCCAGCAAGGGCCCCGTGCGCCACGGACTCGACGTCATCAACTCGATCGTTCGCTTGGTCGCGCAAAAACACCCAATCCTCTTCTTCGGCGTTCCCGGGCTTTTCTTCTTGGCCGCAGGGGCACTCCTGTTTCTTCGTGCTCTTGACGTGTTCAATCGCACCAACAACTTGATCACCATCTATATGCTGGGATGGCTCTTCTGTGTCGGCATAGGTCTTTTTGGGGTGCTTGCCGGACTCTTGCTGTGGTCCGTCCAGGATATCAACGCGCGGGCCATAAGGTGAGCGACCGCTGAACGCGCTGGCTGGGAGGAAAAGAAGCATGTGCGGCTGCGCTCAAGCCCTAGTCGTGAGATTTCGGTGGCAGACCGTGGCTGATTTCCTTTGTAACGTGTCGTAAGAATGGCCGATGAGTTTCTCGTGAGTATTGTTATCGTGACGTACAACAGCGCGGACTACGTCGAAGCGTGCCTTAATTCTATCTACGCGCGGCGTGGCCGTGCAGCCTACGCGCTCGAGATCATCGTCGTTGACAACGATTCAAGTGATGATACGGTTCGAATCCTTAAGGAACGATTCCCGTCGGTGCAATTGCTCAAAAACGACAAAAACTATGGGTGGGGCCGTGCGAACAATCAGGGCGTAGCTCGTGCCAAGGGTGATTTTGTCGTTATCTTGAATCCCGATACGCTCGCCGAGGAGGGCTGGTTAGAGGCGCTCATACAGCCTCTTATCGGGCGCCGAAGGTTGTTAACCACCCCTAAGATTTTGATCTACGACGGTTCCAGAATCGGCAACTGCGGAAACATCTTGCATTTCACCGGCCTCGCATTCACGAGAGGGTATGGGGCAGACAAAGACGCGTGCTCCGTTTCGGAGCCAGTCAGCTATGTTTCTGGGTGCTGCTTCGCCGTGCGCCGAGACGAGTTTCTACAACTCGGCGGCTTTGATGAGGCCATCTTCCTCTATCACGATGATCTTGATTTTACGTGCAAAGCGTATCTGGCGGGATTTGAATCGCTCTACGTACCTACATCAATCATTCGACACGATTACCAACTCGATGTCTCTCCGGAGAAGTTTTTTCTGCTGGAGAAGGGACGTTACGTCTTCCTCAGAAAATACCTGTCGACCGGCGATGCGCTAAGATTCGTGCCTTCGCTCGTCGTGTCTGAGGTGCTCAGTTTCAGCTTTGCTGCCAAGCTAGGCTTTCGGGGGGTTGTGTGTAAGCTACGCGCCACGCGCGAGGGCCTTTTCGGCGACGTGCCCCGGCTTCGCGGCGACAAAAAGAACCTGTTCAAGCATTTCAGTCGAACCATACCCAACGATCAGCTGACCACTAATCGCATTGAACGAGCTGGCGTGCGGCTTGCAAATAGAATTTTTCTGCTCAATTATGGGCCCCAGCTTTAGGGAGAATCATCTTCGCGATTTCCTTGTGTCAAAGCGAGAATTTCTGCTCGATCTTTTGGGGAATCCTAATTCGTTCGAGTACGAATCCTTTTTACAACAGCTGTGGGCAGTTTTTTACTCAGCAGAGGAGCTCGCGTACAGAACCGAGCTGGCGCACTTGCCTGATGCCGACTACAGACACTTGGCCACCGATTCAAAAAGAGCATAAAGCGGGCTTATCGTTGAGTGGCTCAAGTATATGGAGCACTTGCAGAATCGCTATCTTTACCTTCTCTCATTGGCGCTGCAAACAACCCGTTTGGTAGGACGGCCTCGCCGGTCATTACCGACAACGGCTGATGCGGTGCCGCGCTCGATAGGGCGCACATTCGAAACTTCGTTACTCCACATCGATCGTGTCGAGCTCCGCTGCAAGCGCGGGCAAAAAGGTTCCCACGTCCGTGACGATCCCGATAGCCTGCGCCGTCCCGCGGTCGATGAGCTTTGTCACGGTGGCCGGATTAATGTCGACGCAAATCGTTTTGACGTACGAGGGGAGCATGTTCCCAACGGCGATGGAGTGCAGCATGGTGGCCATCATAAGCACCAGGTCAGCGTCTTTGAGAAGCTCCCGCATGGCATCCTGAGCCGCCATCGTATCTGTGATGACTTCGGGCAACGGGCCGTCATCGCGGATGGACCCAGCCAGCACGAACGGCACGTTATTGACGACGCTTTCGTACATAACGCCACTTTTGACGAGCCCCTGGCGCACCGCTGCTGTAATCGACCCGGCGCGGATCACCTCACTGATGGCGTAAAGGTGGTGCTTGTGTCCCTCGCTGACCAGTTCGGCTGTCTTGATGTCGAGGCCGAGCGATGTTCCGTACAGGTCACGCTCGATGTCGTGAACCGCGAGCGCATTGCCGGCGAGAAGGGCATCCACGTAACCACGGCGGATGATGCTCGCCAGCGCCTCGGCAGCGCCGGTGTGTGATACCGCCGGCCCGGCAACGACTGCGATCTTCTTGCCTTGCACCTTAGCGTGCACCATTTCGACGGCGATTTGGCGTATAAGCGTCGCTGAAGGACGCTCAGAGGACACGGCGCCGCCCATAAACTCAAAAAGGGAGCGAGTACGCGGTCGCTCAGGGGGAACAACACGGACACCGCGCTGGCCGACCACGATCTGGTCCCCTTTCACCACTTGGTGGAGCGGCGTGCACCGCGCCCGGTCATCGCGAACGACGATCGTGCAGTCCATCTCGATATCCTCTACGGGAATCCAAGCGCCGCGGTGATGAACAAAAGTGGGGTGATTCGTCGTCGAATAGAACCCTTTCGGGACAGCTTTGTCTTTGTCGGCGGCTCCTAAACGGACGTCTTCGATCTCGGGAACCTGGGCTCCGAGGCGGTGAAGGTCGCTCATGATAGCGTCAAGATGTGCCTCGTCGCGTCCCTTGACCGCCAGCCTGACGTAGCTCGGGTCGCTCTTGTGCTCACCGATCGTGAAGGTGATGATCTCGAACTCACCGTCAAGATCCATAATCTTGTCGAGCACCCGCGTTAGCGTGAGTGAGTCAATAATGTGTCCCTGCAACTCTACTTCGCGAATCGTTCTCATGTGACGTTCCCAGCGCGCCAGCCAGCCGATGCGGTGGTCGCTAGGCTTACCTCCTTACCATCATCGTTCCGATGCCTTTGTCCGTGAACAGCTCGAGCAGGAGTGCGTGATGGAAGTTGCCGTTGATGATGTGCGCGTTTTGCACCCCCGCTTCGAGGGCCTTGATGCACGCGTGCACTTTGGGAATCATTCCGCCGCTGATGCTCCCCGTCTCAATCGCGCGCTGCGCTTCTGCGAACGTCATGCGCGAGATGACCGTTTCGGGATCGCTCTGGTCGCGTTGAATGCCGCTGACGTCGGTCAGCGCGATGAGCTTGCGGGCCATAAGCGCTGCCGCAATATCTCCGGCGACGGTGTCCGCGTTGAGATTGAGACTATGGCACGCGTTATCGACCGCAATGGGGGCAACCACGGGAATATAGCTTTTCCCGGCCATGATCATTAGGATCTCTGGGTTGATGACTTCTGTTTCACCGACCCAGCCGAGATCGACCTCATGCTCGATACCTTCGTAGACCACCCGCTGAGGGCCCTTTTTCCGCGCGACGATCATGCGTCCGTCCTTCCCGGACAACCCGACGCCTTTGCCGCCGTGCTTTCCGATAAGCGCGACGAGGCGCGTGTTGATGTTGCCCATGAGGACCATGCGGGCGATCTCTAGCGTCTCTTCGTCGGTGACGCGTAAGCCAGCGGCGAATTCAGGTTTTTTACCCATCCGCTCCATCTTCTCGCTGATCTCGGGTCCGCCGCCGTGGACGAGTACCGGCTGCATGCCGACATACCGCAAAAGCACGATATCTTCGATGATGCCCTCCATGAGACGCTTGTCGATCATCGCGTGGCCGCCAATCTTGATGACGACGAACGATCCGTAAAACTCACGAATGTAGGGCAACGCTTCGATGAGAATCTGCTCCCGCTTCATTTACCTCTAGTTCCGACTGAGTATAGAAATATCTTCCTGCGCGCGCATCCTCAGGCGGTCGATCGGTCGTCGCGAACGCTCAGGGAACGTCTCGCCCTTAAGGCTATATGCCTCGAAGACTATGAGGCACGTGGCGAACTGTCGGACGCGAGTGGCGGATCACATGACGTACAAGGCGGCGTGTATTCAGATGGGTGCGCTCGGCACGCGATCGGGAAACGTCGATCACGCGGTCGAGTTAATCGACGAAACGGATGCTGACCTCATCGTACTTCCAGAGCTGTTCACCAACTGCCGCGATTTTAAGGCCGGAGAGCCCATTCCAGGGCCCACAACCGAGGTCTTTGCGCGGCTCGCCCGCGAAAAGGGCAGCTACATCGTCATGGGAAGCATGCTGGAGGTGGACGAGCACGGGCGGATGTACAACACGAGCGTGCTCATCGATAGACGCGGCACGATCTGCGCACGGTACCGCAAGATTCATCTGTTCTCCTATCGTTCCAAAGAGAAACGCTCATTGATGGCAGGAACGGAAGTTGTCGTTACGCCGACCGAGCTTGGTGTCATCGGCCTTTCGATCTGTTATGACCTGCGTTTTCCTGAGCTCTATCGGGCCATGGTCAAGCAGGGGGCTGAAATTATCGTCTGTCCTGCCGCATGGCCCTCCCCGCGCCTTGAACATTGGATCGCGCTAAACAGAGCACGAGCTATCGAAAACCAGTGTTACTTCATCGGCTGCAATCAAGTGGGCACGCCGGTGCCGACGACGACTTTTGTCGGCGGCAGCATGATTACCGACCCGTGGGGAGAGACGCTTGCCGCCGCGGGTAACGCTGAAGCTATCATCACCGCGGCAATTGACGTTGCGGTGGTTAACCAAGTCAGAAAGGAGTATGCCTTCCTCAACGACGTGGTGCTACTTTGAGGGCGGTAACACCCGGCGCGCGTCGCGCAGGTGCGTTCGATTTGCAGGTCGGCCGGACGATTTGATGACCGCTCCGCTGCGAGCAAAGTTTAAGAGCCCGTGTGCTATAGTAGAAGTCTGGCTCCGGTAGTGTAGTCCGGCCAATCATGAGGGACTCTCACTCCCTCGACTTGGGTTCAAATCCCAACCGGAGCATATTTTTGATTCGCCGGCTGTCAAGTTCTTCACATGATCCGTCAAGTGGCTATGCGCATCGCCGCTTCGTTTCGCTCTTCTTGGGATATAAAAAAAGGCGCGGCCGGACGGCGGTCGTGGCTCGGTTAGCGTTCATTCATGGGGCAACATTTCGCGTGCGATCTGCATTCCTTTAATCGCGACCGGAAATCCTGCATATACGGCCATCATGAGGATGGTCTCGACAAGCTCCTGTCGTGTGCACCCGACATTGAGAGCTGCTTGAATGTGGTCGCGAAGTTGATCCTCTCGATTGCCGAGGGCGGTGAGAGCGGCGACGATGCATAGTTCCCGCTGCTTCGTGTGTAGTCCCGGACGGGTGTAGATATCCCCGTACGCAAACTCAATAACGTAGCGTGCAAGGTCAGGCGCAACAGCGTCCATACTCTGAATGAGGTTTGTGATGCCCTCCTCGTTCACCCTGCGCAGCGCTTCGATCCCGCGCCTATATCGTTCGTTTTCCATGCTATCTTCACACCCATGGCGCCACGCGGATATAAGCGCTGTTGTCGGTCAGTGGCATCCAAACGCAATCTGTGTGGTCGGGCGGCGTCGTCACTACCTTTTTATAAACGCGTAGAAGTGTTGAAAGCGATCAAAGTGACTGAGTGCCTATTACTGCCTTTCATCACTAACTACGGCTTGTTTGAACTGTTTCTCGTCAGCGCCACCTCGTCAGTGCTCCCTATCCCCACAGAGCCGACAATCGCGCTGCTGCTGAGCGAGAACGTGAGTCCGCCAGTCATCCTGCTCGTGCTGATTCCTGCGTCGGTTCTTGGCGCCTCGGTGGGTTACCTCTTGGGGAAATACGGGATACGGAGGATCATCCCCTTCCATAACCCCGAACGCGAAAAGAGGGTCCGTGCTTGGTTTGGTAAATATGGGGCTGCGCTGTTGATAATCTCGCCATGGATTCCCTTTGCCGGCGATTTGGTGCCTATCGTCGCTGGAATCGAAGAGTTTAACCCGACCACATTTGTCGTCATTATGTTCGTGGCTAAGGCTATCAAAGGCATAGCGATCGTGTACTTCCTCTCCTTCTTCGTTCAGCTGGTTGGCTTGCAGTTTTAACGCGTCAGTCACTGACCGCTTGATCAGGCGGGGCAGAGCGGCACCCAGCATCCGGCCCGGAGGATGGACAAGAAAAGTGGCGTCGTGCGGAAGCGTGAGGTCACTCTTCGATAAAGGAGATGGCCTCAGTCGGGCAGCTGTCAGCAGCCTCTTGACACTCACATTCGCTGCAGGCAGTCGCGTCGATGACGTGCGACAATCCATCATCCTGAAGCTCAAAGACGTCGGGGCATGTGTCTTCACACGCACCACATCCGACGCAGAGTTCGACGTCTATTTTGGGTACTAACATGGTCACGCTAACCATGCTGCTTACTCTTCACGTTTATAATTATCGGTCTTCTGGACCCATTTGAACCCCTTGGACGGCAACGCTTACGAAATTGTTCCCTTGGCTCGCGCGGAACGCTCATGCATAACACATAAGACTCAAGACCGCGCTCATGCGCTCGTGTTTGATACGCATGCCCACATGGACACTCGTCCGTATGAGGACTTTGAATTGATGGGGGTTGCCGGTGTCACTGACGTCTTAACGCTCGCGCACGACCCGATGCGAATGTCAACCGCGGATGTGCTGCTCGACCACTTTCACAAGCTTGCGCACGGCGAAGTGCGCCGAGGTGCGGAAAATGGCATCAGCGTGCACGTTGGTCTCGGTGTCCACCCGCGCTCTATAAACGCCCAGGTTGACGAAACGCTACGGGCGCTCCCCGAATATCTCTCGCACCCGGATGTGGTCGCCGTCGGGGAGATCGGTCTTGAACGATGCACTGACGTCGAGGAGCGGGTTTTTCGCGCGCAGCTCGAGATCGATTACTATCCTAAAGTCATTCATACGCCGCGGCGCGGGAAAAGAGAGGCGCTCGAGCGAATCGTTGCGATCGTTGACGACGTTGGGGCCAAGGATGTGGTTATCGATCACATCGATCCGTCTACGATCGATATCGCACTCGAAGCGGGGACGTATGTCGGCATTACCGTCCAGCCAGGCAAAGCATCGGTGCAAGATGCCGTGGAATTGATCAGAGAGTATCCTGAAGCGAAGTTTGTCGTCAACAGCGACATGAGCGCGCAGCCCTCGGATTGCTTGTCGGTCGCACGAGTCTTGCACGCGCTCAGCTTAGAGGGGTACGCGGATCGAGGGCAGAAGGCGTGCGCACAAAACGGCCTCGACCTATTTCTGCGATAACTGTTTGTGTTTGTGAAGCCCTCCTTCATGATCTGTTTTTCCTTGCGTATGCTTTATTACCTTCCGTGCGCTACTAAATTTGATGATATTATGACCGACGAAAAGAAAGAAGAAAAAAGAGTCACGCCGAAGGACTACTGGATGAGTGAGCCCTTCGCCGAAATGCGCCGCATGCTCGATACGTTCCGCGCCAACATGGAAGACACCCTTGAGCGCGTACTCCCCTCACAAGCGCCGATGCCCGCTTTGAAACAGCCACGCGTTGACGTCCTTGACCTTGGCGACGCCCTCCAGGTGGTCGCAGACATGCCAGGAGTCAAGAAGGAGGATATCGAGATCAACCTTACCCCCGAACAGATCGAGATCAGCGCCGAATCAAGCACCGAAACGGAACGCAAGGATGAGGATTATACCTACCGTGAGCGCGGCTACGCATCGTACCGCCGGATGCTCGACCTCCCCGCCGACGTTCTTCCAGATAAGGCAGAAGCAACGTTCAAGAACGGCGTGCTCGAGGTCAAAATCCCGAAGAAGGAGCCCACTGAGGTGGAAAAGAAAACCCGAGTGAACGTTAAGTAGGCTGGTGCGCTATGGAAGAACGACGCAAGTATCCCTTCGAGGCAACCGTTACGCCCGAGTTACTCGACCGGGGGCGCCACTGGATCACCGTCCAGCTGAGGAACGTATCAACGGAGCGCCTCGTCGATGTGAGCGCGACGCTGTATACTTATAACTCGTACGACCTCGACGTTTTGCCAAGCGGCTCTTTTCACTTCGTGAAAGAGTTGCGCCCTCAAGACACCGCAGCGCTCAACTTTCACGTTTTTGCGAACCACACTGGACGGGTCTATCTGCACGTCACGGCGTACCGCGACGGTGCTCTCGTGAGCTGGTACTCTCCCGATCAGGAGGTTCGACTCACTGAAGATCCCGCTGAGATCCAGACCTTCTTCGCGAAGCGGCCCTACTGGGCGTATGAAGAAACAATCGAGACGGAAACGGTCGTGCACGCCCACCGCGACGTGCCGAATCTACGGCTCGAAATCGCCGCAACTCCTCCGTCGAAAGCGCACACGCTTATGGACGTGATCGATATCGACTTCATCGCAGAAGGCGGCACGAAGCGATTCGTAAGTGAACTCTATGCGAGTGAGGAAGGCACATATCTCCTCACAGCGCGCCTTTTTCACGATCAGAAGCTCATTAGCAGCAAGCAGACATCATGCTACGTTGCGCCCTTTGAGGAGTGAATCTACGGCTCATTGGATACCAACAATAGCCACCCCCTCACGAATTCGTTCGTCACACAACTGCAGCGAGGCACCATGAACAGAAATGTGCGGGCCCTTAGAGGGTATCTTTCGAACTACATCCGAAACGATTTCGACAATCCGTTCTACGCATCATTCAAGATCACCCACCGGTGCAACCTGCGGTGTGGCTTCTGCAACGTCTGGGCAGATAAGATCCCTGACCTTAACACGAATGACGTGCTCACTGTCATTGATAATCTGTCTCAAGCAAGCACCTTTACCATCAGCTTTGAAGGGGGAGAGCCGCTATTGCGCAAGGATATCGGTGAAATTCTCCGCTACACACACGACTGTTCGAACTATATTCTGTTTACCACCAACGGACTGCTCATCGATCGACGGCCATTTGCAGAGTACGCAAGGTACTTCGATTTTCTGCAGTTATCCATTGACGAGGGCCACAGCAACGTGCACATGCTTGACCGACTCGACTTCTTCTCTGATCTTGGCATCAAGACGACGGTGCAAACAGTCGTAACGAAGCGCGACCTCGATAAGATCGAGGAAAAGGTGGAAAAAGTGCACGCACACGGCCACAAGATTCTCATTATGCCTGCGTTCAACTTTGAAGGCACTGAAGACCTCACGCCGGATCTGATGGCACTTCGCGAGATCGTTACGCGCCTGAAGCGCGAGTACGGGAACACGCTCACAACGAGTCGCTCGTACATCGAGAGTTTTGACCAGCCGTACAAGTGCCGAACGCTTAGCGTTATGATCGAGCCGAACGGCGATATCATTTATCCGTGCATGCCCATCGGCACTAAGTTGGGCAATCTACTCGAAAACGATCTTCAGGCCCTTATGATCTCGGAACGCGCACAGGCTGACCGTGAGCAGATGCTGCGCTGCGACAGGCACTGTCTCATTTATTGTCACGCTGAAACGTCCCACCTCATGTCACTGCGTAAGCTCGTCCCCTACGCGCGGAACATCGTGACCTTCCGGGCGTTTGGCTAGGCGAGTCGCATCACAGTCTAGGAAAGTCATTTGATGCGTCCTCGTTCGCGCATTGCGTTTAAGGCCAAAATCAAGGCGAGAAGAACAAGGCTCGCGAACGTTGTACGAGCGCAATAAGCTGCAAACGAGGACCGGGTAATATCATCAAGCGACGCTCAACTGCTTCAGAAGCCAGGGGGTCATAACGTGATAAAAGATGCCATGTTGTGGGAGCCGATAGAAAGCGAGGCCGTACACTGTTTTGCCTGCGCACACGAGTGCAAGATTAAGAAGTGGGAGCGTGGGATCTGTCACGTGCGGCAGAATCTCGACGGCAAGCTCGAAACCCTCATCTATGCGGAGGTGAGCTCTATGAACGTCGATCCGATCGAAAAGAAGCCGCTGTATCATTTTTACCCCGGATCAAAGGTGTTTTCGCTCGGTTCGGTGAGCTGTAACTTCAGGTGTGAGCACTGCCAAAACTACGACATCTCCTTCGCGGAAGTCGGAGAGCTGGGCACGACGGAAATCCCTCCTGAGCGTTCTGTGCAGCTCGCTCTCGAGCGCAACTGCCGCGGGATTGCGTGGACGTACAATGAGCCGACGATCTGGTTTGAATATACGTACGATTCTGCGATCCTCGCTAAAGAAGCCGGTTTGTACACGGTTTATGTCACCAATGGCTACATGACGTCACAAGCTCTCGAAAAGATCGGACCCTATCTCGATGCGGCAAACGTCGACGTGAAGGGCTTCAACAAGAAGTTCTACAACAGCGTTTGCAAGGCGCGTCTCGATCCCGTGCTCAAAACGTGCGAGCGCATGCACGAGCACGGCATCCACCTCGAACTGACGTATCTCGTTATTCCCGGACTGAACGATGACGAAGAACAGCTCACCGCTTTTAGCGAGTGGGCGGCGAGCGTTGACTGCGATACGCCGGTTCACTTCTCGCGCTTCCATCCTGATTGGCGTATGCTTGACCGTCCGGCAACACCCATAGAAACGCTTGAAAAGGCGTATAGCGCCGCAGCACGGGCCGGACTGCGCTATATCTACCTAGGCAACGTTCCGAGTCAGCACGAGAATACGTACTGCCCCGAATGCGGCGCCGTCATTATCGAACGAACCGGGTATGTCATCAAAAAACGAGGTAAACAGTGTCCTGGATGCGGGCGCGAAGCGCCCATTATCGATCAGTAAGACTTCCGGGTGATGGTGAGGCACACCTTCAGTATCTTTTTCATTCGGTCGATGCTGAGCTCTTTACGGGCCATCGCGATGTCGCTCATCACGTCTTTCCTGCTCATGCGCGTGTAATGCTCGTTTCTTTCTATTTAAGTACTTCGAAATGAGTCTTGTGCGTAAAGATTGGCGTATGAGGCTTACCCATAAAGGTTAATACCGTATCGCGTCCTATCGGTTGTGATGCCATGATCTGTAAACGCTTATCTGAGGTGACTGACGCCGAATTCGACCGTCTTCTCGACCGCGGTGCGGCCGTACGTGAGGTTATGGGCCACGTCCAGAAAATCATTAATGATGTGAAAGAAAACGGCGACACCGCCGTCATGCAATACACCTTAGAATATGACAAAGCCGACATCGTCGGGCTTCGAGTAACAGAAGGGGAGCTCCTCTCGGCGTACGAAAATGCCTCGCAAGACGTCATCGACGCGTTGTATCATCTTTCCGACAACATCACGTCGTTCCACATGCGACAGGTGCAAAGCGACTTATGGCTTCACGAGGTCGCTCCGGGAGTTGTCTTCGGGCAAAAGACCACGCCGCTCGATCGCATCGGCGCCTACGTGCCCGGAGGGTTTGCGCTGTACCCATCCACAGCACTCATGAATATCGTGCCGGCCAAAGTAGCTGGCGTGCGCGAGGTCGTCGTGTGTATTCCGCCGATGCCTGACGGCACCGTGCCGGTGGCAACGCTTCTCGCTGCCGATATTGCAGGTGCGAACGCTGTCTATAAGATTGGGGGGGCGCAGGCGATCGCTGCGATGGCGTATGGGACAGAAAGCGTCGCAAAGGTGGACAAGATCGTCGGACCAGGCAATGTGTACGTAACGGCCGCAAAGCTCCTCGTGCAGAGTGCGGTGGAAATCGACTTCCCCGCGGGCCCAAGTGAAATTGCAGTGCTCGCCGATGGAGGGAATCCCGAGTTTATTGCCGCTGATATCCTCGCCCAACTCGAGCACGGCCCGACGTCATCCGGTTTCCTGCTGACGCCGTCTCCGGAACTCGCACGCGAGGTCAAAAAGGAGCTCACTGTGCAGCGCGAAGTAGCCCCGCGGAAGGATCTCATTGATCTGAGCAACACTGCCGTTCTTGTGGGCGACAGCGTGGACGCGTGCATTTCGTTCATCAATGACCTTGCTCCCGAGCACCTCGAACTCATGGTGCGCGATCCGATTACCGCGTTGGAAAAGATCCGCAATGCCGGGACCGTCTGCGTGGGGGACTATACGCCCGCAGCTGTCGGTGATTACGCCACCGGAATAAGCTCCACATTGCCAACCGGCGGATTCGCCAAGTACGTCAGCGGGCTTAACGTCGATCACTTTACTAAGAAGACGAGCGTACAAGTGCTGACGAGAGACGGGTTGGACAGCCTTGCGGACCTCGTCCGTTCGCTGGCGCAGATCGAGGGGTTGCCTGGACACGCAGCGTCAGTGCTGCGGAGGCTTCAATGAAGCTCACGCGCTCAAGCGCGATCGTCCCAGAAACTGACGTGACCGTTGCGGGGTGGGTGCATGAGCTTCGCGACCTCGGGGGTATTAGCTTCCTTCTGCTCCGTGATCGCGATGGCATTATGCAAATCACCATGCCCAAAAAGAAGGTTCCCCCTGAACTCGTCGAACACGTGCGAAGTCTCAGCCGGGAGTCCGTCGTCCGCGTCGCGGGACTCGTCAAGGAGGAACTGAAAGCGCCACAAGGCTTTGAAATTATTCCCTACGAGGTTGAGCTGCTCAACGCTGCGGAATCACCGCTTCCGCTTGACGTCACCGGCAAGGTGCGGGCCGATCTTGATACGCGCCTCGATGCGCGGTTCATGGACGTGCGTCTTCCAGCGACGCGCGCTATCTTTCTTATTCGTGCGACGGTGCTCCACGAGGTGCGGGCGTTTCTATCAGCCCACGATTTTATTGAAATTCAGACTCCTAAAATGGTGGCCACGGCGACTGAGGGCGGGACGCAGCTCTTCCCCATATCGTACTTTGACCGCGAAGCGTTCCTGAACCAGAGCCCGCAGCTCTACAAGCAGATCATGATGGCGGCCGGCTTGGAACGGGTTTTTGAGGTTGGCCCCATATTTCGCGCCGAGGAGCACGACACGCGCAAGCACCTCAATGAGGTCACCTCGATCGACATAGAGGCCTCATTTTTGGACGATAATGAGGTCATGGAGCTCCTTGAAGAGCTTATTCAGCACGTCTATATCGCCGTTGCCGAGCGCTGCAGCGCTCCGCTCCAATCGTTAGGCGTGACGCTTTCGATCCCCCATATTCCCTTCAAACGAATCGCTTATGCGGAGGCGATTGAAATCGCGGATATTCCGTGGGGCGACGATCTAGACACCGCTGCAGAGAGAGCCGTCGGTCAGGAGATGGGGGAGCACTACTTCATCGTAGACTGGCCAGTTGAGCTGAAGCCGTTCTACGTGCAGCCACGCAACAATCTCTGCTACGCCTTCGATCTCATGCACCCGAGGATGGAACTCGCGTCAGGTGCGCGACGGATTCACGATTATGCCCTCCTCGTCGAACAGCTTGCCAGCAAATCGCTCGCGCCTGAAAACTTCGGGTTCTATCTCGACGCATTTCGTTTCGGCATGCCGCCTCACGCCGGGTGGGGTCTTGGGGCTGAGCGCCTTCTCGTGACCATGCTCGGTCTCGCCAACATTCGGGAAAGCGTTCTTTTCCCTCGTGATCGGCGGCGGATTACGCCATAAAACCGAATTACGCCGTTTGCGGTTCGAGTACATACCATAAAGTATAAGGTGCGAACCCCGCAGTACATTACGAGGTAGGATATGCGTTATCAAGACGATCCAGATGAGATGCCGCGTCGCTTAAGGGTCAAACAAGGGGTTCCGCGCTCGACGCTCGACCAGCGCGTGACGAAACTCGAACATAAAGTTGCTGAATTGTCGAGCGCGCTAAACGGTATCACCCAACAGCTCGTCGACGTCAGTTCTTCAGTCCACGATATGGCACTGCTTCCGCGCGTGAACGAGAGCAACGAGCTTACAAGCGAAACGGAGCCGGCTGAGCCTTCGCTTCTCCAACTGCAGGGAAAAAAGAAGACCACCTATATCGTCGCGGATACGGATTGTGCTTCCGAGCCCCAGCGTCGTCTAGGCAACGATATAATCATCGCTGATCGCGAATAGTGAGCGGGCACGCGGCCCGATGAAACTATGTTCATTAAAGAACTTGAGATTCACAACTTCAAGTCATTTGGAAAAAAGGTGAAAATTCCTTTTTTTGACGATTTTACGGCCGTGTCCGGACCTAACGGTTCAGGAAAGTCGAACATCGTTGATAGCGTACTCTTCTGTCTCGGGCTCTCGAGTTCGCGGACTATGCGCGCCGAGAAACTTACGGACCTGATCTTTAACGGGAATGGCGCTGACGAAGCGATGGTCAAGGTGAGGTTTGACAACGCCGACGCCGAACTACCCAGCGACGCGGAAGTGACGGTTGCTCGAAAGGTGCGCCGCACCGCAAGCGGCTACTATAGCTATTACTACCTGGACGGCAAGCCGTGCACGCTCGCAGACATTCACGAGCTCCTCTCGAAAGCGTGCATCACCCCAGAGGGCTACAATGTTGTGCTCCAAGGCGACATAACGCGCATCATCGAGGTAAGCCCGCTCGAGCGCCGTAAGATCATCGATGAGATCGCCGGCATTGCTGAGTTTGACCGAAGGCGGGATCGAGCCCTGGATGAGCTCGAAGTAGTCCGGGAACGCGTTGAACGCGTCGACATCATACTCAACGAGGTGGCGCTCCAGCTCGAGCAGCTTAAAGTCGAAAGGGAGCACGCCCTCAAGTATCAAGAGCTGAAAGCAAAGAAACGGGACTACGAAAAAATGGTCTTTGCGTCAAAGCTCAACAAGCTCGCGCGGGAGATCGAGGCAACCGAAGGTGACTTGGCGCGCAAGCAGCGGAGCAAGGACAAGGCGGTTCACGAGCTCAGCGCAACGCGAGACGCGATCTATGATCTTGAGGGTCAGCTGAGCGCACTCAGCAGCGCCGTGTCTGAAAAAGGCGAAAACGAGCAGTTCGAATTGACAAAACACATTGAGAGTATCAAAGGGGGTCTCGGGCAACATCAAAGTAGGATCGATTTTGTGACCAAGGAGGCAGAGAGCCTCGAATCACAGAAGCGCAAGGTATTCATCGAAGTGAACTCCCTCAAGCAGAAGCACGAGGCACTGCAGAGCGATCTCAGAGCTGAAGCCGTGCGACGGGCAAGCCTTTCAAGCGAGCTCGAAGAGCAGCAGCAGGATCTTAACGCGCTTAAAGAACAGCTTGCCACGCTCGACGAAAATGTGACTCAGGCGCGCGACGAACTCTTTGAGAAGCGCAAAATGCTTGGCGAGGAAAAGGACAGGCGGGGGGACGTCGTACGCGCCCGAGACCGGGTGCTCGATGTCTTACGTCGTGCCTCAACGGACGTGCACGCGCTCGAGGGGAAGATTGACGCCGTGCGGTCAGACGCGGCTTCTGTCGAGCGTGATTTGGAGAAGATCCATCAGGACCGCGCCGCGCTGACGCGAAAACTGGAGAACGCGCGCGAGAACATTAAAGACCTCGAGGTGCGACGTGAGGACCTAAAGCTCGCCATGGAAACGGTCGAAAGGCGGCTGAATCAAGCGCATCAGGAGTTCGTCCGCGCGGAAGCGCGCCTCAAAGAGAGCTTCGGCAAAGCGGTGGAAGCGATACAGGCCGCCCAGTTGCCCGGGGTGCGTGGCGTCGTGGCTGAGCTTGGCAAGGTCGATCCGCGGTATACTACGGCGCTCGAAATTGCGGCGGGCCCGCGCTTGCGAAACATCGTCGTCGACACGGATGCAGACGCGGCACACGCTATAGCATATCTGAAAGAGCAGAACGTGGGCCGCGCGACGTTTCTGCCTCTAAACAAGATGAAGTCCGTGCACCGCGAAGCGCTCCCGGCGCGCGACGGCATCGTCGATTACGCCATCAATCTCGTTGATTATGACCCGGAGTACGCGGCGGCGTTTTCATACGTGTTTGGCAAGACCGTTGTCGTCACGGAGCTCGAGCCAGCTCGCGCCCTTCTTGGCCAGTACCGCATGGTGACGCTCGAGGGTGAGCTGCTCGAAATGAGCGGTGCCATGACGGGAGGCATCGACCGACGGGCGCTGAGGTTTATCGCCGGCGAGGAGCAAGAGCTGCACAAGCTTAGTCGCCAGATACGCGAGTACGAAAATGAACGTGAACGCCTGCAGCAGGAGCTCAACGACGTGGATGACCTTTTGCTACAAGCACGGCACGAGCTCGTCACGGCTGAGGGCGAGCGGGAGCGTTTGGCGCGGGAGACGGAGGCTTTCGAGGCGCGAAAGGAGCAGGCTAACGCAGAGGCAGACGCTGAAATCGTCCACCTCGCTGCGATGCGGGCGGAGAAAGAGCAGGCGGGCGTGAACATTAATGAGCTTGAGGAACAAGAGGCGCTCCACGGTTCAGCCGTTGCCGCCCTTGAACAGGACATTGCGGAACTTGAAAAGCGCCTCAAGGGTACCGACGCGTCAAAGCTCACTGAAAACCTCGCTCAGATCGCGGACGAGGTCCGACGGCTGCAGGCTCGCATCAGCAAATGTGACGCAACTATCGCTGATTTCCGCCTTCAGGAAGACTATAACGAGAAGAAGCTTGCTGACGCCAAGGAGCATTTGGAAACGACCGATAAGCGGATCAGGGAGCTCCGCGCCAGCATCCGTGAGTATTCTGAGGCTTCTGCGCATCTTGAGCAAGAGCTCGCCGACGTTTGCGGCCGTGAGCGCGAACTCGCGCGCGAGCTTTCAGAACTGCGTGAAGGACGGGATGCACTGCTGGAGCAGATCAGCCTGAAGGAGACGGAGAAAGCGGATCTTCAGCACAAGATTGATCGTACCGAGCAGGCGCTCGAAACCCTCGACTATCAGCGGTTGGAGCTCGAAGCCCGTCGAGACGAGCTCAAAGCAGAGGCGGGCGAGATCGGCGACGTGCCGCCTGAGGAGCCGCACGAGGCCATCGTGGCAGCGCTGAGAACCCTTGAAGCGCAGCTCGAGTCGATGAATGACGTCAACATGCGTGCCATCGAGGATTATGGCAACGTCGCCCGACGCCAACAGGACCTCGCCGCACGCAAGGATACGCTTTTCAATGAACGCGTCGAGATACTCGAACGCATCGACCGCTACGGCCTGATGAAAAAGGAGGCGCTGCTCACGGCGTTTGAAAGCATCAATGCGAACTTCAAGGTTATCTATGCGGAACTCTCGGGAGCCACGGGCGAGGCGATGATCTTCGCCATTCAACGGTACATGCCGGCGCCGTTTTATATGTTCGACGAAATCGACATGTTCTTGGACGGTGCAAACGCCGAACGGGTCGCACGCATGATCAAGAAGCTCTCCTCGAACGCTCAGTTTATAGTTGTCTCGCTGCGAAAACCCATGATCGAAGCGGCCAGTCGCACGATCGGCGTCTCTATGCAGGAGGGCAACATCTCGAGCGTCACTGGGGTGAAGCTTAATTGACCAGCGAAGGACGCGCCGGCCCCACCGCCAACGGTGAAGCGCCTGAAGATTTTGATGAACGATCAATCGATATTTTGGTCTCGCTCGCGAAAAACGGCGAGATCGATCCTTGGGATATTGACATCGTCGATGTCACCGACAAGTTCTTGGCCCAAGTCGCGGAGCTCGAAAAACTCGACTTGCGGGTGTCGAGCCGAACGCTCCTTTTTGCATCGATACTGCTGAGGATGAAGGCGGACGCGCTCGAGGAACCGGAACCGCAAGACCTAGACGACGAGGAATTGCTCGATGAAGACCTTCACGCGTGCTTTCCCGCCCTTAAGCCTAAGGTACGGCGGCACGCGAAGCGCCGTGTCACTCTGTCAGAGCTCATCCACGAGCTTAAAAAAGCGACAAAGCGAAAGGAAAAGTCAGACGTGCGCCGGCTCATACAGCTGCAAGCACAGGAGTTTGACGCTCTCGCAGTGGCGCACACAGAAGACATCGAGCGGCAAGTCAAACGAGTACAGCGCGAGCTTAAGCGACGCTTCGGGAAGCAGGATCAGGTGCTCTTTAGCGAGCTCATTGTCGATAATACTGCTGAGCATATCATACAAACCTACATACCATTACTCTTCATGGCAACGAGGCGACAGATACAGCTCGAGCAGAAGGAACTATTCGGTGACATCCTGATCCAGTGCAAAAACCTTTAACGCCCTTGCCGCGTTCATGAACGGTAATGAACGATAGAGACCTCGTCGAGGCAGCGCTCTTCGTCGCAGGCAGGCCACTGACCCTTCTCGAACTAGAGTCTATGGTTAGCTTAGATGCTGATGTCGAAGAAATCGTCGAATCGCTCGTCGAAGAATATCGGGAGAAGGGCGCGCTTGAGATCGTTCAGACCGACGAAGACATCGTCATGCAGGTGAAGGGCGAGTACGCTGACGCGGTCCGCACGATCGCTCAGCGTGATCTCGAAACGCCCGTACTGCGCACGCTTGCCGTTATTGCGTTTCATCAACCGGTCACACAATCAAAGGTAGCCGAAATTCGAGGTAACAAAGCGTACGGGCACGTGCACGAACTTGAGGCGCGCAAGCTCGTTGAATCGGAGCCTTACGGAAGAACTAGGATGCTCCGGACTACCAAAGCCTTCGCGGACTATTTTGGTTTCGAAACGGAAAGCCTCGAGGAGATTAAGCAAAAAATCGGGCTGCTTCTGCGGTAGCCGTGCGGGCGCAGTGCAGCCTCTCAGCCGTAGTCTCGGATATCCGGCAATTGGCTAACTGTTTTGTTGTCGAGTACGAGCCGCCCGATTCGCGATCTTTGCCGCGAAAGCACCGGCGACGAAGCCTGCATCTACGTTCACGACGGCCAATACCGAGCACGACTGCAGCATTGCTAGCAGGGCAGCTTCTCCTCGACCGCCTAAGCCGTACCCAGTGGAGACAGGAACACCGATCACAGGGATGTCAGTCAAGCCAGCTATAATGGTGGGAAGGGCCCCCTCTCTACCAGCAAGGACAATGAGCACGTCTGTGTCTAGCAGTTTGGAAAGCTCTGGATATAGTCTGTGAATGCCCGCTACGCCTACATCGTACGATATGATTGTCTTGCAGTTTAGTTCTTCAGCGAGAATGCGTGCCTCCTCTGCAACAGAGATATCTGCAGTGCCGGCGCACACAATGCCGACAAGCCCGTAGGGGGGTTCAAAGTGCGGTTTTTTTCCAATAGCGGCGATGCGCGCTCGATCGTGCCATTCGACGTCAAAGTGTTTTAGGGCCCGCAGCTGGTGCTCTGAAACCCGAGTAATGACGACCCGTCCTTCCACCTTAAGCTGCGTCTCGACAATAGCGACGAGATCTTGCGCATTTTTGCCTTCTGCTAGGACAACTTCTGGAATTCCTACTCGGTGCAGCCGCGCGGTATCTAGCTTCGCAATTTCAGCAACCCTTTCATATCCATCAATAGTGATCTCGCGTCGAATAAGTCGTGCGGCTTCTTGTTTCGAAATTTCTCGGTCGGCGAGCTTATTGAGTATGTTCTCCAAGCTAGGCATGCGCAGTTATGTTCCTAGCAAGTGTAATAAATGCACCACATTGAGAAGCACAACAGGTCAACCCCTTCGGCGCGCGAAATGGACAGCCGGCAATCACGGTAGGCCGGAGACATTAAATACGGTCCGTTCATTTCTATCGTGTAACGAGCCATAAGAACGCTGGGGGAGAAGAGAAGCCGCTTGAAAGCTTCTAAAGACAATCGGGACGCGAAACGGCCGCTTGCAAGGCCACGCGGCACCCGCGATTTTTTGCCGGGTGCGATGGCAAAACGCCGCTTTGCCGAGCTTCAGTTCAGAAAGGTAGCTGAGCGCTGGGGGTACGGTGAGATCGCAACACCCGCGTTTGAGCCGCTCGACCTTTTTACAATCAAGTCGGGAGAAGCGATAAAAGACGAGATTTACAGCTTTACAGACCGCGGGGGTCGCGCGCTAGCGCTGCGGCCTGAGCTCACCGCGCCCGTCATGCGCGTGTACGTGAACGAGCTGCAGTCCGCGCCTAAGCCGCTCAAGTTCTACTATTTCGGTGACTGTTTTCGGTATGAGCGGCCCCAGTCCGGGCGCTACCGGCAGTTCTGGCAGTTTGGCGTCGAATTGATCGGAAGTGCGAGGCCAGAAGCGGATGCGGAGGTGATCGCGCTTGCGCAGCATATGCTGAGAAGCTTGGGGCTTGAGGCAAAGATCCACGTTGGCTCTCTCGACGTCCTCAGGGCCGTGTTTTGCGAGCTTGACGACGAAACCTGTGCCCTCGCGATGCGCTTAATCGACAAGGGCGATTTCGATCAATTGCAGGAGCTCCCGCACGGCGACACCGCCATAAGGATCATCGAAGCAGAAGACCCGTTGAGCGAAGCGCAGAGCGTTGCGTCAGTCGATCACCTCTTGCAGGTTCTTGAGCTTCTCGACACGCTCGCCATAGCGTATACTGTTGATTTCGGCATCGCGAGAGGGCTCGAGTACTACACCGGGATTGTCTTTGAAGCCTATGCCCACGGCCTCGGCGCTCAGAATCAGGTTCTAGGCGGAGGCGCATACCGGCTCGCGCACCTCTTCGGCGGCGATGACGTGCCGGCGACAGGCTTTGGAATTGGATTTGACCGGATCATGCGGGCCGCCCACATTCAGAGCGAGGAGCCGCCGCGGATTCTAGTAGTTCCGACCAAGGACGCGCGCATCTACGCGCTCCGCATCGCCGATGAGTTGCGGGCACACGTCTGCGCAGATGTTGACGTTATGGGGCGAACGGTTCGTGCGCAGTTGACGTATGCTAACAGCGCAAGTTTCGACTTCGCCGTCATTGTCGGAAAGAGTGAAATGCAGACCTCAAAACTTACGCTGCGCAATCTCAAGACCGGTGAACAAGAATCACTACACGTTCAGGAGATTGTCGATCGCGTCCTACGCCACACATAAGGGAAAACGGACTACAGGAGAGTGCTCTTATGAATGTCGTGCAGACTGTGCTATGGAAACTAATAAACCCAATAGCGATTGTAACGGCCCGCTGTGCGGACAACATGAGCGGCTTTGTCGCAAGCTGGATCACCCAGGTGTCCTTCGTGCCGCCGCTGATTATGGTAGCAGTGAATCCGTTGCACTACACCTACGAGCTCATCGTCAAAAGCAACGCTTTTGCAGTCAATATTCTCAGAACCGATCAAGCGGAATTGGTTGATGTCTTCGGCAAGAGCTCGGGCAGAAAAGTTGCAAAGTTTGCGTCGGCGGCGTACGATCTCGGGAGCACAGGCTCGCCCATCCTCAAAGACTGCTTGGCGTTTGTCGACTGTAACGTGATGTGGACCAGAGAGGCCGGAGACCACGTCCTTGTTGTCGGCAGCGTCGCTAATGCTGCCATTACCTCTGATGGCGAAACCCTTCAAGAAGCACGGTCAATGTACACGCAGCGCGCATCAATCGGGACGCGCCATCGAGGGATCAACAATGGTGAAGCTTAACTTCAAAAATGGCCTCATTCCGGTCGCTACGCAGGACTATGAGACGGGAGAAGTGCTGATGATTGCCTTTATGAATGAGGACGCGTTTGAGATGACTCAAACAACCGGTTATGTTCACTATTGGAGCCGAACAAACCGGCGTGTTTGGAAGAAGGGGGAGACATCGGGCCACGTTCAACGAGTGAGGGAGATCTTAGTTGACTGTGACGCGGACGCGCTTGTGATAAAGGTGGATCAAGTTAAAGCGGCGTGCCACACTGGCTTCTGGTCGTGCTTCTTCAGGACTATCGACGGGCGGATAATCGGCGAAAAGGTGTTTGATCCCGATAAGGTGTATAAAACGCGCGACTAAGCACCAGCTGTCGCCGCGCCAACGTGAGTCGCTAGGACGCCCTCTAAACTCGAAGACGCTCCTCGCAGGCTGTAAATGATGCGAGGATGGATAACCGCCTTGAGTTCATGAAAAACAATTCTGCCAAAGCACCTACATGCGCTGGTCAGGGTTTTGTCCTGCATAAGATTACACCTCCTTCGGCTGCGTGCAGACGTCGGCGAAATGTTTAGGTAGATGTGTTGCACACTTTTTGCTGAGAATATGACGCGTAAATGCATCGAAAAAAGCTGTCTGTATCACGCTGAGTGCGAGCACTATTTTGAGGATCAAAACTTGACTGACTTCAAGAAAACGAAGTCTGCGACCGGCGAGGAGCTCTGCATATTTCATTGGGGCATTGGGTTTATGCGCGCAATGAAGAAATGTCCCGGCCCGGAACCGAAAGCATAAAACCGACCTTAAAACTGCATTCTAGTGGGACAAGCCTGCGATTGCTAACGCTGGCCGCTTCTTGCGCGTATTTTTTTAGCCCCTCTATACTTGACCGTTGTTACCGTTTGTCGATTAGATACCCGTCGTTCAGGCCGCAAGTAATAGTCGGATCGTATTGGGCCTGCTGATCGGGACTCTCTCAGGCTACAACGCAGTAGCGCGGAGCAGATGGCCGAGCTAGGCGAGGTAGCGCTCAATTGTGGTTGTAAAACTTCTGGACTCGGTTGTAAAACTAGCTCGCTCAACGTAACCCCCCCTTATCGTGAGCACGATCGTTTTTCCGTCTTCCGGCGTACCGCGATATCTATCTCCCACGCACTTAGAAAAACGTTCACCAAGTCGGAATTGTGGGACACAACAACATGCGGCCGCAGCCTAGTAATTATTGGGTACGAAATAACAGCCTGTGATAGATAAAGCACAACGTATCAATCTTTCTTGGGCTACGCTCAGCGATCTCGATCTCTCCAGCGCCGCTGTCCTGCGAGCAGTCCTGTGCAAAATGGCACCTGCCGTATCACAAAATCCATCAAATATGATAGGTCGCCGCTTAAGCCGATTAGTGGTCACTTTGCGCCTATCAGGGCTCCTCCGAACCCGAGCGCCCACACAAGGATCGAGTACGCGATCATGCGCTCCATCCCGCCTTTACCTATTCCCAGATAGTGACCCGTGACTAGTAGGACGATGGCAACGAGCGCGATGATCCCGAGGCCCACTGAGAAGTGCGAGAGCGGCGGGCGCAGCACCCTATACGAGATGATCGCGGAGACCGCTGCAAAGACAAATGCGGCGATCGCGAAGACTTCGTGGGGCGCGCTGGTCCTTACAGGGAATACGCCCACCCCCACAACACAGGCACCGGCTACTGCAAGGGTTGTGGTAAGGCCGGTGCCGAGGGTACGCCGTCCGAGCAGTGAACCGATGAGTACGAACGCTCCGCACACCGCGATCCACGCGCTGTAAAAAAGCGCCGTTTGTCCCACGCCCAAGTTGCTTAGGGCGTTGATCGCCACGCTATACCCCCCGGGATACCGCGCTTCAGCGATGACTATCATCAGAACGAACTGCGCCGCGCCTACAAAGAAGAGCGTCCCGAGGAGAGTGCGGTTCTCGATGCGCATTGGTACTCACCCAACGGTCACTGGAGGCTTAAGAATTTTACGCTTTGATTTTAGCAACCTGTTCTGGCTGAAAGCCGCAATAGTCGAGGAATCCCTGAGGGAGACCTGTTTCCTGAATTTTTCCCCACGAGATTTGAAAATACCGATACCAGGCAGTATCACGAACGCTCTTCCGGTTTGCACGCACCATCAGCGTTCAACGCGCAAAGCCACATCTCTCCAGCACTTCATATACACATCAAAACGTGCTCACAATACGTGTTCATAGTGAGACCAGCCAACGCTAACCCACCCCTCGATGCATGCGCCCAGTCCTGATTTTAGTTTGTCGAGGATAGAGCTTCTATAGCTGCCACCTTCAGGAGATGTTCAAATCAAAAAGAGGGAAAGTGATGGCCTGTGTTACCGAAATCGACGCAGAGGACCATGACTGTTCCATTCGAACCGGTGTACGCCGGGGCAAACCCTGAAACGTAGATCCCCCACTGGTCGGTGTAGGGGCCTACGCCTATCGGTTTGGTGACCGGGACCTTCAGCGCATCCGGGGTTGTGGTATGCACCTGTGCATGAATTTAGGACTATCCGGCCTGACATACGGGGCGGCGATGAACCGGGTTGTACCGTTTTGCTGCTGGAGGATGTAGACATGGGTCACCGTGGTGTTATTTGCTTTAAAACCCTGGAGCTGCTCGCGGATGGTCTTAAATGCAGTCGAGTTCGTCCCTCGTTCCTCGCGGCAGCGAGTGCCTTCGAGTCTATTTTTTTGCGAATGAGGCCGCGTGACTCTTGTGTTTTTGTTTGTGGAACAGACCTTCATCGCCCTTGTTTTCAATTTAGAATTATGCCCGCGAAAGGTTCCCGCCGTCGCGTTTTTCCAATCTGCGCTTTGTTAGGACGTGCCAGAGGCATCTCGTATTCGACGCCTTTTCCGACCACATGAGCGCTATTTCAAGGACTATGCCGATCTTACTAGGCGCCTGCTCAAAACAGTGACGCCCCATTTCTCCCTATTAGCTTCCTTGATCATGCTCGTGGCGTCGGCGTTTTTTGCCATAGCTTATTGGGTTGGTGAGTTACTCGATCTGCTGTTCATTTAGCGTTGCTCTCACAACCTTCAAAAGCTCATCCGGATCGACTGGTTTCTGAACGTAGGCATTCGCGTGCAAAATCAGAGATCTCAGAGCGCCGTCCAGACCGGCGTAGCCTGTGACCATGATAGTTCTCATCTTGGGCTCGATTTCCTGCAACCGCTCGAGCAGTTGCGTGCCATCCATATCGGGGAGCTTAATATCTAAGAGCGCAAGATCGTACGAGCCACTTTTGCATCTCTCAATCGCCTCGTGACCGGTTTCTGCAGTTTCCACGCCGTACCCGTTCTTACTTAAGATCTGCATAAAACTGCTCAGTATCTCTCGGTCATCGTCGACAACCAATATGGTCAGTTTTCCCACGAGTTCACCTCCTCGTTTTTACTTTGTCTCGTTAACGCGTTGGCAGCCTGACCGTGAACCGAGCACCACTTCCCGCAGTGCCTGACAATGCGTCCGCCATGCGCTTCTGTTCCTCGCTTGCAGACTGTCAAGCCCAGTCCAACGCCTCGTGCCTTTGTTATATGAAGGGGTTTGATTGACATCGTGTTTAGATCCCCTGTTATGCGAGGCCCCGGGTCTTGCACACGTATCTCGATGTACCATTCGTTTTCCGTGCGTTTTTCGTTAAGCTTCCCCCGCGGGCATCGCAGGCAAGACGTCTAGGCCAAGGTTCGTCAATAGCCGTTGTGGCATTTTAGGATTAACATTCAACATCGACACGTCCTCGGCCACCGAGACGTTGATGACGACGTTTCTAGGAATTGAAATTGTTGAACGAGCGTCCGTCGTGAGCTCTGATAGGTTCGATATGTTGAGGTGCCAAAGTGCACGCGTTGTTTTAGAGATCCGAGACGATCCCGTTCGCGTAGCTGACCGATCCACCAATCGTTTCGCAAGCGCGCGGAAATTCGTTGCGAGACGCTTCTAAGTCTGCTTTTCGGAAGCCGAGAATGGCTCCCGTTTCGGGAGTGTCCTTCCCTACAGAACCACGCTCTCTGATGACGCGACATAATAATCAAACAATTCTTGCCCCCATGCAATCGCCTCTCTATTTTGGCTTGTTAACGTATAGGAATAATCAAATGAACCGTCTGAACGATAGAGCGCAAGCGCCACGAAAGGATCAGCAACGACCAGGACAAGTTTGGGATTGTCTCTGGTCACATAAAGTGTGAGGTTTTCGCTGCGTGCCTTGCTCAAACGTGCTCGACCGATTTCGTCAATCAAATGGTGCGATACCTCGTCAGTTAGCACTAGCGCCACGTGTTGTTGGCGAGCAAACTGCTCAAGCACTAGTTCGCCAATGTCCTGAATGTAGAACGGGGAAATCAGTTTTACGACTTTACTATCTCGCAACAGCTCGACAAAATGACGCAAAGCTTTAAAAATATCAGTGGGGGTGCCTGCGATAAGTGCAGCGTCGCGTAACGACCCGATCCTGTCAAATAGATGATCGGGAATCCCACCTAAGTCGTGCTCGAGCCAGAATGCTTCATACTTCATTAGCACCGCCATCGCAGCTTGAAAATCGATGACGTTACGTCCAGCACTCTTGCCGATGGGGGTCAATACGTAGTTTCTCATTGGATCTTGGCGAATGAAATGAATGCTTTCGAGCTCTCGCAACGCGTGTATAATCGCGGGAGAGGAGAGCTTGAGCTCGTCCCGCAGCTCGCGAAGCGATTTCACCCCGTCCCGACATATTAAGAGGAGAATTTCTTTTCGTTGGTCAGAGCAAACAGCGAGACGGATGGCCTTGTCTACGTCTATATCTTCTTTCATTTCCGTGTATCTCACTCCCAACGACCGGCTACACCGCCTAAGCAATTACCGCGATAGCACTTAGTCTTTGTTATCGCGAGACGCTCAGCCCTTTACCGGACGAACGAACCGTTCTGCTGTTAAGGGAGATTCCTGAAGAGACTGGCTGAGGCCCGTTACCGTTGTTGCTTGAGCCCTGTTACCGTGGATCCTTCTTGTTTCATCTCTCTAACGTTGTAGCCTTCGCTGATAATGAACGTGTTGCGTTGTAAGCCCAGGTACGATCTGGCCCGCCATGGTGACTATTATGCACAGCGAGAGGGCAAAGCGTTCTGAAAGCCCAATCGCGCGTTCGAGGAAACGATTCACGAAAAACGGGTGAACTCCAGCTTAACTGACTTATCGTGTGAAGTGTCCAAAAATAACTGCTCTGGTGATGGATGGATTTCGCCGCCCTCACCTAGATAATGGCTCAATACCGAAGAAGATCAGCAATTTGAGGGAGTCGTCGGCGGGGACAATAAAGGGTTGTTCGCCACGTTGTTCCAAAAGACAACGAATGTGAGTCAAAATGGCGGCGTGTGCTTCTCTGCCATAAAAAAGAGCGTCCGAGATTTTCCGTGTTTAGAAGTTTGGAGCAGTATGCGCACTTTTTTGATGAAATCCTCCCTATTTGACTCTGTCTGCATTCAAGTGAGATAAGAAAGAGCTACGACTGACCTTTCTACTAGCTATTTGAGGACTAAAACACCGTGCTGTGACATCGGTCTCTCAAACAGAAGAAGTTGAGCGAATTGAGGCAAATGGGGCTTCTCATAACGTCCGTTCAAACGTTGATGCAAAAAAAAGGGGGGCGGGATACCCTCAGTGCGGCGTGCGGCGCACCTGTCGGGAAGCGATTCGGCACGGTATCTGCGTGCTTTACCACACCCAGCGTGAGCTCACTAGCTCAAACCACAACACAGACGCGAGAGAAGCAGGATAAGATATATCTTCTTTCTGCGCACGTTAAAGACACGCACCGTTATGATACGCATAATACTCGTTGTAGATGATCCAAATAGTGCGCAGGATATCCAGAATCGATTGCAGCGGATGTGCTACGACGTCATCGCCCTGACGGCGACCGCCGACGAAGTGATCACGCGCGCAGATGCGTTACGACCCGACATCATCCTCATGGATGTCAGGTTAAAAGGAGAAGCGGATGGGATCGAAGTTGCACAACAAATCAAGAGTCTCCACGACATTCCGGTCATCTTCATTGCCGCCAACCCTGACGAGGCGACGGTGCGGCGGGCAATTGCAGCTGAAGCCGACGGTTTTCTCATCGAGCCGTTGGATGAGCTGGAACTCATCGCTGCGATTGATGTGGCAACAAGAAAGTATCGAAAGGAACGACAAGCGCGGGTCGCTGACAGTCGCCTCCGTGAGATCACCGACGCGCTCCCTGTAGTCGTGTATGAAGCAGACGAAACTGGTCGCATCACCTTCGTGAATGCGACGGCCTCTGACATGTCCGGCTACACGAAAGAAGAGCTCGAAGCGGGGATGTCTATTTTTCAACTGATCGTGCCCGCCGATTTGGAGCGAGCACGCACGGCGTCTCGTCGGAGAATGGGTGGGGAAGATGTCGGCCGGGTGGAATACACCGGACTGCGGAAGGACGGGCGCACATTTCCTGTTTCAGCCCTTGGCGTGCCGAAGAGGCGTGACGGTGCTGTCGTCGGGCAGCGTGGTATCCTACTTGATATGACCGAGCTAAAGCGGGCAGAGCAGAAAGTGCGTGAGAGCGCTCGCCGTATCCGTGAACTCACTGAGTCGCTGTCCGAGGTGATATTTGAAACCGATATGGTGGGAAATCTCACGTTTGTCAACCGCGCGGGGCTGAAAGAGTTCGGCTACACAAAAGAACAAGTCGAAGGGGGAATGACGCTGTATGACTTCGTTCCCCCTGACAAACACGAAGAAATACGCGAATCCATCGCTCAAGCGGTAATTGATGAACCTTCGGAGTGGATAGAGCTTCCGGGGTTGCGGCGCGATGGGAGTACGTTCCCGGTCTCTGTACGTGCTTCAGTGATCGTTCGTGAGGGCGTTCCGGTAGGGATACGCGGGATCGCCGTGAACGTTACTGAGCAGAAGCGTGCTGATCAAAAAATGGAAGAGAGCGAAAGACGCATCCGTGAGCTCACCGACGCGCTTCCGGCAGTCGTGTATGAAACAGATGCAATTGGTCGCGTCACCTTCGCGAATGCGACGGCCTTTGACATGTTCGGTTACACGAAAGAAGAGCTCGAAGCGGGGATATCTATTTTTCAACTGATCGCGCCCGCCGATTTGGAGCGAGCACGCGCGGTGTTTCATCGGAGACTGGGTGGCGAAGATGTCGGCCGGGTGGAATACACCGGGCTGCGGAAGGACGGGAGCACGTTTCCTGTTTCAATCCGGGCTGTACAAATGAGACGAGACGGTGCTATCGTCGGGCAGCGTGGTATCATACTTGATATTACGGAGCGAAAGCGGGCAGAAGAGAGGGTCAAAGAACGCACGCACACGATAGAGACACTCAACCGTATTATCACTGAAGGAAACAGAACCAGTGATGTGCAGTCATTTGCAGAGGCAGCGACGAAGTTGGCGTGTGAATTGATGCGTTTCGACATCGGGGGCATCTACCTCATTGATATGGACTCTCGCTACGCCACATTACGGTACGCACAAGGACCCCCTGAGACCGCGCGAGATGCCATTGAGAAGATATCCTATCGTGACGCCCCATATAGTGCCATTCTGATCGATGGAGACCCTCTTTTTGCTGATGACTACGCAACGTTCCTGCCGCGCCACGCGCCATTTGGGGTTGCTTCGCTCGCCAGCGTGCCGCTCTATTCTCAAGATGCGATTATTGGAGCACTCAACGTGGGGAGCGCAACACGCCATACCTTCTCGCAAGCCGAGAAAGAACTGCTCATCGCCATTGGTAACGAGGTGGGGACGGTCATTGCAAAGTTACAGGCAGATGAGGCGCTTAAAGAGAGCGAAAGACGCATCCGTGAGATCACCGACGCGCTCCCTGTAGTCGTGTATGAAGCAGACGAAACTGGTCGCGTCACCTTCGCGAATGCGACGGCCTTTGACATGTTCGGCTACACGAAAGAAGAGCTCGAAGCGGGGATGTCTATTTTTCAACTGATCACAGATGCCGACAAAGAGCGAGCACGCACGGTGTTTCATCGGAGAACGAGTTTCGACGATGTCGGCCTGATGGAATACACCGGACTGCGGAAGGACGGGCGCACGTTTCCTGTTTCAGCCCTTGGCGCGCCGATCAGGCGTGACGGGGCTGCCGTCGGCGTACGCGGTGCCGCCGTCGATATTACGGAGCGAAAGCGGGCAGAAGAGAGGGTCAAAGAACGCACGCACACGATAGAGACACTCAACCGTATTATCACTGAAGGAAACCGAGCCACTCAGGTACAATCGTTTGCTAAAACCGTGGCAGATTTGACTCTCGAACTGCTGCACTTCGATGTCGGAACGATCCATCTCCACGACTATGACGCCCGCCGTGCGAACCTGTGCTACGCAACCGGCATTCCCGATATCGCTCTTGAAGCTATCAGGAACATCCCCCTTGATGATATGGCATACGGTCGTGTTCTGGTTGAGGGAAAACCTCTTTTTGTCGGCGGTCACGAGGCGTTGCGCGTGCCTCATGCCGCTGAATTGGGAGTTAAGTCTCTCGCTGTGGTGCCGCTGTATCGCTATGATAAGCGGATAGGGGCGCTCACCGTGGGGAGTTTTGCACGCCACACCTTCTCTCAGGCCGAGAAGGAGCTGCTCAACGCCATCAGCAATGAGGTGGGGGTGGTAATCGCGAAGCTGCAGGCAGATGAGTTGATCAGGATAACCCTCAAGGAGAAGGAGACGCTTCTCAAGGAGATTCATCACCGGGTCAAGAACAACATGCAGGTGATATCGAGCTTGATCAGCTTACAAGCTCAGCAAGCTACTGAGCTAGAAACGGTCGAAATGCTCAAAGAGAGCCAGAGCCGGATCAGATCAATGGCGCTTATTCACGAGAAGCTGTACCGTTCGGGTTCGTTAGCGGAGATTGATTTCGGGGATTACGTCGACAGCATCATCGACGAGCTTCTGCGGATGTTCAACGTTGCTCCGGGAGCAATCACGATCACTACCGACGTCGAAAACGTCCTGTTCGGCGTGGACACCGCCATCCCCTGCGCGCTCATCATTAACGAACTTGTGTCAAACTCGTTAAAGCACGCGTTTCCAGACGGGGCGACGGGCGAAGTTACCATAACCCTCCACCAAATCAACGGCACATACGAGTTAACAGTTGCCGACAATGGCGAGGGCCTCCCACCGAATTTCGACTTTCGAGCGACTGACTCGTTGGGTATGCAGCTCGTGACTGCGCTCGTTAATCAGCTTGACGGTACCATCACGCTCGATCGCACGAAAGGGACGACGTTTATCACCACATTTACACCAGCGGGCGCGCGTATTGGGAAGAGTGGGAGAGAATGACCACGATTCTCGTCGTTGAAGATGAAGCCATCGTCGCCATGGACATTGCGCAGCGCCTTAAGCGCGCCGGTTATGACGCTGCGGCTGTGGCCGCAACCGGAGAAGCCGCTCTGCGCACAATTGAGGAGCTGCATCCAAATCTCGTTCTTATGGACATACTCCTAAAAGGGGAAAAAAATGGGATAGAAACGGCTCGCGAGATCAGAGATCAGTTTGAAATCCCGGTAGTCTTCTTGACGGGTCAGGCAGACGAGTCCACACAAGAGCAGATCAAGAAAACGGGCGCTTTCGGCTTCATACTGAAGCCGATCGATACAGCTTCACTTCTTCCCAACGTTGAACTGGCGTTGGCCAGGCACGCCTTCGAGGTACAGCTCAAGGAGAGCGAAAACCGGTTCCGCGCAGTCACCGATTCGGCGGCGGACGCCATTTTTTCCATGGACGTGCAGGGCACCGTGACCTATTGGAACAATGCTGCCGGAAGAACCTTCGGATGGACCGCCAATGATATCACGGGCCAATCAGTCACGGCAATCCTTCCAGAATCTGCCAAAGCTGGTTTCTTAAAGATGCTCCCCGCACTAGGCACTCGTGAAACCTACGTGCCGCCGTCTTTCATGCTGTGGCGTAGAAAAGACGGCACCGAGTTTCCAGCAGAGCCAAGCTTCGCCTCGTGGAAAACGAAAGAGGGCACGTTCGCAACAGCAATAGTCCGCGATATCTCCGAGCAAAAAGCGATTATCGAATCAGTGCAAGCGGGAATCGTGCTTGTTGACCCGATAACGCACACGATTGTCGATGTCAACACGGCGGGCGCGCACCTCTTTGGAGCGTCGAAGGACGCAATTATCGGTTCAGTCTGCCATCGATTTATCTGTCCTGCCGAGGTGGGACGTTGCCCGATAACTGATCTCGAGCAAACCGTCGACAATGCAGAACGCGTTTTGCTTACGGCAGACGGGAAGAGCCGTCCGATCCTCAAATCAGTGAGCAGAATTACGCTCAGGGGACACTCTTACCTGCTCGAGAGCTTCGTAGACATCAGTGACCGCAAACAAATTGAGCGTGCCCTGCTCGAAAGCGAGGCGTACTACCGCGCCATTTTTGAGAACACATCGGCGGGTATGGCTATTCTGGAAGAAGACATGACTGTTGCTATGGTGAATAGCAAACTTGAGCAGCTCACCGGTTGCCGTAAGAACGAAGTTGAAGGCCTGAAACCGTGGACAGAATTCGTCGCTCCGGAAGATGTTGAGAGGATAAAAACATATCATCGCGCACGTCGACGCGATGCGGCTAGCGCTCCGAAAGAGTATGAGCTCAGACTCCTTACAAAAGACGGAACGCGAAGAGAAGTCTTTGTGGCGGCAGCACTGATTCCAGGAACCAAAAGGAGTGCGGTTTCGATTGTTGATATCACTACTCTCAAGACGGCTCAAGAGGCCGTGCGAGAGCAGGCGGCTATGCTTGATGGGGCGCACGATGCCATCGTGACCTTGGACCCAGAAGGGGCCGTAATGTACTGGAACCGTGGCGCCGAGCGCCTGTATGGATGGACAAAGCAAGAGGCCGAAGGTCAAAACGCGAACGCGCTGCTGCGCACAAGGTTCCCTGAATCGCGCGAAGCGCTGTGGCCTAAGCTTATGGAGAACGGACTGTGGGAAGGGGAGCTGATCCACGTAACGCGCGATGGTGTCCAGGTCACTGTCGCGAGCAGCTGGACTCTGATCAAGGACGAGAAGGGCAATGCGTCCGCTATTCTCGAAATAAGCAGCGACGTTACGGAGCGCAAGAAAGCGGAGATGGCACTGGTGGAATCTGAAGCAAAGCTGCGCATCACCTTCGCAACTATGGCAGACGGGATAGTGATCGCGGAGTTGGACGAGACGGTTACCGACTGCAATGAAGCCATCATGGATCTCACCCAGCGATCTAGGGAAGAGATAATAGGGAAGCCCTTCAAGGATCTCTTCCCTCCTGAGTTTCGTTCGCTGATCCCCGATGCACGTAAGTTCCTCGTCAGAGCTATCTTCGACAGAACGGTGCCCGGTCGTGGGAAAAAAGAAACTGTCCGCACTGACTCGCAATTGCTCCGGAAAAATGGAGGAAGGGTAGACATAGAAGCAAATATCTCCGTGATTGAAAATGCCTCGGGGCAACCGGCTGCGTTTCTCATAGTCGCGCGAAACATCACTGAGCGCAAGCGGATGGAGCGCCAGCTTGACAGCACACTCGCTGATCTAAAACGATCCAACGCTGAACTAGAACAGTTTGCGTACGTCACGTCACACGACCTGCAAGAACCGCTGCGCATGATAACGAGTTACATTCAACTAATTGAGGAGGACTACAAAGGAAAACTTGGCGCTGGCGCTGACCAATACATCGCATTTGCCGTCGAAGGCGCGAAACGAATGCACACGCTCATCAATGACCTTTTAGCGTATTCGCGTGTGGGCACGCGTGGAGAGCCGTTCGTGCCAACCAGTATGAGTGGCGCCCTTTCGGCAGCGATTGCGAATCTTGAAGTCGCGATAGAAGAGAACCAAGCAGTTGTCACGCATGATCGATTGCCGACCGTGTTCGGTGACGAATCCCAGCTTGTTCAGCTTTTCCAGAACCTGTTAGGCAATGCGATAAAGTTCCGGAGCGATGATCCCCCGATGATTCACGTTGGCGTAGAGGAAACGAAAGACGACTGGGTGTTCTCGGTGCGCGATAATGGGATCGGTATTGACATGAAATACGCAGAACGGATCTTTGCCGTATTTCAACGCCTGCACGCGCGCGAGGACTACCCAGGAACGGGCATCGGACTTGCTGTGGTTAAAAAAATAGTTGAGCGTCACGGGGGACGCGTATGGGTCGAATCAGAGCCAGCAAAAGGCTCGACGTTTATCTTTACGCTTCCAGCAAGGGGGGCTAATATGTTATGAGCGATCGCAATAGCGTGAATTACATCGAGATCTTATTGGTGGAGGACAATCCAGGCGACGTCCTTCTGACCAAGCGCGCTCTCGAGTTCGGCAAAGTGCTCCACAACCTGCACGTCGCAACTGACGGAGAAGCCGCACTTGCCTTTTTGCACGATGTCGAATATGGGCAGGCTCTGCGCCCAGATCTGATCTTGCTCGACCTTAACCTGCCAAAGGTGGACGGTCGCGAGGTGCTCAAAAAGATCAAATCGAACGAAGCGCTTGCGAGCATACCGGTCGTCGTATTGACGACGTCCAAAGCTGACGAGGACATCCTGAAAACATACGAATTACACGCGAACAGCTTCATCACCAAGCCGGTTGACTGGCCACAATTTATGAAAGTGATACGGCAGATCGAAGAGTACTGGTTCACGGTCGTGAAGCTGCCGCAGCAAGAGGGCTGAGAATGTACGCACGTGATCGAGCACTTAGAGTCCTTCTCGTCGAGGACAATCCCGGCGATGCTCACCTCATAAAGCGGCTTTTGACTAAGTCATCGGCGACAAAGCACGCGCTTGACGCAGTGGATCGTCTCAATGCTGGGATAGAACGGTGCGACCAGGGGAGTGTCGACGTTGTGCTGCTCGATCTGAGTCTTCCTGACAGCCTGGGCATCGCCACCGTCGCGACGATGCGCGCCGCAGTGCCGCGCGTGCCGATCATCGTGCTGACTGGTCTCAACGATTTGGAGGTGGCGGTACACGCGGTGCGTGAGGGTGCGCAGGATTATCTCGTGAAAGGCACCGTGACGGTAGATATCCTGGAGCGAGCTATGTACTACGCCATCGAGCGCAAAAACCTTGAAGACCAGCTTATGCAGTACTCTGAGCACCTTGAAGAACTGGTGGCGCAAAAAACGGCTGAACTCAAGCGGGCGGAACGCTTGGCAGCTATCGGGCAAATGGCGGCAATGGTCGGACATGATCTCCGCAGCCCTTTGCAGGCCATTCTTAACACTATTCACCTCGAGAAAAAACAGGTCGACAAGCTGGAGGGACACTTCGCGCCTAGTGAGGCTCCTGAGGCGCAGCAGCTTCGCGACGGTCTGGACAAGATAAAGGAGCAAGTCGCTTACATGAGCTCCATGGTAACCGATCTGCTCGACTTTGCTCGGACACCGAGCCCGAAAATCACGCGCACAAGCACAGAACAACTCGTCAACGAGGCCCTTCGTCGCGTTGTAGCGCCCAATAATGTCGTAATCGAGAAGAAGCTTGATCCGAGTCTGCCCGATCTCGATGTCGATCCGTTCCTTATGCGGCGCGCACTGATAAACATCATGAGCAACGCGTTGCAAGCAATGCCAGACGGCGGTACCGTTTGTGTAATGACCAAGAACAACGGACAAAGCGCCTCTATAAATGTAGCTGATACGGGAATGGGCATACCACGGGAAAACATACGTAAGCTCTTCGAGCCGCTGTTCACCACAAAATCACGAGGTGTGGGGCTCGGCTTAGCCATCGTGAAGTCCGTGATTGAAGCTCACGGCGGGACCATTACCGTTGAGAGTGACGTCGGCCGAGGTTCGAAGTTCTGCATCGCCCTACCGCTTCGCAGCTGATTCGCGCTTCTAAATAACTGCGTGCCGCCAATCGTACTATCTTTGATATGACAGCGCAGTTCTTTGTCTGGTTTCGTTGTCGGACGTGTCTCATCTAAGACTACAAGTTTGTCGTCGCGATTACAAACAATCTTTGTTCTTGGCTTCGAGACCCACTAGGATATCTCGGATGATATGACCTAGGTTTGACGTCATTATGGATTGCGGCTTCATCTTTCTTCTTCTTGCGCTCACGTAGCCTGACACGTGCGACGGTCATGAGGCGCTATAACGGGGAGCAAGTAGATTGCAGGAGAGGCACGCGTGAATCCCAAAGCTAAGAAGATTCGAGAAGATGCTTCAGGTTTAAGAGGCGCGGGTTCGTATGCTACTATTATGCCGAACAAGACGTATTCGATGAACGTTTCTGACATGACTGAGGACGAAGTCGACGAAGCGGTATCAGATGCGCTGCACGGAATCGTGAGGGCGACGAATCTTTGGCAAGAAAAAAAGTCGTTTCACAAGAAGGTGACGGAGGCGCTGTTTGACATTTTGAAACAGAACGATCTCACCATTTTCGATGTGCTTATCAAACGAGATGACAAGGTCTGCGAGATTCTGGATGAACCTACGAAAGACATCCCTGAGGGAAAAATGCTTGAAGGCTCGATAGATACGGAAACGGTGAAAGTGTATAACTTGCGCTCAAAGGATCCGAACGGCAATTTTGAGCTGCTTTATGACGATGAGTTTAGAAAGGACATCCAGATGGCGCTGTACACGGACCGAAAAAGAATTAAGATGTGATTTCGTCAAGAACTCATGAATCCCTGAAATGTGCATTGTCAACTGGGCCGGTTTGTTCTCAGTTTGGGGGTTACATTCATGTCTCTGTCTGAATACGATCGTAAGCGATACCACCGGCAAATAATCATTCCTGGCTTTGGGGAAATAGGGCAGGAACGTCTGAAAAACTCGACAGCCCTTATCGCTGGTTTAGGCGGGCTCGGCTCGCCTCTCGCGTTGTATCTTGCTGTCGCGGGCGTTGGACATCTTCAGCTGATCGATACAGACTCTGTCGAGCTTAGCAATTTGAACCGGCAGGTACTGCACTGGGACGAAGATTTGGGAAAACAAAAAGTCGAATCAGCATCGCAGAAAGTGGAAAGGATCAATCCAACAACCATTGTTGAGGCGTTTGATCTGACTATCGAGGATAAAAATGTCCTAGAACTCACCGAACGCTGCGACATCATTCTCGATGCTATGGACAACTTCGCGGTTCGGTACATGCTAAATTCGGCGGCTATTGCTCACCACGTCCCCCTGATCCACGGCGCGATATACGGCTACGAGGGGCGACTTACTACCGTGTTGCCGGGCAAGACGGCTTGCCTTGAGTGTATCTATCCGCACGCTCCGCCTCGCGCAGTGTTTCCGGTGTTGGCTACGACGCCAGGTGTGATAGCATTGCTGCAAGCAACAGAGGCCATCAAGTGCTTAGCTGGCGTAGGCGTCCCATTGGTCGATGAACTCCTCATCTATGACGGCGAAATGATGGCATTCGACAAGGTTAAGGTGGCCAGGAACCCGCACTGTAAGTCGTGCGCCGGCTCGTGGTCGGAGTAGGCTTACCATCAAAAAAAGCGCAGTTAGTTGTAGCGGGCGCGACCAGAAATCTTTGTCAATACTCTACGACATAACGGCAGCGATTGGGGGATCATATCACTAGAACGGTCGTAATCAAGGTCTGACGCGGTTTCCAAGCGGTAATTGCGGTCGCATCACTCGCGGGGTGGACGTTTTTTTTGGATCCTGTCCATGTCGAAGTCAAAGCGCAGCGTTTCAGGCTCGGAAGTTGCTGCTGTCTGCCGTGTCAGGCTAAAAATACGCCATAATACCAAGGTCAACGCCAAAGCGGCAATCCCTATGATGCCGATGAACTTCTTGTTGCCAGCATAGACTGCGAAGGAACTGGCAACAATAGCTATCAGTACGAGGATGAGAAGTACCAGATTGGTTTTCAAAAGGCGACTCACGGCCATGGCTTCTAGACTGCGGTGAGGACGGCGCGATGACAGTATCATGTTGAAACATTATATAAAGCTGATTTGATCGACCGTCAGAAGATTCGTGCTGCGCACTGAGGGTTGCTCCCGCAGTCGCTTCTACGCAAGCAAGACGGCTATGATCCCTGAGAGAAAGACGCCGTCAAAAGTACCGGCGCCACCAATCGAGGCAATAGGGGCCCCAACCTGCTTGATGGCTCCTAGATTCGTTAAGTCGGCCCCGATCAGAGTGCCCAGCACGCCACACACATAAGCCAAAGCAAAGGCGTTGTCAACCCCTGAAAATAGTGTCAAAACGACGATAGTATAGACGGCGGCAACGAGAGGGGAAACAAGCGCTGGAGAGACTATTCCCACTCCCTTTACGGGTTTTGATATGAGATGAGAAATGACGGCTACAAGAGTCACCCCGACTATCGCAAGGGCGAAAACGTCCGGAAATCGCCATAGGAGATAAAGGGAGACAACAGATGGAATTAGGGCGCCGCCGACATTGATAGCAACGACCGTTTTTCGCGAGCCTTCGGCCGCCTCTGGCACCCGGTAGGTCATGCCGAAAACAGTGACATAGGCGTTAGTCATGATCGGCTCAGACGCTTCAAGAGTGAATAGAGGTATGTTAATAACGCTCCCGATCAGCACAGCTAAGAGCAAAAGTGTGATGGCTTGCGCGGAAAACCCGATTCGACTAAAAGCCGCTCCGATTAGTCCAAGGAAGATGAAGGCAAAGAGTAGGAGAACTACGAATATGACAAATGCCGTAATGACAGGCGAAAATGGGCTGTAGACGTACGTTCGATGATCTGCCAAAAAATTGCCCCCAATACGCGCTTTTTTCAGCAGCACGAGTCTGCGAGGAAATCTAGCTGAATAAATATATCCACATCGATATAAGGTTTTCAGGCAATTAGCGAAGCAAAGGCACGATCCGTCCTGCAACGTGAGCGTAGCGGCGAGATCATGCAAATAGGCAGTCGTCTTGTTAGGTATGACTTGCGGCGCGGCGATGCGGCGGGCAATGGCGAAGGCTAGGTGCTGTTGCGGCTTTTGCAGGTCACGCGTAAAGCAAAGCGTTGCTTTGACTAGCGCTGATGGTTCTGAACGACAGGCGCGTTTCGAGTCGAGAAGAAGTTATCCAGCAAAAGTTTTTAGTTTTTAACAGGGACCCCGACTGGCTCTTCGCAAACGCCAACACAATTTGGCCTATTTTAGGGAACTGTTACGGTGACTCAAAGGAATAAAGCGGGCTTAAACTTAGCGTTTAATGTCGTAAGTCGAACTCTTTTGATGCTCGGACGTAGTGATCAAACAGCTCGCGACCCCACCTAATGCCGTCTTTGCTATAGCTTAGCAGTTCGTCTGAATAGTCATAAGACCCGTCGAATCTGAAGAGTCCAATCATAAAGAAATAGTCAGTAACCGTGAACGCCGTTTTCGGGTTTTGTTCAATCACAAAGAGCCTAAGATTTGTCTTAAGCGAATTCTTAAGCGGGCTGCGGTCTGCGAGCTCTAGCATGTTTTCGAGCACTTCGTGAGTAACGACAAGCTCGATCGGTATGCCTTTTGCGGCGAGTTCGGCGTAAATATCAAGCAAGTCTGGCGTGAACACGGGGGCAACGCCTCTTATCACTTTGGCGTCTTCGAGCAGGGTAACAAAGGTCGAAAAGGCGTTGAAAACGTCGGTGGGCACGCTTGTCAAGACTTGTGATTCTTGCAAGCACCCTATGTTCTTGAGAGAATCTTCAGGGATGCCGCTTAAATCGTGTTCTAGCCAGAACTTGCCAAACTGAGTAATTACGTTGACCGTTTGCACAAAGCTCTCCACGTGCAGAGCGACAATCTTGCCCGAGCTTGTAAGCAAGTAGTTCCGCTTACCATCTTGGAAGGTGAGGCGTTCTTTCTCCAGCTCTCTGAGCGCGTGTATTGCTGCGGTTGAGCTTGCCCCTGTTGCTTCGCGCAGGTCGGCGAGGGATGTCGTGCCGTTGTTAAGTGCAAGAAGGAGCTTCTTCCTCAGGTCCGAGCATATTAATAGTCTGAGCAGTTCATCATTGTTGCCTTGTGGCTCGACGATCGTTTCGCTGAGTTCTTCTCCCCTTTGTGTTGTGATATTCATGATTGTCGCATTCTGTCAATGATAGAGATGAATATAAAGTTTGCTATTCATCCTCATTATGTGCTTCAATGTTGAATCGTATTAGAAATTTAAGTTATTGATAAAAAATATCAATATTTTTTTAAAATAGTAAAACCCCGGTGTGAAGACCACCAAACTTCGATCAAGTCTATCTCAGTTGAAGCGTCTTTATGGCCGTTAGGCACGGCCTCGCTGAGCGGCGCCTTCTCCCCAGCTGCCTTGAGCGGAAGCACAGGCCCAGCCACGTTGCGCGAATTCCTGCGCCGCATCAAGGGCTTGAGAGATGAACTCTCTACATTTTCTTGGACATTGCTGTATCTCCGTGGCTGGACAGGTGTGATCGTGGCGTTGTCTTCCCGCTTCGCAGGAGTCATTAAAACGTATTTAACCGGAAAATGCGAAGCCTTTATCATACGAGAAGTCAATTTTGTGACTCGGTTTGAGTAACGTGAATGAGCGAGATATATAAAGATTAACTGTGTCAAGTCAAGCAGATCTAAAAATGGATCATACAGCGCTCGATGAACGACTAGCGGAACTGGGCATCAGCATCCCTGAAGGCACGCTCACGCGGTTGGCAGCGGAAGGCCTCATTCCGAGCCCCTTATCTTACTTCAAAAAGAAAAAAGACGGGTAGGGCGTCCTTCGTCTGAAAAAGGAGAACAAGATCAGGAATAATGGAGTAAAGGGCGGTTCATGGATTGGCCGACGAGGCGGTAGAAATGGCCGCCGCAGTTTGGGCCATTCGCAACCGACCTTAACCCACTTCGGGGTATCAAGTTCTACGGCGCGCACGAAAAGGAAGCAAAACTTGCCGCGCCCACGGAAGCAAAACGTGCCGAATACTACGGTCTTGCAGGTGGACAGGAGGGCAAGAAGCCCCCTAACTTGCTAGAGACTGACTGCAAGGCGGCCGCTCGTTTCTTAAGGACAGCAATGTATAGGGAAGGGACCTATGGAATAGAAGATTACAATGCGGTTCGTGTATGGGCGCAACGTTCCAGCGAGCATAGTCTGCATGCTCTCGTCATATTGTGGATATTGACCACAGAGAAGGCGCGTCGTAGGATTCCCCTCAACAGAGCTAATTTTTCGTTTGGTCGCTGTTTTTCTTTAATGCAGGATAGTGCTCAGTGGTCTCAAATCAAAACGCTTATTGCTTCATAATCCGCTTGCGTTCAAGCTTATGCATTCACACGAACAACCAGGCTCTCCAATGAATGATAAAGACATAAGAAGAGGTGAGAGGCCGTTTAGTAAGTTGAGATGGTCATTAATAGGTCTTTACGCTCTTATTATCGTGTTTTTGCAAATATCCAAGAATCCCCTTGGGAGCACGACTGAGGCTTCGATATACGCTCTCATGGTATTCGTTCTCGCGGGTCTCCACGGCAGAGAACGTTATGGCCTCAAGAATATCGGGATCTTTCTTCTCGTGACGTGGGCGATAAGCCTCTTTTTTGAAGCTTTGAGCGTACAAACTGGGATACCTTTTGGACATTATCATTATTCCATGCAATTTCCAATTTCACTATTTGGGGTGCCGTTAGTCATTATAGTCGCCTACTTTGGCGTGGGATATTTCTCTTGGATGTTGTCACACGTATTAACAGGACAATTTAGCAAGAAACTTCAGGGAAAATGGATTTTTGTCGTTCCATTTATTGCCGCGTTTATCCTGGTAATGTGGGATGTTTGCTTGGATCCCATTCTTTCAACCGTAATATCTCAGTGGGTGTGGGAAAGTCCCGGCCCCTATTTTGGGGTTCCTATTATAAACTTTGTAGGATGGTTTGTGACCGGCTTTATCTTTTACCAACTATTTGCGCTCTACCTGTCTAAATATGACCGTATTAGACCTCAAAAAGTGAAAACGCTTGCCAGTAAGCCTTATTGGCTTGAAGCAGCTATTGTTTATGGCCTTATCGGTTTCACGATTATAATAAGCCCTGTTGCAATTTATAACGATATCACGGTGTCTATGGCGTTAGTAACCGTTTTCACAATGATATTTGTGGCTGTCATTTCGCTTATTGCAATTATAAATAAAAATGAGCTACGATAATGGGGCCACCCCTTTTCCGCTCTATCACATCGACTGCCTAAGCACAATCGCGAAGCGTGTAAGCCACTAAGCACGTTGAATTCAGTTAGCGCTGCTGATCTGAAAAGTGAAGCACGCCGTTCTTGGCGTGGTCGAATGTCCTGCACACTTGGTGCATTTCGGATCGTTTGTGTGCGCGGCCGAAGTGGAGGCCGTGCCAGCAGGCCCGGTATCTTCCGTGGCTCTTCGCTTGTTTGGTTGCACGCAGGCAGCTTTTTTGGGCTGTCTTTGCATTCAGGCTCTAAACGACATAGTACCTGTCAGCTACTGAATGCAAGTGAGCTTGGCCTCGCTAACTTAAAGGATGTGTGGCCACCCTAAGGCGAATGGCGTGGCATAGAGGGCCAGGAACATCCATTCAGCGCCTATAAGGGAATAATAGAACCTGCTTGTTTCAGCTCCTGCCCTCGTAAAGCGTAAGATGCTCCAATACCCGTAAATCACGCCGAGAATCAAAACGATAATGTACGGGTAGAAAATGGCTTGTAACATCGAGAATGCCACCCACAGCACAAGCGTGGAGTTCAGGAGTAGCAGCAGATTTCGCGTCTTGGCCCTGCCTAGGGACACGGGGATAGTCCGCACGCCGGCCTTCTGGTCACCTTCGATATCGCGGACGTCAAGAAGCGTGGTCCCAATCAGAACCTTGACAAAGATAAAGTAGGTAACCATTACCACGATAAATGCGATATTGACTTGAACCGCAAGTGTTAGAAGCACTGCTGTTGCAGTTACCGTCCCTGCGATCGTGATATTCTTAAGAAACAAGATGTTCTTTAGCCTAAATCTGCGAGTTCCCAAGCTGTAAAAAAACGCTACAAAGAACGCGGAGAGGATGACGATGATTGCAGACGGATAGCTGAACAAAGCGAGAACCACTGCGATGTTGATTGATTCGACGCTCGCAAAAAGCAGGTAGTCTCGGTTTTTCATTATGGATCGACCTCCGTCGGGCAGATTGATTGCGTCTTCTTTGAGGTCTGTCACTTTGTTTAAGCTATAGATAGAACACGCCAATAAGAAAGCAGCGAAGAACAGCAAGGCGCTACTCAAGATCAAAGTACCTTGAAGCAAAAATGCCATGTAGAGTATCGCTACATCAACAGCGCTAAGGAACGTTATAGCGTAAATCGGACTAGAAATTAAGGAATGTATGTACCCCTGCCGCGTGCGTGGCTGTGGTAAACGAAATGCGGCCAGGAGTTCTCCGTTTGACGCAGTGCCGCTAGAGACTGACGGGTTCTGTCTTCTCGACATAGTATGCGAACAGCTCTCGGCCCCATTCCAGTGCGTCAGGGCTGTAACTCAGAAGGGCGTTAGACCAGTCGAAACTCCCGTCAGGCCTGAAGAAGGCTAGCATGACGAAGTAGTCTGTAACCGTTAAGGCAAAGTTCGGCTGGGATTCAATTTTGAAGATCTTGAGATTCTTTTTGAGGGCGCCTGCTAGCTCTTCTCTATCCCCCGATTCTAGTGTTGCGTCCAGTACAGCGGGCGTGAAAATAAGTTCGATGTCTACGTTTTTTTCTATCAGTTTGGCAAACTGGGCCGTCATTTCTTCAGCGAAAATCGGGGAGATGGCGCGTACCTGATTAGAATTTTGAAGCAGCGTGAAGAGCGCAGAAAAACTTTTTAAGAGATCCTCAGGCGTACTTGTTAGAACGGCAGAATCGGCGAGATATCCTATTTTATCTAGCAAGTGTTCCGGAATGTCATTCAAATCGTGGTCGAGCCAAAATTCCCTGTGTTGTAATAATGCGGTGATGGTTGCGTTGATCTCTGTGAACTTTCGCGTGACTATCTCGCCAATGCTAGTGAGCAAGTAGTTGCGCTTCTCATCTTGATGTGTAACATGCTCCTTTGTTAGCTCTCGCAAGGCGTGAACACAAGCCGGTGAGCTAGCTCCAACGCTCTCGCTCAATTCAGAAAGCGTCATCTTCTTGCCATTGCGGAGTGCTTGGGCGAGATTGTTTCGCAAATCAGAACACGATAAGAGGCGTAGGATTTGTTCAACTTCTATGCTCTTTGTTTCGGAGTTACTGTTGTTCACTTTCCACTCCTTTTGGCTCAATTGGGTGTCGGCTCTGTGCAAACCTGTGCGTCTGCTTACCATTTGTAATGTGTATAAAACCTGTGCATGTTGTTATCTGCTTATAATTCGTACTTAATCGTTGCTATTTTATATACGTCTTATGTATCTTTTTAGTTTTTCTCCGAAGAATACAAATATTTGGCTGCAAGCACGAGTCGGTATCAACTTAACTTTTAATCTATTTCGTCATAGTTTTATATAAATTAAAACTATTGATAACTTTAGGCAACATTTAAATACTTTTACAATAATTAAGTGCCGACGCACTCGGACGAGGAAAGTCTCCGCAATGCACGCAACAACCATGCTCAAAAAAGCCCCTACTAGTGAGCAGAAAACAAGGATGAAGCGGTCATCAAGAAGCTCAGTTCTCGCTTCGGGTGCGCCCTAAAGATAGGTGTGATCGATAGTGAAAGAGGTGGCATTGAAGTCGGGGCCGTGGGGAGAAACCACGTACGCATCTACAGCACAATACGCTGTATAGCCAAAAGACAGGACGAAAGGAACATGAGCGAAATTACACATGAAGTAGAACAGATGGCACATGCGATCGCGCAAAACCTTCACACGATCAAAAGTCAAAAAGACGATAAAATCGCATTTAAGAAGGATATCGCGCCTGAATGGATCACAGAAGTCATATACGCGGTTCACACCGCAGAAGGCCTCGAGCTCGTGCCGCACGATACGACGTGCGAATTTATAGACGAGGCAGCACGAATGATCGCAGATTCGAGCGCAGATACGTTCGATGAGCTACTCGATGAGGAAAGCAACATAGAAGCGGATGCTTGTGCCTCCGATCTTCTAAGATGGGCGCAGGATAACCCGAAAAGACTTTGCGAGGAGTTAGATAGTTGCGCTATGACGGTCGTGCAAAGTCTCTCGATCGCGCAAGAAGAGCATAAACGCGAAATATTTGATATTCTGCTTAATGAACTTCGAGAGCGTGCTGAAAAGGCGGCAGAAGAGCACGAGGACGACGTAATATCGCAAGCGGCGGTACGCGCAGGAGAACGCGCAGCAGAAGAGCGTTTTGAAGGCAGCAAGCATGAGCTCGTCGAAAAGCCCACAGCCGACACGTTCAAATATGCCGAGCTGATGATCCTACGAGCAACGGAGAGAGAGGATCTAGACGAAGGACGTCGTGTGGGCATGATACAATGTCGTTAATGAAGAATAGGTGGGAACTGACCGAGGCGGTTGAAGAGCTAGAAGAGCGCGTAGCGCGGCTGCAACGAACAATTGAAGAAATTGAAGTGTCCGAAAATGAAGCCCGGCTCAAAACCTTACTGTAAGCATTCAGCGCGGCTACCCGTCGTGCTCGTCGCAGAGCGCACGGCCGATAGGTCGGCGCACCTTGTTCAAGGCTTTGACTGCTTCGACTGCGGGCGGGACATAGCCGAAAAAGGAGAAGAAAAATGAGTTTGAAAAATAATCTATATGGTTCTAATCTCATTTGTAGCCGGTGCTCTTTGCTTGATTACCGGCCTCCGTCTTGCGATCATTGGCGCATCACTGATCGGTACATGCTTAATCACACTAGGATTATCAAGTCTGGGACTTACATATTTAGTGGCAAACTATGAGGGTTGATTCTCGGCGAAGTTTGCCGAGCACCACTCAAGCAGCCGCGTCAGAAGATTGAGGTTTAGATGGCATCAGTAGACCGTTCGAGAGTGATTGGGGTCACCTATCAGGACACTAAGGGCAAAGACGGCATTCTGCTGAACGCGCCTGAAATCAAAGTGAAACTTCTGGATAATGGGGAGCTCACCGGCATCATATTCAAAGATAAGAAAAACGGTGAAGAGACCTGTTTGAGCGGACTAAACATCACAGGAGTCATCTATCAAGATGAAGACTCCTCTAGTGAGAACATTTTGACCGCGCGCAAGGTGCTGGGCATCATCTACCAAGAGGGGAGTTCTGCCGATCGGACAATCTTAAACCGATCTAAACTGCTGGGCATCACGTACCAAGAGGCCGGCAGCACCGAAGTGAAGCTGCTCGGCGGATCACAGATAAACGCAAGAATACTCAACGGCTCGAGAATAACGGGCGTGGTTTATCGAGAAGACGGAGGAGTCACTGCAACGTCCTTGCGTGAAGCGGTGTTGACAGGAGTGTTGTACAGAGAGCGAGCCTCAAGCGAGGAAGGCGTCTTGACTAGTCTGAGGATCATCGGCATCATCTATCGAGATATCGCGCCCCCGAGTCGCGCGGCACGCCGCGCAACTGAGCTGGAAGAGCCGTCAGGAAATGGCTTTCGTAAAGCGGAGCGCATATTGTTGTACCTGTTGCCGATCATTGGCGTTCTTGGTCTCGTCGTGCCGGTCGCATTGAAACGGTTTAATATCACGCAGCTCAGCTCATTGAAAGAGTTTAATATCACGCAGCTCAGCTCATACATCGCCATTGCGTTAATTGTCGTGCCTGTGGTGTACCTGCTCTACCTTAGGTATCACAGCATTGAGAGGTCGACTACAGATAGTTCGTGAAGGTGTAACTATGAAGGGCTTAAGCGGAGTGAAAATTACAGGCATCATCTACCAGGACGAAGGGACTGATGAAAAAAGGCTCCAAAGTGGGCTGAACATTGACGTCAAACTCTTGACCAACTCGAAAGTGGTTGGTGTCCTTTACCGCGACGACAGCGCTGATGAGAGCATTCTGAGCGACTTACAGCTCGACGGTCTCACCTATTGGACGACGAGCGAGGATGACGAACGAATCCTCGAGGCTTCGAAAATTGTGGCCATACTTTACGGAGACCCCGTTTCTCTCGGCAAAAAATCGCTTTGTGACCTGCGGATCAAAGGCCTGATTTATCAAGACAAGACTTCCAGCGAAACAAAGCTCCTCGCAGACTTCGACCAAACGGTGCATATCCTGCCATGGCTACACGTAACCGGCATGCTTTGTCGAGAAGAAGGCTCTCTTAAGAAGAAAATCTTCGAAAGCGCAACCCTTAGCGGATTCTTATATCGAGACGAGGATCGTGAAGACGTAAATCTCGTGAGCGGGGTGAGGATATGCGGCGTTCTGTGCGAGCAGGCCTGATGATGAAGACTCTCGAAGGGGGCTGCAGCGATTGTGGCGCAAGCATCCACCAGCGCAAAGGCGCCGAGTCCCGTTGCAGACGCGAAAACGTACGCACAGGGGGTAACTTCATGAAAATTGAAGTTTTTGTCAATACGCCAGCTCAGGTGCTTTTCTGCAAGAACATCGCGGCGCGCTCGAGGGCGACGGCAATCAAGTCTTCATACTCGCTCGTGATCACGAAGAGACCATAGACCTGCTAAACGAGCTCGAAGTTCCTTTTTTCCTTTTCTCGAGTTCGCCCGACTCAAAGTGTGGGAAGAGCACGTCGCTTCCGCACGATGTGGTAAACGCCTTTCGGTACCTCAAGGGGAAGCAGATTGACTTGACCACGGGCTGGGGCACCTATTGCACCTTCACGGCGCGTTTGCTCAAGGTTCCCGACATCGCGTTTAATGACAACGAGTGCACGACCAATGCTGCCCTCTACGCGATGCTCAACCTCACGTATCAGTTTACTGATGTTTTTGTGACGCCGTCATCATTTAAACAGGAGTTGGGCTCAAAACACCTCAAAGTCCGAGCTACAAGGAGCTCGCGTACCTACACCCCCACTATTTCACGCCTGATCCATCCGTTTTTAATATCTTGGGTATCTCAAGGAGTCACGACTATAGTGTGCTGCGGTTTAACGCGTTTGACTGCTCGCACGACCTCGGCGTGAGGGGGCTAACCGACGCCGACAAAATCGCGCTCGTGAGAGAGCTGAGCGCCTACGGGGAGGTCTTCATCTCATCAGAAATCGACGTTCCAAAGCAAATTACAGAACACATTCTCAACGTGCAGAATAAGCGAATACACGACGTGCTATACGATGCCTCATTGTTCATCACCGATACACAGACTATGGCGACAGAAGCCGCACTTCTAGGCACACCGACAATCCGGAGCAACGCCTTTGAAGGTGACTGCGACGTAGGCGCACTCATCGAGTTTGAGCGCGAGTTTCACCTCCTCTTTAACCTAACGACCGCAGATGAAATCGCGGCTAAGGCGGTGCACCTCATTCAGGACCCCCACGCCAAGGAAGACTGGCAAAAGAAGCGGGATAGATTGCTAGAAAGAAAGCTCGACATGGCGGCGCTGATGGTGTCGCTCATTGAAGGTTATCCCGATAGTGTTGCCCGTTTGAAAGCCGCCTCTGCTTATCGGGGTATCCTTCTGCTTGAATAACGCGTGTAATAGGCTGTGATATGGTGCTCGTGGAAATACTAAACGGCATATCGTCTGATACCAACGCAGAACTCGTTATAATCGGTCTGTTTCTATCTTGCGTCGGCGCAGCCGCGTATGTGTGGCGCTCAGGGAGGGGTGAATGACAGAGCACGATCTCACCTCTCGATCTGGTGCTTAGCAAAGTACTCGTTGTTTGTCGAAGCCGTAAGTCTGCGGCCCACGACGCTGACGTGTGCGCTCTTAATCCAGGCCATAGTTATCGTCTATGCGTTTGGTCGTCACTCCTTGGCATTCTTGAGCCTGGGTGTGGAAGTGTACACGCTCCTCAAAGGTTAGCGCTATCTGTTATTCGAGGCTGCCTACTATTTTTTCGGCGCAAAACGCGCGAATGCGTATGATATTGTCTTCATCAATGCTGTGGCTTTGCCACGTTCATCACGTTCAGCATTGCTTTTATCGTGTCGTTTGGAGGCATTGGGGTGGGATACGCGATGGCGCTGAGCTGGGGACTCCTGAGCGTGCTGATTTTAGGTATAGCAAAGAAGGAGGGATGGATTTCGCGAAAGCGCACCTTTTAGCTAGGGATAAATAAGAAGAGGGCTTTAATTGCAGCAGCGACACACAATGGTCTAATCGCATGAGATGGCGAAGTTCGACGAAGGTCATAGGCGTACTTTATCAGGAGCGCGAAAACGCTGAACTGAAGTTACTAGGCGGATCACAGATTACGGGTATCACCTATCTTGAAAAAGAATCAGACGAAGTCAAGCTCTTAAGTGCTTCGAAATTCGACGTGAATCTCTTGCGCGACACGACGGCTTCTGGCGTGCTCTATCGAGATCAAACGGCAGCCGACGTGCAACTTTTGGAGGGGTCGAAGATCGTCGGCGTGCTATATGCGGAGACGAGCGTGCCCGGGATCAAGCTCTTGCGCGTAGCGCAAACGGCGCTGAAACTCGTTAGCGGACAAGCGGTCAAAGGCCTCCTCTATCAGCAGCAAGGTGGCGCTGATGTCAAGCTTTTGAGCGACGTGAGCGATCTGTCGACCGCAGCCGGGGCACTATTGACCGGCGTGCTTCACCAAGAAAGCCAGATGGCCGCTCTGCGTTTAGTGAGCAGACAAGCGGTCAAAGGCCTCCTCTATCAGCAGCAAGGTGGCGCTGATGTCAAGCTTTTGAGCGACGTGAGCGATCTGTCGACCGCAGCCGGGGCACAGCTTGTAGGTTTTCTTTATCGTGATGAGGTTCTGAGCCAATGAAGCTTTCAGAAGATTCGTCTGTTGTCACAGGAGTCCTCTACCAACATAAGGGTTCGACGGATACGCAGCTTTTAGGCGGGCTTGCGATTGACGTCAAGTTGTTCGACGGGGTGCCGATCACCGGTTTCACTTACTGCGAAGAGAATTCGATCGAGGACAAGCTTGTAAGCGGATCGCGGGTTACTGGGATCGTGTACCGATACGAGGCCACTATCGATAACCGAATCCTCAGAAGTGCGAAAATAAAAGGCGTGATATTTGAGAAAAGGGAGAAATCTCAGGGTGACGCAGCGCGCGAATCAGCGAACATTGATCCTGCGCGAGAAACTCCGCGCTCGCCTCAGCAAGGGCTCCTCGACGGGTCGCAGATTGTTGGTATCATCTGTCGCGACAAGAGCACAGGTGAGGAGCAGCTCACTACTGGAGCAAGAGTCGACATGAAGATTCTTAACGGAGCGTCCATTGCGGGCATCATCTATGAAGGACCAGAGGGAGAGAGCATCAAGCAGCTGGCGGGATCGAACATCACTGGCCTGCTATTTCAGCAGCAGAACTCCAACAGCGAAACACTCGTAGGCGACATGGCCATTTTGGGGCTCATCTATCAAGAGAAAGACGCCATTCTTGAAAGACTTGCAAATAGCTCGCATAACGCCATCTCGATGGCTGAGAGTGTTGTTCTCTACATACTGCTCATTGTTGGCATTTTGGGTCTTCTGCTTCCTGCAGTGCGTAAGGAAACCGATTTCTCAGCCTTGAATTTTCTCGCGCTCCCATCGGCAGTCGTGACCACTCTTTTTGTCCTTATGGTGGTTGTCCCCCTCATCCTCCTCGTTTATAAGAGGTACAGACGCTCCGCATCATTACGAACTGAGCCGCTGCACTGAGCGCACTAGAACATGTGAGCGTGACGGTTGGTTTTTTTGTGTTAAACAATCAAGGGCTTACTTGCTGGCCTCCGTCGCTGTCCGAGCAGCAAGTTGCTTGCCTACTTCAAAGTATTCTACAAGCTCGTTTTCTGACGGCACGAAATACGTTTCCAGCTCTTGGAGCACCTCAAAGCCACAGGCTGAAATAGCGTCTGCGAGCTTCTTAGTCCCGCTGCCTCGCCACCCCATAGAGCCAAACGTGACGGCTAGCTTCTTTTGGCCAGTCTTGTCAAATCGCAGCCCCCGAAGATAGTACACGATATCCCCTATGCTCGGGAACGGCTCGTTGTGCATTGTCGGAATACCGAACAGGACGAGCTTGCTGTCGAGGATATCCGTGACAATCTCGCTTCGTTCGTCGGTGTGCAAGAAGTACACCGCGACGTCAACCCCCCCGGCGATGAGTCCCTCGGCGAGTGCGTGTGCCATCTTTTGGGTCGAGTAATGCATGGTGTCGTACACGATCGTGGCCTTGTTCTTCGCTTTTCCCGTTGCCCAGCCCGTGTACGCGTTAATGATTTTGGCCGGATCGGTCCAGATTTGTCCGTGAGAAGGCGCGATCACGCGTATCTTGTCGAGCAACCCGAGCGTTTTGACTTCGTCCAATTTCTTGAGCACTAACTGGGACAGCGGCGTAATCAGGTTTGCGTAGAACTTCTGCGCGGCTTGCATGAGCACGTATTCTGGAACGTCAGCGTCATATCGTTGCGCAAGGCACAGGTGTTGGCCAAAGGCGTCGTTTGAAAACAGTATGCCGTCCTCTTTCAGAAAGGTGAACATGCTGTCCGGCCAATGCAGCAAGGGTGCCTCGAGGAATGTGCACGTCTTTCCCCCGAGCGCGAGCTCGTGGCCTGTTTTTATTGTGGTGAAGGGAGCCCCCTCCAGTACGGGGTAGTGCTTCTTGATTCCCTTAACGGCAACTTCCGTGCAGTAAATTGGCGCAGCAGGAAACTTTCGCTGAATCTCGGCCAATGTCCCGCTGTGATCGAGCTCGATATGGTTCTGAATGACGACGTCGAGTGAGAGCGGTCGCCCCTCCTTTTCGCACGCGTCATGAATCCGTGCCCACATCTGTGCGGATGCGCCGGGGTATACGTTATCGACAAGAGCGGTTCGGGCCTCACCGAAGATGAGATATGCGTTGTACGTCGTGCCGTGCAGCGTATACCCGTGGTATACCCGTAATTCCCAGTCTAACACGCCTACCCAGTAGACGCCGTCAGCAATTTGAACAGCATCAGCTTTCATGTTTTCACCTGCTGTACTAACATGAAATGCTCCATTATTAGTGCTTCGCTGCGCGTTTGCGAGTCAATGCAACGAAGTCGCGCGCAAAAGCATGTTTTTTTATATTGCGAGCCAATAGTGTTGACAGCATATCTGTGATGTCTGAGATACTTAAAACGATAGCAAGCGAATTTTTATCGATTTGAAGGTGCTGGGCATGGGAGCCACTATAATCGTCGGCGGGTTCTTTGGAGACGAAGGAAAAGGTAAGATCGTCGCGCACGTCGCATTTGCAGACAAACCCGCGATTATTGCCCGCGGCGGAATTGGCCCCAACGCAGGTCACACGATAGAGGTGAGTGGACGAAAGTTCGGTGTGCGCATGATACCCTCGGGCTTCGTGTATCCGGATGCGCGACTGCTCATCGGCGCTGGCGTGCTTGTTGATCCACGCGTGCTCCTTAGCGAAGCTGGGACACTCAAGGTGACAGAGCGAGTCGGTGTGGATTATCGCTGCGCGATAATCGAAACAAAACACATCGAAACAGATAAGCAGGATCCGTACCTTTCACAAACGATCGGGTCAACCGGAACTGGCTGTGGCCCGGCTGCAGCTGATCGAGCGAAAAGGATAACGGCACAAGCACGGGAGGTAACGGAACTCTCGCCTTTTTTGACGGATGCAGCGGCTGAGGTAAACAAGGCGCTTGAGTCGGCCAAAAACGTGATTTTAGAGGGTTCACAGGGATTTGGCATCTCTCTTTTCTATGGGACGTTTCCCTATGTCACCTCAAAAGACACGACAGCCTCTCAAATTGCTGCCGATATCGGCGTCGGACCGACGCGTATAACCGACACGATCGTGGTTTTCAAGACATTTCCAACACGCGTCGGAGCGGGGCCCTTTGACACACAAATGAGCGAAGACGAGGCAAAAAAGCTAGACATCGAGGAATTTGGTACCGTTACCGGGCGGCAACGGCGCATCGGGTGGTGGGACCCCGCCATGGCAAAATACTCTGCAATGGTAAACGGCGCCACACAGGTGGCGATAACAGGGCTCGACAAGCTTGATCCATCCGTTAAGGGAGCGAACCAGTACGATGAGTTGTCCACAAAGATAAAGACGTTCCTGCGCGAAGCTGAAACGGCAGTAGGCGTTCCGTTCACACTGCTTTCGACTGGACCAGAGCTCACAGAGATAGTTGATTTACGAGAGGAGAGACTCGAACGCGCGTGACTATGTGTGGGCATTAATAGGCGGCTGACATGAAACGGGAGTTACTGAAAATATTGTGCTGTCCTGTCTGCAAAGGCCCGCTCGTACTAGAGGTCGAGAGCGAAGAGGCGGGGGAGATTATTAAAGGCACGCTCTATTGTAAGGCTTGCAGTGTGTACTATCCGATAGATGAGCGAATTCCTAACTTGCTTCCGCCTGAAATGAGGTGAATTGTGCAGAGCGTTTATATAAACCGGAAGGGACTGCAATCTATCGAAATCGAGGAACCCCTAATTCGACTTCCGCTCAGGCCAGGCAGCAAGGCGACTCTCGATATCGATGTGGTCAATTACGAAGCTCCGACACATATTTACCTCTCATCGCGTGGCGCGATCAAAGACAAAGTAACCTTCAACCGCAATAACCCGTACGTCGATGGCGAAGAACTACTGACCATCACCATCGCAAATCCCCCAGGTCAGCAGGAACTTTATGAGGGTGAGGTAAGTATATCAACCGGGTACGGTTCACGGGAGGGAAGCTTCATTTTGCAAATCGGACAACTCGAAAACGAGCCGCCGCCTGACGCTATTGAGGTCGACGATGCCCTCTCGCGCATGGATTATCGAAGCAAGGCGCGTCCCACTAGGGTTTGGCAACCTTCAGTGCAGTTTCGGTGGCCGCATCCTCATGTAGACGCAACGAGAATCAGAAGAATGAGGAATCTTCCTTATATTCTCCTAGCGATCGGCGTGATCATTGCGCTGATACTGCTCGCCGCAGGCGGCATCAGCTACGGCGTGGCGATCCTTGGCTTTATCGTCGTCGTCGTTCTGGCGTACTACACGTGGAGATTATTAGACTGAAAGGGCGCAAGCGGAGGCCACGTTACGCTGCACCCGCACTGTGCGTGCAGCTATTATGTTATTTGCTGTTGTCGCGAAAAGCATTCTGAAATCAGGCTGCGCCTTAGTCTTGAGTATAAATAGCTTTTCGGCAGCATATTAGAACGATAACATCATCATTGGCTTTGTGGGGAGCTAGAAGGATGCGATACGTCGTCGTCACTGGCGGGGTCATGAGTGGCCTCGGTAAGGGCATCACAGCCGCCTCAGCTGGCAGACTCCTGATCAACCGCGGGCACAACGTAACGGCGATCAAAATTGACCCATACATAAATATCGACGCCGGAACCATGAATCCCTTCCAACACGGTGAGGTATTCGTCCTCAAGGACGGGGCTGAAGTTGACCTTGATCTGGGAAACTACGAACGATTCCTCGACGTTGAACTCACAGGCGATCATAATATTACCACTGGCAAGATCTATAAGTCGGTCATCGAAAAAGAGCGGCGAGGGGACTACTTGGGAAAGACCGTTCAGATTATTCCTCACATAACCGATGAAATAAAGACAAGCATCAGGACCGTGGCCGACCAGGCCAAGGCTGATGTGTGCGTAGTGGAGGTGGGCGGTACCGTCGGCGACATCGAGAGCATGCCATTCTTGGAAGCCGTGCGACAAATGCACAGCGAAGAAGACCACTTCGTCCTGCTCCACGTAACGCTCGTGCCAGAGGACATGACCGGCGATCACAAAACGAAGCCGACTCAGCACTCGGTAAAGAGCCTGAGAGAGCTCGGGCTTAGTCCTGACGTCATTGTTGGCCGAGGGAAAACGCCGCTGGGCAAAGACGCTCGCGCCAAGATCTCGCTCTTCTGCGACGTGCCACTAAACGCCGTCATCAGCGCGTACGACGTGCCTGACATCTACCAAGTGCCTTCGCTGCTTGAGCTTGAGGGCTTAGGCGACTACCTCGTCGAGAAACTCGCCCTCGAAAGGAAAGCAGCTAGCCCCTGGGATGTGATGAAAAACCCGCCTATTTCGCGATCAATTGCCATCGTCGGCAAATATATGTTTGAAGATGCGTACTTCAGCATCAAAGAAGCCATCAAGCACGCCGCAAGCGCTCTCGGAGGAGGCATTGACGTCAAGCTCGTCGATGCAGAAGACCCGCACGCCCTCGAGACACTGAGGGCGGTGCACGGTATTTTGGTCGCACACGGGTTTGGGCCTCGGGGAAGCGAAGGGAAGATAGACGCTATTCGTTTCGCGCGCGAAAATGACGTTCCCTTCTTAGGAATCTGTTTTGGCTTCCAATTAGCCATCGTCGAGTTTTGCCGCAACGTTCTGGGGCTCGAGGCAACGAGCGCTGAGCTGGATCCCACAGGCGTCCACGTCATCGATGTACTGCCCGAACAGCTTGACGTCGATCACTTGGGGGGCACCATGCGACTGGGCAACTACGAAATCGTCCTCTCGCCTGGGACGCGCGCGCATGCGATGTACCAGAGTGCGCTCGTGACTGAACGGCACAGACATCGGTTCGAAGTAAATCCAGAGTACGTTCAGCGCATCGAGCAAAACGGAATGGTGTTTTCAGGGAAAGCTCGAGACGGCATCCGAATGGAGATTGCAGAGATTCAGACGAAGAGATTCTTCTTGGGGACGCAGTTCCACCCAGAGTTTAAGTCGCGACCGGGCAGGCCGTCACCGCCGTTTCTTGAATTTGTGCGATCCGTCCTCCGCATGAACGAGAGCACATGATCTCACTTGACGGCGCGGCTGGATGTTGAACAAGAGAAACGATTGGACTCATGGTAAATAGTCAGGAATTTATTGAGGGAGCCATCGCAGAAATCAAGAGAGAAGTGGGAAATCATCGAGCGATCATCGCTCTCTCTGGCGGCGTCGATAGCTCGGTTTGCGCAGCGCTTGCGTACCAGGCGCTGGGAGCCAATCTGTACCCTGTGTACGTAGACACAGGACTGATGCGCAAGGGGGAGACTGAAAACATCAAGCAGACTTTTCGTCACATGCCGTTGACGATAATCGATGCAAAGGCGCGATTTATTAATGCGCTCAGCAGCGTTGTGGATCCCGAAGAGAAGCGAAAGATAACAGGCGAGACGTTTATCCGCATATTCGAGGAAGTGGCGAGGCAGAAGCAAGTAGAGTATTTGGTACAAGGTACGATCTATCCAGACATTATCGAATCTGAGGGGCAGATCAAGTCGCACCACAACGTCGGTGGCCTCCCCTCGGAGATTGCGTTCAACGGGGTCGTTGAGCCCCTCAAGTACCTGTACAAGGATGAAGTCCGCGAAATCGCGCGGGCCCTTAAGTTGCCACCTGAGCTCAGTGAGCGCATGCCGTTTCCCGGACCCGGGCTCGCGGTGCGCATTATCGGCGAGGTAACCGAGGAGAAACTCCACGTTATCCGCGAGGCGAACGCAATTGTCGAGCAAGAGGTCATGAGGTACAAACCGTGGCAGACTTTCGCAGCGCTTTTAGAGAAAGGAACCGGCGTGAAGGGCGACGTGCGTTTGCACGGCTGGATAATCGCGGTGCGAGCGGTGCAGTCGCGAGACGGCATGACTGCTGACGTGCTTGAAATGTCTTACGACGTACTTCGCAGAATTGCTTCGCGCATTACGAGCGAAATACCGGACGTCGCGCGCGTAGTGTATGATATTACGCCGAAGCCGCCTGCCACCATCGAATTTGAATAGACCCGCAACGTCTTGTCTGGAAGCGCTCTCTCTCAAAAGTGCACTTCCAGGCGTGGACGTACGCTGGCACAGTTGTAGGACGTGACAAAAAAATGAGCGTACCCGAAAAAGAAAAGGTAGTCGCCCAAGAATTGCAGCACTATATGCCGGTGTTTACGCGTCAACCGCTAGTGATTGAACGCGGCAGAGGCGCGATTGTTACAGATGCCGACGGGAATGACTACATAGATTGCGTCGCAGGAATCGCCGTTAATAGCATCGGACACTGTCATCCGCGCTTGGTCAGCGCCATCAAGGCGCAAGCAGAGAAGCTCATCCACACCTCAAATTTATACTACACCGAAGTCCAAGCGCGGTTAGCCGAGCGCATGACAAAGCTGACCGGCATGGAGCGCCTCTACCTGACAAACTCCGGAGCTGAATCAAATGAAGCCGCGATGAAGCTCGTGAGGAAAGTAACCGGAAAGAAAGGCTTCGTTTCGACTAAAAACGCATTCCACGGACGAACCATGGGTTCACTCAGCGTGACGTGGAAAGAGGCAATCCGAAAACCGTTTGAGCCCCTTATTAAGGGCGTCACCTTTGTCGATTATGGTGACGTGAACGCAATCGCCAGAGCGGTCACGGCGGATACCGCTGCTGTCATCGTGGAACCAATTCAAGGAGAAGGTGGGGTTATTGTTCCTCCAGACGAATACCTCGCAGGGGTCCGCGAGCTCTGCACAGAGCGGGGCGTACTAATGATCGCGGACGAGGTGCAAACCGGCTTCGGGAGGACGGGAAAATGGTTCGCGTGCGAGCACTCCGGCGTTGTTCCGGACGTGATGACGTTGGCTAAGGGTATGGGCGGCGGCTTTCCCGTAGGCGCTATGATGTCGCGCGAACCATATAAGTTCGCTCCAGGCGATCACGGGGGGACGCAGAGTGGCAATCCACTTGCGTGCGCTGCGGCTCTTGCTACGATCGACGTGATCGAAAGCGAATCTCTCGTTGAGCAGTCACGATACAAGGGTGAGCTGCTCAAAAAACTGCTAGGTGAGCTCGACTCGACCTATACTGTTGATATACGAGGTAAAGGACTTATGGTCGCCTATGAGTCGTCGCTTCCGGTACCTCCTATCGTTGACTACGCCCGAGCGAACGGCGTGCTGCTGAATAACACCTCAGAAAACGTTTTAAGGTTCGTGCCCCCTCTGGTGATCACAAAAGAGCAAATTGCAACGGCTATTGCAGTGGTTGAACGTGCCATCAACGTATATTCCAGGTAGGTCTGCCGAAGACGTAGCGCAAGCTTATGGCATCAGTCTCGACCATGTGATCAAACTCGGATCAAACGAAAACGCCCTGGGGCCGAGCCCGCGAGCGGTTGAGGCGATTAAGCAACACATCAACGAAATAAGCGTTTATCCCTCTCCTGGGTACGTCGAGCTCAAGGACGCCATCGCGCGTTACACCGGAGTTTCAGCGGAGCGTGTCATTGTCGGAAACGGATCGGACGATCTCCTCAACACTCTACTGCGCTCCATCATAGTGCCCGGTGATCAGGCGATTATTCCTATCCCCACTTACTCGTACTATGAAATAATCGTCGAGGCGGTACACGGCACGTGCGTCTACGTCAAGCGCGCCGACGATTTTTCAATCGATGTTGACGCTGTAATCGAAGCAATCACCGACAGAACCAAGCTAATCTTCATCTGCGCCCCCAATAATCCGACGGGAAACGCAATCAAAAAAGAAGCGCTGAGGCGCTTGCTACGATCGACAGAAGCGCTAGTCGTGCTGGACGAAGCCTACGCTGAATTTGCATCCCAAAGCCATATTGAGCTCGTAAGTCACTTTGACAACCTGATGGTCTCTAGAACGTTTTCAAAAGCTTTTGGATTGGCCGGGCTGCGCCTAGGCTATGCGGTGGTTGCAGAGGGGCTAGCGCGCTCGTACGAGAGACTCATGCTTGCCTTTTCCGTGAATCAACTGGCTGTCAAGGGGGGTATTGCAGCGCTTTCAGACCGCGGCTTTCTGGACAAGACCGTGTCGATGGTAGCGCAAGGACGTAAGTACCTGCGCGACAAGCTCCCCTTCAGGACGTACCCAACGGAAGCGAACTTTGTCTTTGTTGACACCGCGCCACACACCTCGCGCGAAGTATCGGAATACCTGCTGAGTAAGGGCATGATCGTTCGAAGCTGCGAGACGTTTCGTGGATGCTCCAATACCCACATTCGGATCACCGTCGGCCAGCCGTGGCAAAATGCGATGCTTATCGGTGCCATCAACGAATTTGTGTCCACGACCTGACTTCTTTACTGGCCTATGAAAATTGCTCTCACAGGAACTCCCGGCACCGGCAAAACCACAATTGGCAAGATTCTCCGCGACCGCTACGGTCTCAAGGTGGTGGACATAAACGAAGTGATTCGCGCTCACCAGTACTACGCAGGGTGGGACGAATACCGTGATTGTCTAATAGTTGATCTCGAGGCACTGAGGGCGCACCCGTTTTCAGAAGATCTCGTGCTTGAGGGGCACCTCTCCCATAACCTCCTCGTCGACCGTGTTATCGTCCTCCGGACTAATCCGGTCGCGCTTCGAAGGCGCCTACAGCAGAAGGCTTTTTCAGCCAAAAAGATAAACGAAAACGTAGAAGCAGAAATCCTTGATGTCATCCTGGTTGAGGCCCTCGCGCAGCACGGTAACGCTGTGTACGAAGTAGATTCGACAGGTACGCTGAGTGAATCAGCACAACTCGTCTGGGAAATCATACAAGGACACTGGCTCGAGCGATTCGTCGCAGGCCAATGCGACTGGACTGCCTATTTGAATGACGCTTGACACATACCGCGGAAGAATGGGGCGGATTTTAAATCCGATCGCGCTAGCGCTTTACAGGCGCGGCGTAAGTGCAAACCAACTGAGCGCCCTGTCCCTCGTTTCTGCAGTCGTCGCCGGTGTTGCGTTCTACGCGCAAGTGCTTTCATTGGCGATATTAGCAATTGCCTGCAACGCACTCTTTGACGCATTAGATGGGTGCTTGGCGCGAAGTTCTAGCAGCGAATCGATGAAAGGTGACCTAATCGACCACGTCGTTGACCGCTATTCCGATATTTTCATATTCGCCGGTATTACGCTCGGTGGGTACGTTGCTTGGCAGATTGGGCTGCTAGCGATTGTAGGCGTTCTCATGACGAGTTATCTTGGAACCCAGGCGCAAGCACTTGGCATTGGCCGGAATTATCGGGGCTTGCTCGGGAGAGCAGACAGGCTCTTCCTCATTTTCTTTGTCGCGTTGCTCAGCCTCATATTCCCTGAAAACGTCATCTGGTTCCCGTTGCTCGGCTGGATGATGGTTTTTGTGGCCTTGGCGGGCAATTTCACAGCGCTGCAACGATTCTATCTCGCTTATCAGCAGCTGTAGAGGAAAAACGTGGAGCAAGCGCTGTGTGTTGCATAACTAGAAACTGCTGGATCGCACGCCCACACGCGTCAACTCTTCGCCCGGTAGACTATAGCACGCGCTAACGACGAACGATTCAGAGAACGGCGAATGCTGCTCGCTTATGCGAACATTGACCCCAGCTGCTGCGCCTCGACGTTAGGCATGCCCATCACTTTACGCACGGCATCGTCAAAATCGGCAGCGGTCACTGACTCGCGCTCCGCGCGAATGGCAAACATGCCGGCTTCCATCGCAATTGCTTTTATGTCCGCGCCACTTGCGCCCTCAGTGAGCTTCGCAATCTTCCCGGCGTCAATCTCGTGAGCCAAGTTCATGCCGGACGTGTGGATCTTGACAATTTCAACGCGGGCTTCGTAAGTTGGGAGTGGTATGTCGATAAGGCGATCAAAGCGGCCAGGCCGAAGCAACGCAGGGTCGAGTATGTCACTCCTATTTGTCGCGCCGATGATCTTTACGTCGCCGCGATTTTCAAATCCGTCCATCTCGGCGAGGAGCTGCATGAGCGTCCGTTGGACTTCACGATCTCCCGAAGTTGCGCTGTCTAAGCGCTTCGCTCCTATCGCATCGAGTTCGTCAATGAAAATGATGCTGGGGGCCTTTTCCCGGGCCATTTCAAATAGCTCTCGAACGAGTCGAGCGCCTTCCCCGATGTACTTTTGAACTAGCTCACTGCCTACGATTCGTATGAAAACCGATTCGGTTTGTTTTGCTACTGCCTTCGCAAGAAGCGTTTTTCCTGTCCCTGGAGGGCCGTAGAGAAGCACCCCCTTAGGTGGTTCTATGCCGACCCGCTGAAATAGCTCAGGCTTCAATATTGGGAGCTCTACCGTTTCCCGCAGCTCTTGAATCTGACCGTCAAGGCCTCCGATGTCATCGTAGCTCACGGTTGGGGTCTCGATGATCTCCATCCCATACACCGTGGGGTCCTTCGAAGGTGGCAAAGCGCCGACGATAGCGAGGGATTGTTGGTTCAGCGCGACTCGGGCGCCCGCGATGAGTTCCTGTTCGATGAACTGCGAGGCGTTGACCACAAACTTTGGGCCCGTTGAGCTCTTGATCACTACTCGATTGTCGTCAAGCACGTCAAGTACGGTCCCTACGAGTAACGGTGGTCCTTTTAGTCGTTCAAGCTCACTTCTGAGTTTTCGGACTTCGCGCTCGTAGCGCACCTTCTGATTCTCGGCGGATCTCTTCTCGTTTTCGACCTTGCGATTGGCATCGCGGAGCTTGAGATTGCGCTCTTCCAGTTGACGAACGCGATCCAAGAGGTATTCAGAAAAATCGTTCCCCTTCTTTTCGCTTTCGTCAAACGAATCTTCCACTGTCGTCTCCTCCGCATGGTATTTAACAATGCATGCTATATATCCTTTTTTCGAGGAAAGCTATGCACTGCGAATTATGCGGGAAAGAAATCCAAGGAAAGCCTAAACGCGTTGTAGTCGAGGGAGCACAGCTCGAAACGTGCGCCGCTTGCGCAGGTCTTGGTACGGAAATCCGCCGCCCCCAAACGTTGCGCGCACCCGCGAATATAGTCGGCGCACACGCCCGCACCCGGTACCGGGATATTTATCGTCAAATGGAGGGTGAACTTGATCCCGATTTCGATCATATCGTGAAGTACGCCCGTCAAAAAAGTGGACTGACCCAGGAGCAACTGGCGGCCAAAATAATGGAAAAGGCGCTCATCATAAAGAAAATCGAGCGTAAGGAATTGACCCCTGACGATAAGCTCCGAAAGAAACTCGAAAAGGCGCTGAATGTAAGTCTCCTCATCGACATCGGCAGGGAAAAAGCGCAGAAAGGCAAGCCGTCCGAAAACTTGACCTTCGGAGACGTGGCCATCGTCAAGCGGCGGCACTGAAGGCGCTGCCTTTTTGCAGACAGCTATTTGCCGAGGGGCGTACGGTGGCTATTATTAAGGTGACTAAAAGTGTGCAGGGCGCTGCTAACGCTATCAAGGCCGGTAAGGTAGTAGCCTACCCGACCGAGACTGTCTACGGAGTTGGCGCGCTCGCCCTGCAAGAATCCACCGTGAGGAAAGTGATCGCGCTGAAACAGATGGCTTCAAAGCCTATCTCGCTTGCAGTTTCTCGCTTCGACATGATAGAGGCTGTTGCGCATATCGATGACGCCCCCCTTCTCCACACGCTATTGCCAGGGCCAGTAACCGTGCTGTTGCGAAAGAAGGACGTCGTTCCTGATGTCCTAACGGCCGGTGCGAACCTCGTCGGTATTCGGTTTCCGTCGCACATTGTCACTCGAGCATTGATTGACTCTGTAGGGGCGCCCATCACCTCGACTAGCGCTAACGTGACCGGCGCGCCTCCAGCAATGTGCGCAGAAGATGTGAAGATCGGCGTCGATTGTGTGCTTCAAGGGGGCAAAGCCACATTGGGTCCTTCGACTGTCGTCGATCTCGTCAATTATGTGGTGGTGCGCCGAGGTGCGGACTTCGACGCTGTGTATGAAAGAACTGGGATTCTACGTCGGAGCGGGGAGCAAATCTGACCGGGCGTCAACAGTTCTTCCTTTTTGCCAACAGCATCCACGCATGCTTTATTTTGGCCGTCTCTGGAGGGCGATACTGCGTGAATAGCGCGAAAAAGTGCGAGGTTTCGTCTACAGAACACACGTCAAATGCTAGGAAAGGGTGGCACGTTGCTTGTTTCGGCAGTAGAAGTAACTCACTACTTTCATGACCGCTCATAGATAGTGTCTATTTCACAAGGTCTTGTACCACTGAGGCGGCCAAGTACCAAGATTCTGGGAAACTTAATAATGGTGCAATGATAACACGATCGCGAGATGATATTGCAGGAGCCAGTTAGAATAAGGGATTTTGTTATTACCAAAAATAACTGGATTTACGCGGTTGTTTCATACGACAATGAGCCGCATATCCGCGGCTTCTTACGCTACATTCCGGACAAGAATGGCGACAGAGTGAGCCGGGACGGTACGCGGTTTCGCAAAGTCGGCTTCGAAGAAGCACGGCAGCTGATGCATAAATCTGTCCACTACCGAGACGGGCTCTGTGCCATTCCCTGCGAGAACGTTGCGCAGCTGGAGCGCCCTCGGCAGTGCGTGGAACGCTGCGATGACGCCGACGTTTCGTCTATCGTGGATTTTTTTGAGAACAACGGCATTAGTCGGCACCATATGGGCGTCACAGGTTCTCGACTTGTTGGGCTTGCAACTGACTCGTCTGACATTGATTTTGTTCTCTATGGGAGGCCGAACTTTGAACGCGGGCGAGACGCTCTGCGCGACGCGGTAGAATCCGGATTGTTGCCCGAAATTGATACTGGTTTGTGGCGGCGGATATTCCAAAAGCGCACTCCGGAACTGACGTTCGAAGAGTTCGTTCTGCACGAGAAAAGAAAATGGAACCGTGGGTCAATAGGGGCGACGTACTTTGATCTGCTATTCGTACGGGACTTTGATGAGATAGCCATTGAGCCTCGAGGAACAGACGATGGATTTGCAACTGTCCGCGCTACAGTGACCAATGCTACCTATGCATTTGACAGCCCTGCTATTTACGAGATAGAGCATGAGACCGTCAACAAGGTGCTCTCATACACTCACACCTACGCGGGCCAAGCAGTTGAAGGTGAAGTGATCGAAGCGCGAGGAATCTGCAACGAAGCTGGAGTTACGCGCCTGATCGTCGGCACCTCGCGGGCGGCCCGAGGAGAATGGATAAAAAGCTGCACGTTGCTGTCACGCAACGGTACACAACCAGGGTGAGATTCGTCTCATGGTCGACTCAGCGAAAATATGGTGTTTTATGTTCATTCCAGTCCATTCAAATCGGGCGTCGATAGCGCATGGCATCCGAGCACGGTGAGAAAAGCGTCTGCGCACTCAATTGCGGCAAGGGGACCAGTATGTGGCCTCCGTATGTGACAATTGCGCGCGCGTGAATAGGCGTAGGAAGGAGCAGACCCGGGCCGGTCGCGACTTGCGAGTGATGTAAGTGGAAGTGCGGATTAAATACGACAAAGGAACGCTGCTGATTCGCGGCGATGCGCGGGTCCCGAACTCCCACTGGGACGCGCGCTCTGGCGCGTATCGAGCACTGGCGTTGCACTATGCAGATATCACCGATTATCTCGAGAGCAGTCACATCAACTATGTAGATGAAGCGCTTGAGTTGCTCCCGGTCCCGCGCTTGCAGTTCCACGCCTCGTTGCGGGACTACCAAACAGACGCGTTGGACTCGTGGATGCAAGCGGGAAAGCGAGGCACGGTTGTCTTGCCGACTGGTGCTGGAAAAACCATTGTCGCCGTCGGAGCAATTGGCACGCTGCAAACGCCTTCCCTAGTCATTGTACCTACGCTCGATTTAGTGGAGCAGTGGCGCCGTGTGCTCGCGGCCCAATTTGCGATCGAGATAGGGACGTACGGGGGTGGGGAAAACGTGCTTAAACCGCTCACGGTATCGACGTACGACTCGGCATATTTGCGCGCCGCGGAACTCGGCAATCGATTTGGACTCATCATATTCGACGAGGTCCATCACCTGCCCGCGCCGGGCTATCGCCACATCGCCGAAATGTTTCTGTCGAGAGCGAGGCTAGGACTTACGGCAACGTATGAACGCGAAGACGGACTGCACAGCGAGCTCCAACGTCTCATTGGCGGCAAAGTCTACGAGCTGACCGTACAGGATCTTGCCGAGGAACACCTTTCTGGCTACGAAGTCGCGCATCTCTTTGTCGACTTGACGCCCGATGAAGCTGAGGAGTACGCGCGGATGTATGGTGCATTCATTGATTACCTCGCACGCCGCAATATTCCGATGCGCACGCAGGCTGATTTCTCGCGGTTTATCATGAGGAGCGCGTGGGATCCAGAGGCGCGAAAGGCGCTTCTGGCTCGAAATCGGGCGTTGGATATCGCCTTGAACTCACGAGCGAAGATGGAGGCGCTCAAAGAGCTCCTTCTCGAGCATCCTACTGATCAGACGATCATCTTCACACAACACAATAAGCTCGTCGACCGCATCGCGCGTACGTTCTTGATTCCCGCAATCACGCACACGACGTCTAAGGACGAGCGCAGGGAGATCCTTGACAGCTTTCACGACGGCGTGTACCGTATAATAGTCACATCAAAAGTGCTTGACGAGGGCGTGGACGTTCCCGACGCTGCGCAAGCCATAATACTGAGCGGAACCGGCAGTTCTCGAGAATTCATTCAGCGCCTCGGGCGCGTGCTGCGAAAGCGAGAGGGAAAGCGCGCGAGACTCACTGAAATCGTGACACGTGACACGACCGAAACAAAAATAAGTCACCGTCGGAAGCGAAAATGGAGGAACGCAGAGCGTGCTGCCTAGTAATCTTCTCATCGCCCGTTCTCGCTCGGGAAAGATCAAACCGGTGTACGCGCCGCTCGAAGAGCGTTACTTGGAGTTGGCATCGCGTTTGATCGAGACCTATGAAGCACACGTGGGCAAGCGCAAGGGCGAGCTAGTAAAGCACTGTCAGCAGTTCGAGGACGACGGCTTTGATTACCGACTGGTGAGGGGATTGATCGCGTTGCTCGACCGATCAGCAGTCTTCGAACCGCGAAGCCATATCGCTCCCAAAAAAGCGCGCCGCGAAGTCTTCACAGAGGCAAATCGTTATGCGCTTGTCGCGACGAACGAAATGAAAAAAGAGGTGATGGCTCAGGCAGCATCACGACTCGGCATCTCACCATTGCAGCTCGAAGAGTCGCTCTGGAGCGATGCCGAGGACGAGTTGGTGCTTGAACGCTTCGCTCCTCTGCGTCCGCGCGAGCTAATCCAGCAGTACAACCTAAGCTTGACGCAGACGTTGCTGTTCAAGGCGGTCTCTCTTGAGTTTACTGCGGGGGGCAACTACCAGCGTATTTTCAGGCGGCTGAAGTACCTGGGCCTCATGTACACCGTAGAGCAGGTCGGCGGCCTTTATCGAGTTTTCGTGGATGGCCCCGTCTCGCTCTTCAAGATGACCGAGCGGTACGGCACATCACTAGCGAAGCTGCTGCCATCTATCGTGGAGGCTCGTGAATGGCGCCTAAAGGCGCATATCATTGGCGGGGAACGACAGGCACCTAAGCTGGTCGAACTGGAACTTGACAGTGACAAGGCAAAAGAGCTCCTTAAGGTGCCGGCTGCCGAGGAAGCAAGAGAGCACTTTGACAGCTCCGTTGAAGCGGCGTTTGCCCGATCGTTTAACGCGTTGAGGTTGGGCTGGACTCTGAAAAGAGAACCAGAGCTTTTGACTGCCGGACGGTACGTGTTCATCCCCGATTTCGGCTTTGAAAAGAACGGTGTGAAGGCGTACCTGGAAGTGGTCGGTTTTTGGACTGACGAATACCTTCAGAAGAAGCTCGGGAAGCTGCGGGAGCTCGACGTTGAGAACTTGCTCATTGCTGTTGATAGGACCCTCAGTTGTGCTAAGTTCAAGGAAGTGAAAGGCCTCGTCATCTTCTACGACAAGAAAGTGCCGCTGAAGCCGGTCGTCGACTACCTAAAGCAGTTAGAGGAAAAGACCATCATGCAGCAGGCCGAAACCATCGACAGCACACGGCTCGGACTCACAGGCGACGTAATCGACGTAGTGCAACTGGCCGACGAACAGTCCGTATCGGCAGGGGCCGTCACGCGGTGGCTGCAGGCCAATCCAGCAGCGCATTACCGTCTGATCGGCACACTTCTTATAAGTGAACAGAAGCTTGGCGTAATCGCAGAGAGACTGGGAGCGCTTGAAGGTGGCACGCTACCTGCTGCGCTCAGTGTAATCGAAGAAGAAGGGTTCTCATCTCCAGAGAAAGTGTTGGAAGCTCTCGGCTACGTTGTCGAATGGCGCGGCCTTGACCCAGACAGCGCCACAATTCGGAAGCAACCTCACGTGCTGCTGTAGGATCACCACGGAACAAGAAGACGTTGGTCCTGCGAGGCGTTGCTTACGCGCGGCACGCGGTGTCGAGACATCGAGTCTTGGTTTTCAACTGCAGCTTCGGGAGCCCGCACTTGCACCGTCCAACGATCGTGGCGTTAGCAGGCAATAAGAAGGCGGTTTTACATCCGTCGTAGTACTGTGCACACCCCACAATGATTCCCTTCCTGCGCACGATGGTTAGAGAACCGTGGCAGCGAGGGCAGATGAAGTTACTCGCTGCGAAGTGTTTGGAAATCACATCATCCATGTTCTCGCAATGACGGTCAATGCACACGTCAACGCCAAGAAGTTTAAGCCTGAACTTTGGCAGCCCGCAGTTGCAAGTACTTTCGGCGAGTTCTGCTCCTGTGGGCAGTTTGTAAAGAGCTCCGCAATCGCACGTTATTGCGCTTTCAGCGCGGCTCAACGAGCCGCCGCATTGCTTGCAGCGCCCGACGGATCTCGAGCGCACGTCTGAAAAACCTTCGTTCGGCTTTGTGTTCTTCGTGCGCGTGGCGTCGTGGGGGGTCGTGAGCGGCGTCTCCAATGCTCTTGGTCGATGTGTCTCTCCAAGCGCTCCTGGAGGTATCGAAAAGCGTGGGACTTCCGCCTCAACTCTTGTCCCATTGCCGGGAGTTACCGGTCTTCTGCTCGCGTTACTAGTAACTCCTCTTAGTTCGCTTGGGAGCCCCGCTATCACTATTTCTTTCTCTCTGATTTGCGGAGCTTCGACGCAGTCGAGATGGTCGACTCGCACTTGATACGTGACTCGTTCATTTTGAGAACCGTAGATGCCGATAGGAATTGATTTGGCATATCCATTCGCCAGATAGAAGCTATCGCGAAGCATCTTGAGCCCATTGGCAAACACGGTTACCGACACACGTGCGCCTCCGCGAGCGTTTGCTAGAGTTGCGTGACACATTAGGCCTTGTCCAAATGCTATGGAATCGGGCAACTGCATGTCAATCACGATTTCGGGCAGCTTGTTTATTGACTGTGCGATCCGCGTGCCGGCAACGAGTTTTGAAAGCATAGCTGGCGTGATGTCAAACGGCGACCTGATCCCCTGCGTATAGAGCTGAGTCGCCTGTTTTATGCCCACTCCGTCCAGCTGAAGCAACGGGCAAAGCTGCTCTGGCGCTCCGTATTCAATTCTTAGAGCGAGAATTTTCGCGCGCAAGACGGTTTCCGGTGCGTTGAAATGGAGGAGGAACGCTTCGAGTGCCGATAGAAGCCGAAGCGCGTTTTGTCGGATGAGCCACGCATCGCTGCGCAGCGCTTCTGGGACCTCTCCGCGCTCAATGTATACCTTCAATATCGCATGTACTTTGGACTTTGGCCCTTTATAGTGCGCTTGCGCGCCCTTTATCGCTGACAGTTCATTGCGCCTAACGACCACGCCGGTGAACTCTTCAGCCGAAGCAACGGCGTCGAGCAGTTCCTCGTCTGAAGGCCCTTCTCTCAATTGTTTGAATCCGCGAGCAGTGTCGAGGCGAAGATAATACTTCGAGGCCAGCGTGCCAAGATCGGTCGGAAGCAGATTATCCTGTGCCTCGACCGCGAAGCCTTTTTCGATGAGGGCGTTTACGTGATCGTCCAACAAAACACTTGATTCCGGGTGTTGCACGTAGTAAAACGTCCCGCTAAACCATTGTTGTGCATCCTCGCGGCTCTTGATGGTACCCATGCTAATTTCGGCGTTCAAATGCTCACTGAGCGTTGTGTGCAACTGCGAGCGTATGGGTGGCCCCTCCCGCAACATCTGCACGAAGTCGTCCGCACGGTCGCGTGGAGCGATAATCCACCCGAATCCACGTTCGTCATACTGGGGCCTTCCAGCCCTACCGAGCATTTGGAGCAGATCCAATGAGCTTGTTTCCTCATCGATGGCTTCATTCGCGATGTCGCGAATAACGACAACACGTGCAGGTAGGTTCACGCCCCAGGCGAGCGTCGACGTAGAGACTAGTATCTTGATGTGTCCGGCTTTGAAAGCCCCCTCAATAAGGTCCCTGTCTTGCTTCACAAGACCCGCGTGGTGAAAACCGATGCCGTTGCGCACGGCGTCTCCGAGGGATTTGTTCTTGATTCCTGCTGCTACTTGTTCGGACTCTTGTGTTGCAAGTTTCGCCCTTTTTGTGGCGAAGATTTCGACGAGCTTTGACGCTGCCTGGGTCGTGTCGGACCGCGTTGCTACGAAAATGAGGGCTTGACCGCCGGCGAGGTGCGGCTCGATCAGTGAGACGGCCTTGTAAAGTCTAATGTACTTGTCTACGAACTTGTTCTTGCCAGGATTGTATCCAAAAACGTCGGCTTTGAGTGGAACTGGGCGGTACGAATCGTCAAAGGCAAAGGTTCGCTCTTCCGTGGCTCCTATCCATTGAGCGACCTCGCGAACGTTGGGCATCGTCGCGCTGAGTGCAACGATCCGGACTTTGTTGTCCCTGATGCGCTTCATCCGCGTAATCAGAGCCTCAAGCACGCCACCGCGCCCATCAGAATCGAGCAGATGCACCTCATCGATGATAATAACCGAGACGTCTCTTACGAACTTGTGTGTCGTGCTGAACTTTCTGCTCGAAGAATCCCATTTCTCCGGCGTCGATATGATGATGTGTGCGCTGCGGGCTTTTGCCGGGTCCAGCTCGCGTTCGCCAGAAACGACATAGACCCTAAATCCCATTGGCTCAAACAGTCTTTGCCAGTCGCCTTCCTTCTCGTTCGTCAGCGCCCGCAGCGGGGCGAGGTAGAGGATTTTGCCGCTTCGCGGCTTTGAAAGCTCCCGAACCATCGCAAGCTCAGCAAGGACAGTCTTTCCGGATGCGGTCGGCGCGGCAACGACAACGTCTTCGTCCGATGCGAGGAGACTTGGCAGTACGCGCGACTGCATTTCATTGAAAAAGGTGAAGGGAAAGAGAGGCACAAACTGACCGCTAATTGAATCTACAACTGAGTGCATCCTCTGACCATGCCCGATAATAATAGGATTCTCCGCCGAATGCTATTTTAAGCTATGCATTAGGGGGAAAAAGTAATATCGCGTCATCAGCAATGGGAAATGACAGGAACGGTGCGCGAAGATGGTGTTTGACATAAAAGGCGACAAAGTGGTGCTCTCTAAGGGTTCCTTTGCGGAGGAGGACTTCAGCTATTATGGTCGGTTGAAAGGCGACGGCCTCGAGCTGTCACTCGTCGAAGCTGCCTTCTTGATAGAACGGGATCGGCTTGAGCTGGGGGTCTCGCTCAAAGAGTTTATGAAAAGAGCTTCGGGGAAGCAACCGTACTTTGACCTCAAATATGTGGTCTATAAGGACCTTCGCGAACGTGGTTACTACGTGCAACCAAGCGTGACGGACTTCCGGCTCTATCCGCGCGGAGGACGGCCAGGCGAGGGTGCGGCTTCTGCTTATGTCTACGTGCTTTCAGAACGTATTCCTGTTCCCTTTGCTGACCTCGTGCAAAAGGTCAAACTCACTCAAAACGTGCGGAAAAAGATGCTGCTTGCAGTCGTTGATGGGGAAAGCGATCTGACCTTTTACGAAGCTAAAAACGCGCGCATGCAGGGCAAGATGACGCCCCTAACGGTGGATCTCTCTGAAGCCGACGCCACCCTTCTTGACGACCGAGTCGTTATCTGGGATCAGCAACACGCCGTGCAGCTCTACGGAGCTGGCTTTTACGGAAAGCTCGTTGACGAGAAATTGCTCCAGCTCTCGCTTCTTGAGTGCGCGTACCTCATGCGACTCGGGTTGCCAGTTGAGGACGGGGCGACGAACAAGCGCTTCACCACACGGCAATTCACGCGCAAGGCGAATGCCCTCGAACCAGAATTCGTGAGGAAGCTTGACGTATACACGGATCTTCGCGATCGCGGTTTGGTCGTGAAAACAGGTTTCAAGTTTGGCAGCCATTTTAGGGCATATGAGCAAGTCAGCGACGTACGCGCGATACCGCACTCGAAGTACCTCGTGCACGCACTTCCGGAGGACTACGTCGTGATGCTTCCGGAGATGTCACGCGCCGTGCGTCTCGCACACGGCGTGCGCAAACGAATGATCTTTGCGTATGGTGGAAAAAACGGTCTCGAGTACCTTGACATTGGGCGGGCAAAACCGTAACCCGCCGGCACGTTGGCACGCGACGTCGCGACACGCCGAACTAGCAAGCACGTTGCAGCGCCCTGAGGTCTTCGCTACTATGCGGTGTCTTTATAATTGCTCGTGACTATCACTAGCCGAAATATATATCCGAACAGGGCTGACAACGATGCCAAGCGATGAATTTCTCGTCACACCGTGGGAAGTAGAAGGCAACGTCGACTATAACAAGCTGACGGCGCTCTTTGGCACGCAGCCCATTGACGACGCGATCTTGGCGCGATTCAAGAGGCTTACCGGCTCAATCCCGCCTATGTTGCGAAGGCAGGTATTCTTCTCGCACCGAGACTTTAACTGGATACTCGATCGGTACGAAGCGGGTGAAAAATTCGTCCTCTACACCGGGCGCGGGCCTTCAGGGCACACGCATCTTGGTCATCTGATGCCGTGGATCTTCACGAAATACCTGCAAGACGCGTTTGACGCAGATCTGTACTTTCAGATGACCGACGATGA
>JACWML010000006.1 GCA_015661395.1 Methanomicrobia archaeon | reverse complement strand
CGCCGAACTGATAGAGTCGTCTTTTCTCCGCAGCGACTCCCCCTCATCGACCGTTAAGACGACAGTCAGAGACCGCCGGCCTAAGCGTCTTAAGAGGAGTTTATAGGGATAGCTGCTGAGATCGGTCATTCTCGTATCGGTCATTAAATCGACCAGCGCGTCAAGTACGTATCGGTCCGCGATAACAGTGTTTCCCCGACGTAACGGCAGCTGGATCTTCCACAAAGACACGACGAGCATATCAACCGCGGATATCCACGCCCAGAGATGGGCAACGAGCTTATTCTTGTAGAAGTAGTACACTCCTGCCCGCTTCCCACGGACGGTGACTGATTGTGCAAAGCCAGTTAGATAGCAGAGGGCAAGAAATGGAACGGAAAGCACGCGTGCATTCCGCAACCAGACGTAGGAGCAACCGATACCCGCCGCTTCCAGTTCACTCGTTAGTTTTTTTGCGAGGGTCGTTTTGCCAGTTCCATCAATGCCTGCTAAGCAAATGAGGCGACCCCGGAAATGATCCATCGTGTCGACGTTCACGCGGCTGTTCGTTCTCCTGCGTCCTTGCAGCATTTGCGTTCTGACATTTTTTCAGCGGTTCAAAATCGATGTGTACATCTGTAAGAGCCTTTCACGGCCCACCTCACGTGAAAAACTGTTGACGATGGTTTCACGGGCGTTGGCCGCAATAAATGCAGCCCGCTCAGACGATGCGGCCAACCGTAACGCATCGGCGAGGTCTTCCGGATTAAGGTCGTCAACGAGGAGGCCGTTAAACCCGTGCTCTACGATTAGCGGAATGTCCTGTTCTCGCGTGGCCACAACGACCTTCCCGCAGCTCATTGCCTCCAAAAGAACGAGCGGTGGCTGAGTTGCCCCCACGGGGCCAGAGAAGGGCAAGAGGACAATATCAGCCGTGTTGTACAGGTCCCTCTTTTCACGTTCTTCAAGCGCTTGTACGCGTGTCATAACGCTGTCACCGAGGCCAAGCTTCGCAGCTTGGCTAGCTATTTTATCGATCCAGACGCGTTCAAATTCGTAACGGGCGACAATCGACAGTTGAAGGTTCAGACCCTCTTGTCTAAGCGTGTGGATGCTGCTTAAAACGTCCAGTGGAAACCGCTTCTGCGAGACTGAACCCATGTATAAGACGCGAATCGGCCCGGGCTGGCGCTGGGTGCTGTGGGGGGTGAAGAAGTCCGTATTGATGATCGGTGGGACAAAGAATATAACGTCATCTGCAATGCCCCGCCGGTGTAGCTCGGCGCGAATGTTTCCTGATGTCACCGCTACGCCGTCAAAAAAGTGCGCGTACGTCGCTCGAAGAAGAGGCACGGCGAAGCGTCCACGTCGCTGCTGCAGAAGCATGTAAATGTGCCTGACGAGCTTTATGTTACGCAGCCTAGGTATTTTGAGCCGCATCAAAGGGGCGAACAAGGACGCGTTCAGGCTGCCTATATGAAAGATGTCTACCGCTTCTCGCGACGCCAGTCCCGATGCGGCCCGCCACAAGAGGAGGCTATTCACGTCGTACGAACGGGGAGCGTAGTTATGATTCCCTGTTCCCCTGAGTACGATAACGTTTTTGAGACCACGGGCGAACGCCTCAAACTGTGCGGCGTTGGACGCATTATCACCCGTCACGTCGTGCGTCGTGATGAGGGAGATTTCAATGTCGTCGTTTCCGACAAGGGCATTGATCATCTCCTTGAAAAGTTGTGGATCTCCCCGGATCCACGGCGGATGGATCTCTTGTCCGACGAAACACACGTGGATGTTAATCACCTTTTCCCAAAAAATGGTGCTTGAGGGTGCTCGCTGCGTGACGACCAACGGAGAAGTTCAGTACCTCCGTGGGCGTGCTCTGGTACTTGTTGACATACGCCGCAGCGACTATCCACGTGCTAAAACGGTACGGAAGTCTCAGCTTGTTGCAAAAGTCTCGTGTCACGAGGGCGCGCAGCCGGTCGCGATCGATCAAGTGACTCTGAAGCGACAATTCGGGATAGTCCAGCGATGCGTTATACAGCAGGAGATTTATGTTGTCCATCGCGCTCATAAACGCACATAACGCTAGTGTAAGGTGCTCCGCGCGGGCCATGCTGTGCACCGTTCTCCAATCGACGTGTGCTGCAAGATACTGCGCCTGAAGGAAATCTGCCAAAGTGACGCTAAGCTCCTTGAACACGGAATGCGCTGCAAGCAGGAGGAGCTCCGCTTCAGGCCCAGGAACGCGCACGCTGTGCCCGTCCAGATCGACGGTTGCAGTGCCGTTCCAAAGCACCGCCTTATCGAGGTATACCATACCTGCCGCAGATATATCGCAGTGAACATCTACGAGCACGATCCCTTCGAACGGCGTTTGGAGCGTTACCTCGTGGGCGCTACGGCCGAGGATGTGATATCCAGAGGCGACTAACAAGTCCACAAAACGCGCGAAGGCTTCAGTCGACGCCACGATGACGTCGATGTCGCTGCCGACGTACGGGAACGGGCGGATCGTCTTGATGATGAGGATATCAATGTTCGTAGCTCCCGCGAGTTTCGATAGGGACGTTAAGATCGCATCACACTGCTTCTTTCTTCTGAATTGCTCTGAACAGATGCCCCGAAGCGCCGCTGGAGGAGCGTTGTCGAGCCGCACGTTATCGCACAGTAGAAGAAGCACCTTGTTGGCAATTGACAGCTCTACTACGTCGAGCAAGGTCGTGCTGTTGAGGGTTTCGAGTGCCTGCCCATCGCCGCGTGACGTGACACGTCCCAATAACCTCAGGCGTTCAACCCGCGCCTGCTTGTCTTGCAAAGGCTTATCTGGCATCCGTTTCTGTTGCGACTTCGAGGTAGGTTTCCTTAATTCTTTTCGAAATGGGGTTCCAGTCAAATTCAGATAGGTTGACACCGTTCGCCCGTGTCTCGGCAGTTTCTCTGATGACTTGAGCTAAATCCCGCGGATGCATCGTTTTGACGTCAACCGGGATGATTGCTTTGGTAAACTTCCTCGACAGTTCCCGCAAACCGAACTTATCATTGACTATGACCCTGCTATGGGCCGCTAGCGCTTCCAACACGGTAATGCCAAACGCCTCAACATTTGAAAGGTTTACAAAAACGGAGCAGGTTTTCATCCACCGATACACCTCGTCGTCTGAACGCGAGCCGAGAATCTTAACGCTATCTGATAACCCCTGCCGTCGTATCTGCTGTTCCAACTCGCCCCTGAACTTTCCGCTTCCGATGATGCAGAGAGAGAACTCGTCGGAGGAGAGGTAGCGCATCGCCTCGACCAGACGGTGATTATTCTTATATCGTTCTAATCGCCCCACCGAAAGGATCAGTTTTCTGTCGACAGCATACGGCTGGGCATTCTCAATTTGCTTAAGGCTGATCCCGTTCGGAATTATGCTGACTGGCCTGCGTAATTCAAAGCGTTCCTGGATACTCTTTCTTTCTGTTTTAGACACACATATGATTCTTCTTGCTTTGTTGAAAACGCGGCTATTACACGTCAGATCGTACGCGCGCTTGGGACCAGTAAGGTATGAGGCGGAGGCTTCCGCGTGAAAATGAGGGGAGACGATCAACGGTATTTCAGAGCACCCGTATGCAGCCATCAGTGGAACAAGCGTGCTCGATCCGTGCGCGTGTATGAGATCAAACGAACGCGCTTCATTTCTCAGATCACGAAACATGGGTAACGATCCATAGCCGACCCAATTCCGCGTCCGATATGCGCGGACGGAAACGCCGTGCCACGTGCCTCGACAACCCTTCGCCGGAGTCCCACACCAAATCTCAAGATCCAGTTCTGTGCTTGCGCTCAAGCGTTTTGCAGTCTCGCCCACTACTCGTGCTTGACCTTCCTTACTCCACGGCGGCACTGAAAGAACGGTGAGGATCTTCATGACGCTCGGTGCTCCACTTCTGTCGCCTTGGCGCGGATCAGACAAAATCGAAGACGTCTTTCATTGTATTGATCTTCAACGAGGAGCACGCTTCTATCGTGCGGCCTTCTGGCGTTGCGGGTATTGACCTCCCGTTAAGCGATAGAATCGCCTCGATGAATTCCTCGGCCGTCCTTCGCACTGTTACGGCATCGCGAAGCTCGTAAGGGAGGCCGACGACCGCTTCGGGCGTGCCAACAACAGGCTTACCGCAGGCTAATGCTTCAATTACGCGCACTTTCATTCCGCTCGGGTTCGTGATCGGCGCGATTACGACGTCAGCACCGCGTACGTATGATCCCGGATCATCGACAAAGCCAAGAAAATTGATATCGCGATCATGGTTCAGGTCGAATTTCGCTGGGGGTTCGCCGGAACCAAACACGTTTATTCGAATATCACGCAGCAATCCTCTTTCTTTTAGTCGCGGAATTAGTTCATACTTTACGAATTCCAAGGCATCCACATTATAACGTCGGTCGAGGCTGCCGTAGAAAAGTACGTTGAGTTTGTCGTTTCCAAAGTCGTACCGCGGGGTTGCGGAAGCACTAAACGTTGTTTCATCAAGCTTCGGTGGTACGTAGAAGACTTTTTTGTGAGCGGTACGTTCAGCCACGTACGAGTAGTCGTGGGGCGAGAGGGTGACGACCGCGTCGGCGACGCGCACTGCATGACGCTCATAAAGCCGCATCAGTGGATAGAATGGCGAGTGATTGTGCTTCAGGTACTGCCATTCGATGTTCTGCATGACCATTACCAGCGGACACCGATTCTTTCTTGCGACATAGCGAGCGATGTTGAACGTGTACACGAGCGTAAATACGACATCTGCTTCGATCTGGTTCACGGACGATTTATTCAACAGCACATCCGGCCTCATTTGTTCTAAAATCATTGATAGCGTGCCCCACGGGACTAGTGGCTTGATGTGGCTTTGCGTGAAGTTGACTGTGCGAGGACAATACCCTTGTTTGAGGTTGTCACGAAGCGTAAAGTACACAGCCGTTCGAGCGTGTTGCGCTATGTCACTAAAAAGCTGATACGCATACCAATCGCCCCCGCTATTGATAGGAATCCGTTGGTACACGTCGAAACAAGCAGCTTTCATGGTGTCCATGCGAATGCCGCTAGCCCCTACACGGGTGGTCAATGGCTGTGGCGGACTCACAAATAACGTCTTTTTCATAGTATAAAAGAGATTCTTAGCCAGTCGTGTTCCTAAAGTCGCTTTTGTGCAATATTGTTAATATATCTGGCAATATCGCCGTAGCACCTTAATTTATTTCACAACCTCAAATGCTGACGTCGCTTTGGACGAATTCCCACGCGCGCACGTTTGTCGACTGAGACGCCGCCGCGCTCAGCTATCGTTTTTGATCTTTAATGAATAGAAGGACTATGATTACGAGCGGAATAACGTTGCCAGCTGCGTAGCTCCAGTAAAACCCGTGCCTGTAGGACAGGTACGCGAAGCCAACCACTAGGATACGCAGTAGCGTATATTCTACGACCCTAAGAGGACTCGTCCCTGACCTCCTCGTATTTCGTTCTACTCACTCAAGACTGCAGAGCACGTCCCCAACTGCGAACCTAAGAATTGTGCAACGCCCTAACCGTTGCCTTTCGGCTTTTTCCCCGCGCCTAATTGGCGTCTCACAACCTACGTATTCGCGAATTGAACGCGAAGAAATACGAGATCCCGTTTCCGTGCTAAATGTGGCACGGAGAAGATTGGCTAATTGGCGTGCGCAACACGTTCAGGACGGTGGGAACCCGATCGAGTGCACAGCACGAAAAGGAAAACGCTGGAGCAGCTGCAACACCCCCTCGTAAAAGGCAAAGCACCCATCAGGCGACCTCGCCATGCCGACGGGCAGGACTGGAAGCGTACTCCTTGGCTCGTTAGGCTCCCTCAAAGACACTACAATTAGGTCACCGCTGCGTCGAAAGTCGCCTATGGCTGAATGCTGCCGAGACGCTACGAGGAAACGTGAAAGCTTCGGGCACTCACGATCAGAGAGGTCAGAACGCATTGTAGCGCCGCATTTGAGCGCACGCGTGATTCCGGCGCGTCGGGGTTGCAAAGGCAACGTTATAACAGAGAAGTGACCATAGCGTAAATCACCATGGCTGATCCTGATAGAGCCCAGATCGTCCGATATATCGCGCTTGCTGCCGTTATTCTTGTGGTAGTAGCACTCCTCTATCCGACAGTCGATGGGCTGAGCGTTGCCGGATTCTTCGGTGACAAGACGTACCTGATCATCTTGCAGGACAACTCGGAGATCAGACCTACCGGCGGGGGGATAGCGTGCATGGGACTGCTGACCGTGCACGACGGCACCATTGCACGCCTGCAATACCAGTACGTAAGCTCGTCAACCAATTCGACGTGGAACCCGATCGTCAACCTCGACGGACCTGCAAGCTTCACCCAGTTCTTCGGTGTGGGAAGCGCCCGCCTCTCCGATTCAAACGTCCAATACGATTTTGCCTCGTTCGCTCCTAAGATGCAATCAGATTTTTATAACGCGACCGGACAGAGGGTAGACGGCATAATCGCGCTTGACCTCACCGCGGTCGCGGCGATTATGAACGTAACTGGTCCGATAACGGCATCAGGCGGGGTTATAACGAGTAGAAACGTGGCCGACCGTTTGCACTACTACTCAGCGATCGCAGAGGCCGGAGGAGCGAAGCCCTTTCTCACGGACCTTGTGTCGACGCTTACGTCCGACCTCGCCCGGCTTATCCGCGATTCGAGCGTTTCGCAGAAACTGGCGCTCTACGCCACGTTGCAAACGTTAGAAGACGAAGGACACGTGCTCGTCTATCCGAACCAGGGATTCTGGTTCCGAAGCGCCGTAGGCAACGCCGTGGGCGAGGGCACACCCCCTGCAACGGACTCTATCTCCGTGGTCGACACCACGTTAGGCACGGTGAAAGCAGATTTCGGCGTGACCCGGACGATCGACGACCACGTGCAGCTCTTTTCAGACGGGTCGGCTCTCTCCACGCTAACGCTCACGTATACAAACGGGTGCTGGTGGAATTATGACGTGTTCTCCACCACACTCGTTCCACCGGGCGCTCAGCTCGTCGCCGTGCAGAACACCACGCAGGCGTTCAAGGGTCCTCTGGTGACGAACGGGGACGGCTACACGGCCTTTTCGTCGCGCATGCTTGTGTCCGCCAACACGACCGGAAGCGTTACCTACACCTACATACTGCCGAACGTGGTCTCCGGAACGGGGATATGGCACCAGTACGAGCTCAACATTCAAAAGCAAGCGGGCATAACCAGCTACATCTTAAACGCCAGCGTACAACTCCCTTCAGGGGCAACGACGATCAGAGCTGAAAACGTCGGCTCGAATCAGGTGTTTGACGGCGACGCGCACGTCAGCGTCGTGTACACGTAGAGGGTCACTCGTGAACGCAGAACAAGGCGCGGCACTAGCAATCGTCGTTTGTCTCGTCGTTGTCGCGCTCGCAGCGGCCGCGTTTCTTTCGAGCGCCCCATCCAACGTCGCCACGTATGCGGTGCCGGCTTCGGCGGTGCACGCGTCGCTCGGCACGACCGCGAGCGACGGGACGATCGCACTGCGGCTAAACGGGATTAGCGATACGTCAAATCCTGCGACGAGCAGCGTGTGGATCGAGTTTAACCGAGAGAGCGGCGTGTACAACTACTCCTTGACCCCTCCTCCCGCGAGCCGCTATCTCGTCGCCAACGTCACCGTCACGAACGTGGGCCACGCGAAAATTCCCTTTTCCTACGGATATTTCGTGTTGGTCGCGCGTGACGGCACCGCCTATTACGCCAACTACGCCGTTTGCAACACGGGCTGTGGCGCGCAAGCACTCAAAAACGGTACGCTCAACGAGAGCTTCGCGAGCACTATGTACGTGCTCTTTTCGGTTCCTACAGTGGCACAACCAGCACAGCTCGTGTACACTGCAGCTAACCCACCCCTTGCGCTGTCATCGACGTGAGCCGTATTGCCATCGAATCGTCGGCGCTACGGCCTCCCGACTCTTTCTGCTCGTCGAAATAGCCGACCTGAAGAGAATTGGGAGAAGAAGTAACGCTTACGAACATCAACTCGTCGCGAGACATCCCAGAGCACGACAACGTGTCAAAACCCTTCTGAAAATTACCGATCAAAGACACGGGCCCGATGGTCTTTCCGCGCTGTACATCGATGTGTATCCTCCCAGACTTGACGCCGGTCTCCAATGACAGGTTCGGCATACGCACCGCACAAGCAGCTTTGCGCCAGCTACTTGCCGAGGGTCAGTTGCGGCTTCAGTGCGAGCGACGCGCCTCGTATTGCATTCGAATGCAGCAAGTAGCTATTAAAACCGCTCAGTTTTTTCCGATTCGCCGGGGCTGCTATTCCTGTGTGTCCGTTGCAACCGTCATTGCACAAAAACAGACCTATTTTCGCGCCGTCCCTCAGTGACGATTGGTTCATCCGCTCGAGCGCGGTAGGTGATCGGGAGTTCCGCGATGCGCAAGCCGTTCCTCGCGCATTCGGTAAACATATCTGCTTCGATTTCAAAGCCGCTCGCTTCGAGCTCCAAGCGCCGGATTGCGTCGCTGCGGTACGCCCAGAACCACGTGCACACGTCGCTGATGCGCGCACCAAACAGCGCCCACGCGAGGAGCGAGAGGGGGTGTTCCCCACGACGACCGATTTGTTGTCGGTTGCTCAGTTCAGTAGCGTCAAACTGCTCAATCTCCCAAAAGCCACGTAATAGGGATAATTTCAACTATTTAAACGATACGCAAGAAGTACCCTTCTGAAGCTGCGCGTGATGTAACGCAAAGCATCACCGCCTACACCACGCGCAGTACGTGCCCACTACTTCACTCCTTTGCCCGCTACGAAAACGAGACCCCCACTCCAGTACTTAACGTGGTACGGAAAAGACAAGGCACATTGGCAAGCGAGGGAAGCTTTCCGGACGGTCGGAGCGAACCCAGTGCACGGCAAAAAAGGCATTGCGAGCAACTGCAAAATCTGCTCGCGAGAGACAAAATCGCCCAACTGCGACCTCGCACTGTTGAGCAGAACTGCGGAAGAGATCGCCCCTTCCACTCGTTACTGCTACCACAGACGACACAGCTGCGTCACTCATGATCAAGAGTCGACTACTGGCGAACCCGTTCACGTCCCGTTAACCGCACTTACCACAAGCGCATCCAGCGCAGCAGTCAGAATGCTCCACACCATTGCAGTACCTGCCCCGCCCACGACAGAAATGACTGTCGAACGGCACAATGCAGCGGAAAGCTACTGCTTCACCGCACTCACAACTGGTAGCTTGCCGGCAAATATGCCGAATAGACTCCGTGGCGCCAAGCCTCCGCGTTGCAGTGTAGTCGAAGAGCTCCCCGTATGCAGTAGAATGATGTGTAGCGGCAAACCTGAGTCAGCGATACCCGTACGGCCCCATATAAACTACCCGCTTCATCGCAGTATCGTCACTGTTCTTTGATAGAGGATGATGGCGAACACGATGACGCAGATAACGACAAATATGGCGATATTCTTTCGCCACGCCATAGTGATCACCGAGGGCTTGGTAAGTTCGACGAGCACGAGGAATTCAATGATAATGAGGATGAGAAAGATCTCGAGCGCGTAGACGTTGAGGAGGACCAAAAGAGCGATGGTGACAAACGTGAGCGCGAGTAGACTGTACACAAAACGCTGCGTCTCGGTGATAATCATTGCTGTTCAACTAGATGTCGGAGCTTTTGATGACTAGATGTGAAGCTACCTATAAAAATGTCTGCTACCCACTTCCTGCCGCTGCTGGCGTCGAAAAACTGGGGTAATGGAAGATACTCCTAGCCGCCGCGCAAAACGTGGAAGCAATACCCTCGGTCAGCAGAAAAGCCTCAGTCCGGACCCAGCAGCCGCACCTGCTCGATTTTCATTTGTGCACGCGCTATGTCGATGGAACGGTCGTTGTTTACCACCGGCCGTGACCAAGGCGCAGGGATCAAATAGTTTCGCGACGTGGACGGCTCACTACGTTTCTGTGGCGTAATCGATTGATGATACGCTCGGACGACTGGAAAAAAGGTTGGATGACCTCGTCCAAAAAGAAAGCGGCCGATGCACAGAAACGGGGCGACGCGAGGAGTGCTACAACGGAGGCGAATAGTTGCACGCACGTCGTATTCATTCGTCTTTGTCGCCTATAGACGTGAGGCCGACCTCTAAATCGCGTCCTAGGCCAACTGCGAGAAACGTGAGGCGATTCCCAAACTCGTGGGGATCAAAAATACGCCGAGCGTCGATCACCACTGGTGTCGCCATGGATTGAACGAAATCATCAGGTGTCAGCTGCTTAAACTGCCCCCACTCGGTCAAAATAATACAACAGTGCGCTCCATCAAGGCATTCTGCAATTGAGGGTGGATACTCAAGCCCTTCAAAGCCGGTCTGACTCACTTGCTTGACCACGGGATCGAACGCGCTGACGTGCGCGCCCGCCTTCAAGAGTGTGCGGGCAACTGTGAGGGGTGGGGCCTCACGCAGGTCATCGGTATCGGGCTTGAAAGCGAGGCCGAGGAGGGCCACTTTCTTGTCCCGTGGTTCCCCGAGCGTTGCAAGAGCGAGCTGGGCGACGTGGGAGGCTTGCGCTTGATTTACCGCCAGCGTCGCCCTCAGCAAAGGCGCTGAATAGCCCCGTGCCTCAGCGAACTTGCATAACGCTTTTGTATCTTTAGGCAGGCATGAGCCCCCAAACCCCGCCCCGGCATTGAGGAATTTGGGGTTGATCCTCTCGTCCAGTCCCACGCCTGCCATCACCTTAGATACATCGACGCCCGGGACCTGCTCACAAATACGTGCCATTTCATTTGCATAGGAGATCTTCATCGCAAGAAAGGTGTTACTCGCGTATTTGACCATCTCTGCCGATTCAAGGCTCATCCTTAGTAAGGGGATGCCCGGCCCATAAAAACCCTCAAGCAGATCTGCCAGCCGTTGGCCCGACCGTTTATCATATTCCCCAATTATCACACGATCGGGGTTCAACATGTCCCGAATTGCTGATCCTTGCTTGAGGAATTCCGGATTCATGCAAAGGCCAAAATCACGCCCGGCAACAAGTCCCGAGGCTTCCTCAAGAGCGGCTTTGATGGGGCCCCGCACTGTGCCGGGCGTTACGGTGCTCTTGACCACAACGAGGTGGTAGGCTTTCTTACGTTTTAATGCACGCCCGATGTCCTCACTTGCACTGATGACGAAACGCAGGTCGATCGTTCCGTCAGCTTTCTCCGGCGTGCCTACGGTGAGAAACGTGACCTCAGTTTGACGCACTGCCTCAGAACGACTAATCTCAGCACGTAAGTGTCCCGATTCGATGCCTGTTCGCACCGCTTCATCCAGTCCTGGTTCGTGAAAAGGGGCCCGCTTTGCATTGATGATGCGCACCTTATCTTCGTTGCGCGTGGATGCGATTACGTCGTAACCCTTCGACGCAAAGCATGCGGCAGAGCTGAGGCCAACGTACCCGGTTCCGACGATTGATATGCGCTGCACTGCGTTTTCGTGTGCTGTCATTCATTTAAAAGTTGTGTTTGCGCGACGCCAGGTTTCCTAAGAAGGTAGAAAAAAGAGCGATCGTCCGGTGCGCACGCCGTAGGTGTGCTCAAGGTGATATAAAGGCAGCACTGCACAACAAGAAGCGTCTCGTTTTTCTGCAGATATCACCTCTATGTCTTGTTCTTTGCGGGGGGTTGGCATTCGGCAAGACGATCAGCGCCTCAAGTCGTGATGTTGATCCTCGCATCTAAAGGATTAACCTTTTATCGGAGCCGATTGCAGAACAAATCAAAGCCTTTAAAGGACTCATCCTGAGTAGTGCACGCCAAAGTGCGAAGCTGCACGGAACCACAAAGCTTTTTTTTGTAGTTGCTCCTTGTGTCCTCTGGCGCTGGCAGCGGAAGTAGTCAGAGATATTTGAAGTAGTCAGAGATATTTGATGATATGCCCGCGGGAAGAGTTTAATCCACGTCGCGCAACGTTCACGCGGCGCGCGACGTGTTCCGCCGTCAGACGATCAGTACTTGCAACGACCTCCTGCGATGCGAAAGAGAATAATGATTAAAAAAGCAGTGATACCCGCAGCGGGGTTAGGTACGCGCTTTCTCCCTGCGACGAAAGTCCAGCCTAAAGAAATGCTGCCTATTGTGGACAAGCCTGTCATACAATTTGTCGTCGAAGAGGCGATATCATCTGGCATAGACGATATCATCATCATTACCGGACGAGGCAAGCGGACGATAGAAGATTACTTCGATTTCTCTCCAGAGCTTGAAAACCATTTAGCTCAGAACGACAAGCGTGATGAGCTCGAAGAAATAAGAGCAATCTCCACTTTGGCTGACATCCATTATATTCGGCAAAAAGAGCCAAAAGGCCTTGGAGATGCTGTTTTAAAGGCAGAGAAACACATTGGAGCTGACCCCTTTGCCATATTGCTCGGCGATGACATCATAAAGTCAAACACCCCGTGCATGAGGCAACTTGCAAACCTGTTCGCGACGTACGAGTGCCCGTTGATTGCCGTTGAGAACGTATCACGAGATAGGGTACCTCAATATGGCATCGTAAAAGGGGAAAGGGTCACCGAGTCACTTTACCGCGTGAGCGACCTCGTTGAGAAGCCTAAACCGCTGGAAGCCCCCTCGCGCATGGGCATCGTCGGACGGTACATTATGACACCAGATCTCTTTGATTGTATCAAGCGGGTTTCTCGTTCCACACAAGACGAGGTACAACTCACTGATGCGATTAGATTGCTCCTGCGTGAGCGCGACGTCTACGCTCACGTGATCGAAGGAAAGCGATACGACACGGGAGACAAGATTGGCTACATAAAAGCAGTTATTGATTTCGCACTGGAAAGGGAAGACTTAAGCCATGAAATAGGCCGATACCTAATTGAGAAGGTTTCGGGACCAAAGGGGGATATGGAATAATGCTTCAATCGCAGCTTGTTGCTGTTCGCGTCTTATTTGCATGATCTGAGTTCCTCGGTGTTCTCGCAGCGTCGATAATGCAAGATCGCAGAAAAGGCAGGCGCCGGTTCGAAAGGCCTCCGGTTTTTGGAAGCGAGACTGGCGATGGTGCGGTTGCACCGAGAGTGATCCCCAATATGTTATTAAAAAGAAAAGATTGTTTGACCTCTCCTCAAGAAACTCCAGGTCGACTATGTTAGAAAAGTTCTATGATGAAAACGATGAACTGATCGCACTCGTTATCGGCTCGCGTTACGGAAAGGATGGCGTAGAATTCTTCACGCCAGGTAATTTCTCGCAGCAGCTTGGGTATATGTACCACCAAAAAGGCACGGTCATTCCGCCCCACATACACAACCGCGTCAATCGCGAAGTCCAACTGACCCAAGAGGTGCTCTTAGTCCGAAAAGGGAGGGTCAAGGTTGACCTCTATGATTCGAAGCGGACGTTTATCGCCAATACGGTACTGGAAGCGGGCGACGTCATTCTCTTGGCCTCAGGTGGGCACGGCTTTACGATGCTCGAGCCAACCGAAATGATTGAGGTAAAACAGGGGCCCTACGTCGGAGATAACGACAAGACGCGGTTCACTCCTTCGACTGATAGATAAACACGGGCTGTGGGTGAACGTGCTTGATTCCAGTGTACGAACCGCTGCTTGGAGACCGCGAAAAGGAGCTTCTTGCCGAGTGCATCGACAGCGGGTGGGTCTCATCAGAGGGGCCCTTTGTCACCGAATTTGAAGAGCGGTTTTCGCACTATATCGGTACTCAGCAGGGTGTGGCGGTGTGCAATGGCACCGCCGCACTTGAAGCTGCCCTCTATGGAATCAGTGTACGAAAGGGCGATGAGATTATCATGCCCTCTTTGACTATTATCTCGTGTGCCATTGCCGCGCTACGCTTGGGCGCACGACCGGTGCTCGTCGACATCGATCCGGCGACGTGGAATATGGACCCCACGCAGCTTGAAGCCAAGATCACGTCGAGAACGAGGGCTATTATGCCCGTCCACATCTACGGGCTTCCCGTTGATATGGATCCTCTCTTTGAGTGCGCCTCGGACCACGATCTGAAGATCGTCGAGGATGCCGCTGAAGCACACGGCGCGGAGTATTTCAGCAGGGTAAAGGGGGATCGCTGGTTGAAGTGCGGCAACATGAGTGACGCGGCCTGTTTTTCATTTTATGCTAACAAGATCGTGACGACCGGTGAAGGGGGCATGGTGGTGAGCAACGATCCGTCTATCGCTGCGCGGGTGGTTTCATATCGGAACCTCTGTTTTCACGCAGAGAAGCGCTTCTATCACACTGAGCTTTGCTACAACTTTCGCATGTCGAATCTACAGGCCGCTGTCGGTGTTGCACAGCTCGAACGGATAGAGGAGACTATTGCGCTTAGACGATCGTTTGCGAGCTACTATAAGGAGCGGCTGTCATCCGTACCTGGCGTGCATTTTCAGGCAGAGCCCCCAAACGCAAGGCCTGTCTACTGGATGTATGCGATTCAGCTCGACGAAGCGCTGGGCGCGGACGCAGAATCGATGATGCGGCATCTCAAAGATAAGGGCATCGGCACTCGCCCGTTTTTCCTCGGATTGCACGCGCAGCCCGTTCTTCGGAAGCAAGGCATCCTTGCGGAGGAGCCGTTCCCGCACACTGACCAGGCGCACAAACAGGGGCTCTATCTGCCGTCTGGTCTCACGCTCACGAGGTCACAGATCGATGTGGTTTGCGACGCCGTCCATGACATCGTTCAGGAGGGTGGCAATGGAAGTATTTGAACGGTATGCACAGTACTACGACCTTTTCTACCGCAACAAGAATTATACGGGGGAAGTCGCGTACGTGGATGCCCTGATCAAGAAACACGCTGTGGGCGAGACAAAGACGATCCTTGATCTAGGATGCGGGACCGGTGGGCACGCGGTTTTGCTCGCAGAGAAGGGGTACCGCGTTACTGGAGTAGACAGTTCAGATAAGATGCTCGCCATCGCTGAAGAAAAAAAGAGGCAAAAGGGGGTTTCAGTGGAATTGCAGAAAGGCGATATCTGCACGATTGACCTCCGTAAGCGCTTTGATGTCGCTATCGCCATGTTCGCCGTGATGGGTTACCAGACGACTAATGAAGCCCTCGAGAGTGCGTTGCGTAACGCTGCTAAGCACCTTAACCCAGACGGGCTCCTTATTTTTGACGCGTGGTTTGGGCCCGCAGTGCTCGCTCTCAAGCCGCAAGACAAGATACTCGTCACTGACGACGGGGCGGGGAAGGTTCTGCGTTTCACTGGGCGCGCTCTCGACATACTGACGCACACCGTCAAGGACACTCACGATGTGCTGCATATCGAGAATGCCGTTCTTCTTGATCACTTTCAGGAGACGCATAATGTGCGCTTCTTTTTCACTCAGGAACTCCAGTTTATGCTCACAAAAACTGGGTATCAGGCCGTCGGGATGCACCCATTTATGGAACTTGAAGGAGAGCTCACGGAAAACGACTGGAATATGGCCGTCATAGCTCGGAAGAAGTAAGGGCTATCGGGCCCTGAGCCCTTAAACTATGTGTATGGGCTACCTTGCTTTACTGAGCAATTGTTTTGGGCCGATTGAGCAGAGAATCGACTTTCACCGAATTGCTACTCTCTCATTTAACAAGAAGGCTCCTTATGCTTCAGGTAATAACGCTATTGCCTCGAGTTACTTCTTAGATGTCAGCTCGTAAGAGCTACTTTGTTGCGACCAACGTTTCATGTGCTAATGATTCCCTTCCGGAAAAGCAGTGCCTATAAATTCAACGATGATGTCTATACAGAAAGCAGTAAGCAGCGCGCTCACTTCTAAAACACAAAGAGGTTTAGTTCTCCTGCCGCATTGTCGCTGTCTGAAAAGTAATAAGAGCAGAGAGGTGAAAGCGTAAGGCTAGATGTGGGTTCGAAATGCGATTTGTATAGTTAGACAATCTGGCCTTACCTAGAGTCATTAGATGGTTTACACCTTTAAGCTTTGCAGCACTTGGAGGTCTTAATGACTGCATTTGGAGAGCTCAAAGGCAACGTAATAAGCGATCTCAACGTATATAATGCGGAGCGTTACGCGCACAAGAAACATTCATCTTTGCTCACTGCCTTTCTATTGATTAGATCTACTATCGTCCATAGGGGTTTTAGGGCCATGTTGATTTATAGACTTGGACATTACGCGTATTTGACAAAAAATAGACCCCTACTTGGTATCGCTTTGTCCCTAAAAGCCGTGCTGAGCATGATAGATATCTCTTTTAAGGCGGAAATTGGGTCAGGAATGCACATCCACCACGGTCAGGGCGTAGTCATTGGTGATTCGGTGATCGGGAAAAACGTGGGGATATGGCAGGGAGTTACGATCGGATCAACGTGGAACAAAGAAAGAGAAGGCAGAAGCTATCCTATTGTAGGAGATAACGTCAGACTAAGCGCAGGAGCGAAGATTATCGGACCAGTCTCAATAGGAAAGGATGTAGTTATCGGCGCGAATGCTGTAGTAGTGGAAGATATTCCAGAAAGCTGTGTAGCGGTTGGGGTGCCCGCAAAAGTGGTGGGTTCTTCTAAAAAGCTACGCTAACTCCGCTCGCTTGATCTTTTCTAACGTGCTTGGAGCTATGCTCTCTGTGGCCGGTTGCACGATAAACTTCCTTACTACATCATCACCGACATCAACGCCTATGGTAACGCCCACTTCGACGCCAACGCCACCCGTTGATTATAGTAGCTACTACACCGAGCGAGCTGAGGGAATGGGCGTGATTATGGAACGGCGTATACCCTGCGCCCTGATTTGGTGGCAGGGTGGACCGAGTCCGGGTTCAACGAGATATGGGCCGGCCTACGTGGAGGAAACGAATTTGCTGTCATGTATCGCTACAAGCCAGCAGTTCATTCTTGGGAACTATATCCAGAAGCAGTGTAAAATAGCATTTAGATAGTTATTACTCGCATCTGTATCGTTCCTTTATTTTGTATATCTCATAAGTTATTAGTTTATATGCACACTCGCCAATAGTTTTTTCAGTTTCTGACGCCCATAAATGTGGAAAACCCCAAAAAATAACGAACGTGAAAAACTAGAACGAACGTGTTTACAAAGCGGTTCCGTAATTGGACAGCGCATAGCTCGTTTCGATTAACAGGCCCATGTATGCCGTTCTTTTTTCAACGTTACGAAATTACCCACAAGGTGTGTGGTTTTTGGACCCCAGAAGGTATTTTAATATCGCAAATTCGTTTTATTTAATGTACGTGGGTGCCGTCGTAATTCTTGAAAAGACGTAATTTTCCGTAACGGAGGTTATAACGCCCTCGGTTTCTAAAATTGAGTTGATCAAGATAACTTTAGGGGTTTCCCGTCAATGAATGGAGCTAATCCCCCGCAATTTTTCAAAAGCTGCCTCGGCCATAATCGCGTGTCCCGCCGTGTTCGGGTGCATGTCTAGGCCGGGTTGTGCGAGAGCCGGATTGATGTACGTAGGTTTGTGTGGGTCGTTGAGTAGCGAATAAAAATCAACGTTCTCGACATTGTGCTCCTCGGAGTATTCTACAATCCAAGCATTGAGATCGACGGCCTCCTGTCCGCGTTCCCTCGTTCCCTCGGGTACACAATTTGGCGGAGTTATCGTCGCTGTAACAAGCGTGATGCCCGCGTTGCAGATCGTTGCGTATATCGCAGATAGGTTGCTCTCTATGCCGCTGAGAGACGGAGACCCGATCCAAACGTCATTCATGCCACCAATGACGATACAATAACGTGGGACAATGTTTATCACGTCACTACTTACTCGCGCGAGCATTTGTGCTGTAGTGTTGCCTCCGATCCCCTTGTTTATCACTGAAAACGAGGAGCCGAGTTTAGTGGCTAGCGCCTTCGGCCACGGTGTAACGAGTGGCGTACCGTAGCCGCCCGCCGTTATGCTGTCGCCGAGACAAACGATTCTCGTCGCGTTTTTTAACCGATATAACAAAGCTGGGCGCCGTATTTTCGCCCGTATGTAAACCGTTACCCTTTGGCGGCGAAGCATGCATAGTTCCTCTTGCCTTCTCCGTAGCTCCTTACTCCTTATTTCTTTTTTCGGTTTCCATTGATTTCTAGGATTGGGTCCATCCTATAGCATACTTCATCTTTCATTTTTCTATATTTCCTCTCGCACTCGGGGCCATAAATCGTATCTATAGACATAACCCCGCAAAAGACCACGATTAACCCTAATTATAGGAAATCGACCGGCCTAGTGGGATGTTCTAACGCTCTAACAGCTTATTTGCGCTACGACAGCTCGCTTTCTGTTTCGCGCGCAATTCGCGTTTACGCTTCCACGCATTGACACCAATCATACGGCAGATTTCGCGCGCAGGTACATACAGAAGATTTTTCCTAAGGTGAGCCATATTAGTTTTATAAGCGTCCACGATGTTTTTCAATCGTCGAAGCCTGTGGCTCCTTTTAATGAAGGGGTGGTGATCTGCGCTTACCTCAGTTCAAATAGCTTACCGTGCTTGACGAGCACGCCGGCGAAAGACAAATGGGTTTATGATCAGATCATGAAAATAAAAAAGGAACTAGACATTCAAGAACACATTTCAGAGAGTTGTATAAATCCATCGGTGTTTTTTAACAATGAGCAAACAGGACGACGCTCGAAGAGTGCTAAAGAGTCAAACCAAACTATATCTAACACAGCATCACAAATGGTGAGTCTGACCGACTCTCCACTAAAAATCAATTCGGTAGTTTTCGCACATTAAATGAGCGAAGCAGTGCTATCTCAGCAAATAATGAGGCGGAACTTCAAGTGAGTCAAGTCGCACCATCCACTTTAATTCAATAATTACAAGAGAATTGGGGATAAATTTCCAGCACAACTGCTATTGGTTGTATAGAACATGTGCGCCTCCTAATGTTTTAAAATAGCGGTTGTGCAGAAATCACAAAAGGTTTGAACTACCAACAAGAAGTTTGGGTCGCCGACCCCGGCCGAACACAACAAAAGAACATAAAGGGTACTATGGTACGAGCTTTAGTGACAGGGTGCGCTGGCTTCATAGGCTCACATCTAGTGGAACGATTACTCCGTGCAGGCCAAGACGTAATCGGGATAGACCGGTTCACTGACTACTATCCACCCTATTTAAAAGAGCGTAATCTGGCGCAGGCTTTGAAAGATCCGAATTTTAAGTTGGTTAAAGCAGATATCTTAGATATAGATGAGTTCCCAGCTGTCGACTGGGTATTTCACCTAGCCGGACAGCCAGGAGTCAGGGCTTCATGGGGCAAGGACTTCCAATACTACGTTCATGATAATGTCGAAGCTACGCAAAAGCTATTAGAAGCGTATAAATCTGCACACATAACTAAACTCGTCTATTCCTCCTCTTCATCTGTATATGGGGACGCACCACTCCCGATGAGTGAAGATTCTGTGCCACTACCCATATCCCCGTATGGGGTTACAAAACTAGCGGCTGAACATCTTTGTTACCTGTATTGCAGAAACTACTCAGTTCCGACTATATCTCTTAGATACTTTACCGTGTATGGGCCAAGACAACGGCCAGATATGGCTATCCATAAGTTTACTCAGTCTATACTAAAAAAAGAAAGGATATCCATATACGGTGACGGAACACAAACTCGAGATTTTACCTTCGTCGACGACGTTGTCGAGGCTAACATGTTAGCTGCCGAGAGTGACATGACGTGGGGGTGTTTCAACATAGGAGGCGGGAGCCGTATTAGCGTCGAGCAGCTCATCAGTTTACTCGAAAATCTTCTGGATCAAGAGGCAAATGTTCAATATGTTGAAAAGCAGCGGGGAGATGTCCAAGATACGTTAGCGGATACACAAAAAACTCAAAACCTATTAAGGTGGCAACCGCGTAGCCAAATTGAAGAAGGCTTGCAGAAATACGTTGATTGGATTTCAACCTTATGAACTATAAGAGGTTACGACTCCTAACACTACCGCAGAGAAGGCCTAAGTTGTGATACCTGTACCAAAGTGGAGAGCTGACTACATTAATTATGAGCAAACTAAGACGATAAGCCCAAGTAATGCTTTATCTTTTCGCAATACACCTCCCAAGTATATGCAGACATATCATATGTCTCTCTCACATCAGAATCTAACGCCAATTCTATAGCGCTGGCAAAGCCATCAACAGTCGGATTTGCGATGAATATGTGTGGATTTTTCGACAGGATATCGTCCATCTCCATTTCAGTTGACCAAACAACTTTTTTTTGCAAAGCAAGTGGTTCCAACGCTGCAATTGCAAATTCGGCCCAATTTGGATGAACGAAAACATCGCACGACGCAAGCCAGTCCCACAGATGTGCTTCCTCAATGAAGCCTACAAACTTAACCCTGGCTTGAATGTCTAATTCCGCTGCCAAGCTGTGCAGTCTTTCTGCATCGGGACCCGTGCCACCGATAACGAGTGTCACATCATCGTGTTTGTCGTAAATTGATTCAAAAGACCGTATCAGAACGTCGACCCTTTTCCTGAGATCTAATCTATTTACGTTTAAAATCATCCTCCCATCTATGTGTAGTTGCTTTTTGATATCTATCTTAGGCTTGTAATTCAATAACTTGTTGGGGTAGGCGCCTTTCAAAACGATCGCGTCTTTTTTATAAAGTTGCCGTACCTCCCATTTCATTTGATTTGAGAGGACAAAAATAACCGTAGATTTTCTGACGCCGAAGTATTCAATAAGTGCGAAGATCTCAATCAATACTCGTTTTATTGGGTTTAATTGTGGAGGTTCCGCTGGGATAAATTCTTTGTGCCCAATGACTGAATCCCGTATCGTGTTGAAAACCTTCTTATGAATCAGCGCGAACTTGGTTAAGTCAGAAGCGAACCAAAACTTCGTTCCATGGATGTGGGTTGCCCAGCGTTTTGTCGACAACAATGTTGCAAGATATAATGTGGCACAATCAATAGCGCTTGTCGCTAGAATCACGTCCGGATCAATGATGCGTATTTTCGCCCGCAAAGATATGACGTTGCTGAAGAACTGAATGCATTTGTGAAGAGTCGTTCGTGCTGTCGTGCGTCCCACTTGCTCGATAATTGCAGGATATGTGTTATTAAATAGCACTTGTTCATTGAGTTTAAACGTTAAAACAGAGACATCTAATCCGCTCTTTTTGAAATATACTGCTTCTTCAAGTAATAATCTTTCAGCTCCCCCAGCTTCGGCCAGACGTCCTGCAAATAGCATTATGCTCCTTTTTTTTCGCTGATTTTGCTTCATCGCATTGTTATCGCGCGAGCTAGCTTTAGATCAATTCAAGCTTCATTTATTATGATCGGCTTGACCGTCGCTGTTGAACTTTGGCTTACAGGCTGACTTCCGTGTTTTATTTCTTCCACTTCACAATGTGTGCGCATATGCGCTTATGCGAACCGAAGCGCAAATAACGCTAGTTTCTTCATCAGTCGCTTCCTTACAGAGTAAAGCAGCAATTCCTCTTTAGCACGAGTCGTTATCGCAGGTGCTCTGTAGCTTTGTCTTCCTTTCTTAGATTCATAGGTCGATGATGCTAGCTTAATAGGGCCCTATTGAAACGATTCACTTGGGCTTTTAATGTCATGATGCCGCACCTTTTGAGGTTTGTGCTTATAGACGCAGACTCATTAGGTCAACAATAGTAGGGTCGATCCCTTACGCTGAGCTGCTTCCTGCACAGAAGACGTGAAAAGGCAAACTCAATTTCGAAGCGTCTTTTTCGAGCTACGTATCAGTTGGACGGCTGCATCCATGTTTGGAGCGCGTTACGCATACAATAAGTGCCACCCCGACTGGTCAAAGATCTCAAGATATGTTCGCTATATCATCCGGATGCGAATGCTTATCAAAGAAAAGACAGCTCCTGTGCTGGTTGAGTCCGATTGTCGCCCGTACGCCCGACTTTGGCGTTTCTGCAGGCTTCCTAGATGTCACTAATCTCTCCCACGCAAGCAGCGCGTCTACCGAAAGATACAGCAAACTTATATAACACTGGTTCTTGAAAAGGAATTAAGCTGCCTTAACTCTCAAATCAAAGCTGCCAAAGTCCCGGATATGACAACGCGCACCTCAAACGCCAGCTCGGAAAATGCAGGGAACGCACCGCATCAAGTCACACAGCGCGTCCGATATAGCGACGCAATATCAGTAGTAATCCCTACAAAAAACAGACCTCATGACGTGCTTAAAGCTATTAGTTCGGTCGAGAATCAATCATCTCGACCCGCCGAGATAGTAATTGTTGACGCAAGCGACGAAGACGGATTAGAAGCGTTAGTCAACAACAATTCTAGCGGAGAAATCAGGATCGAATATATCCGTTCGGTGGCGGGCCTTACACACCAAAAAAATATCGGCATCCAGAAGAGTTCTGGCGACATTGTGCTAGTTTTAGATGATGACATCATTTTGAAAGAAGACTACGTCAAGGAAATCCTGAACGTTTTCAACAATACCGATTTTAATCGAATCGGGTGCGTGTACGGGAACCAGATCCCTCCAAACGAAGGCAAAAATAATGTACGCAAAAAAGGCTCCTTCGCTTATTCAATCACCGTGGCACTCAAAACACGGATAAATACCTTGATTCGAACGCTGTTTTTTTTGCAGAAACCGTCAACAACCGGAAAATTTCGGCTTTCGGGATATTCGACTTATCCCGCGCCTTCAAATCCTGGTGCTAACGTTTCTGAGACGGAGGGGGCTCCAGGCGGGTATACAGCGTATTCCAGAGAAGTCTGGGACGAATTTAGGTTTGATGAGAACTTGAAAGGATACTCGTGGGGAGAAGACGATGATTTCTCTGTCCGAGTGTCACGTAAGTACAAGAACATCTTCAACCCGAAGGCCAAAGTAATTCACCACTCGAAAAGCTCAAAGGGGGCTAACTATGCATACAGCAAGATGAGGATTGAGAATCACCACTATCTGTTTGAGAAAAACTTCCCGCACGCACTGAGAAACCGCTTTGCTTATAACATGTCAGTGCTCGGCACTTTTTTGTTTGAGCTCGAAAACGCCATAGTACACCGCAACTCGGAGGGAGTAAAGGGATTCCTTGACGGACTGCGAGTCGTGCATAAAAAAACAATACGAGGTGGCGCGTAATAGAGGATCTGATTAAGACTACAATTTCATCAGGCAGTCGTTACGACGACATAGAAATGCGTCAGCTGCAACGCAAATCTTCGTCGAGTAACGCAACATCTTTTCGGTGGGAAAATGGGCCCAAGAAGCGCCGAGCATACTTTATAAGTTGTAACGAAAACAGCATAATCGTTAATCTGCGACAAAAATTCGAGTGCCTTAAAAAAAACGAAGCCTAAGACTAAAACACATCATCAACCTTGAGCGAACACTAAGTATCAAAGCATACTGGACAGGCTGGCGACCAAAATGAAAACCGTAATCTTGTGTGGAGGAAAGGGAACGCGTTTACGCGAAGAAACAGAATTCAGACCGAAGCCAATGGTTCGAATAGGAAATAAACCAATTCTATGGCACATCATGAAGACTTATTCAAGCTATGGCTTTAACGACTTTGTTATTTGTTTGGGTTATAAAGGTGAGATGATAAAGGAGTATTTCTTGAATTACAAAATAAAAACTAATGATTTTACCATAAGATTAGGCGATCCCCGCAATCTTACATTTCATAATGATCATTCAGAAACAGATTGGACTATCACGTTCGCAGAGACGGGTGAAGAGGCAGAAACAGGGACGAGAGTCAAAAAAATTGAAAAGTACATTACGGATGATTGTTTTATGCTTACATATGGAGACGGGGTTGCTAGTATCAACCTTCAAAATCTAGTGGATTATCATAAGTCACATGGGAAAATCGGTACGATAACAGGTGTGCACCCCTCCTCTAGGTTTGGTGAGTTCATTTTAGACGGTAATCAAGTCGTTGAGTTTTCAGAGAAACCTCAAACAAAAGAAGGACTGATAAATGGGGGCTATTTTGTCTTTGATAAACAATTCTTCAAATATTTGTCTGAAGATGAGCACTGTTTTCTTGAAAGAGAGCCGCTAATGAATTTAGCGTCCGATGGGCAACTTATGATATACAAACATTACGGATTCTGGCAATGCGTTGATACATATAGGGAGCTGGAGCAGATCAATGCGATCTGGGCGTCGCCTAATCCTCCGTGGAGAATTTGGGGGTAGTGCTCTGAATGAATCTAATGTCAAAAAAAGGTAATTAACTTGATGGTTACCTTTTCGACAAAAGGAAAACCCCGCATTTGAAATACGAGACATCAATTCACACGTGGAACTATAATCGGACCGAAGTTTCTGAACTAGGTTTACTGCTTGCGCCAGAGGTACTCAGGAACGTCAGCACTAACAACGAGCGCTCCAAATCAAAGACAAGAGCAGGAGCCAACTAGCGAAGTTGAGCGCATATAATTAAGATAAGTGTTGCATTATCCTGTTCATAATTGGACTAGCTAGAACGGAAACTATGCGCGGTAGAAGCATGAACTTTAAAGAACCAGCAGTTACTGTCATTATACCCACTTATAAACGACCAAGGTTGTTGAGGCGTGCTATTAATAGCGTCTTAGATCAAACATATCAGGATTTTCAAATATGTGTATATGACAATGCTTCAGGTGATGAAACACGTGAAATTATGAAAGTCCTGATGCAAAAAGATGCACGTATTAAATATTTTTGTCACGCGGAAAACATTGGGGTAGTGAAGAATTGTATATTTGCGTTAGAACGTGTTAATACGCCATTTTTTTCATTTCTGTGTGATGATGATATACTCTTACCTAACTTTTTAGAGACGACATTAAGCGCTTTTAATCGGTATCCAACGGCAATGCTCTCTGCTGGCTTGTGTCTGATTGTGCAAGATCGGGAGATCAAAGCCATCTCGCCTCCAGGATCGAGAGAAGGATATTTGGCGCCACCTGATTCGCTACTAGAAATCATAAGACATCATCTAACGTGGACGTCCGTACTCATTCGTAGAGAGGTAATACAGACAGAAGTAGGCACTTTTGATGAAGAGGCTGATTACGCCACTGATATAGACTACTTGTTTCGCATTGCAGCTCACCATCCAATCGTACTTACAAGAACTCCAAGCGCTATTTACGTAATGAACCCTTCGTCCTATTCAGTACAATGGAGCCCTAAACCAAATCCCGTGCTCATCTCAGGTTTTTCTAAAGTAATCAATAATCTAATCGCGGATGAAGGGCTTTCACCAGAAGTCAAATCTGAGGTTAAACAACACCTAGGAAAATATTTGAAAGGAGTGATTTATTCGGAAGGAACGAAAGCTGTCAAATGCAGAGATTTTGACTACGCTAATGAAACGGCATCTTTGCTACGTCATCAGTTTGGTGACGAATTACGATCTAAAATGATATTGGCTCTAGCTAACACTAACAGATATAGCCCTCCACTATATTACTCAATCATACGGTTATATAGCGTAATATCGCGGTTCAAGTCGAGTTTTAAGAGTCAAGATGAGAGAGCTCTTCAAGCTGACTACCAGAACTACATTCAGGTTCTTGATAGCTTCTAAAATCTGCCCGATTTATTGGTCGACGCCATTACTCTCGAATCATGATTGACATCTCTGACCTATCGAAACTCGCCTGACCTCAATATTTGTAGGCGCGTTCAGCCTACAAAAAACGACGCTATTAATGTCATAGACTCAAACAAAGTCTAGCATGGGAAAAGCGGTCATCACATCACCGCCATTAATAAAAAACCGCTCTGCGCGATACCCGCTGAAAAAAAGATCATACCCAAAATATGCAGCTCGGGATTCGGGTGAAGGCCGTAGCGTAACCCGTGACATAACCGCGCCACGAAAGCACGCCAGCACCTACCGTCATAATAAAGAGTGCTTCTCAGGCCGTGACGTTATTTCTAAACAGACTATATTCTGATGTGTCATCGACGTCTTGATTCTGTGTTTTGCTGTTAATTGTCCTGTTCATTGCATCCAACGTTGCGAATCATTTATATTCGACGTGATATTTGACTCGTTGTAACTCGCCAAGTCACACTGCAAAACCTCGCTTTTCATCTGCATTCTCGCACGAACTTGCCCCAAACGTAGCCGTGCGCTATGTTGATCTGGATAACAGTGGTATATTCAGGAAGCCGTGAGCTGAGCTACAATTGACACTCAACGATATCGAAGTGAGAATTGATCGTATGCCTTGGTAATTGTAACGCGCCACAATGATATCAAGTGAACACTTCAAGTGCTTGGCCGCGGTTAAAAGCTTGCCAGTCGAGGGAAAATCAATTCCTTCACTTGGGGGGCTTTAAAATATTCTATTATTTGCTCCATCATTTAAGTTGAGCTCTTTCGACGTCGGCCAAAACTAATACGGCACGTATAGATGCTCTCAAAATCATGGATTGGCAGTACTAGACCTTTGTGCATACGCTGGCATTCACGCGCAATAGCTGCACAAGTAGAGGCGCTGGAAGCCATTTTTTTCCGAACGTAGTGCGTTAGACGGCCGTCGGGAATCGCTCCATGTTATCCGCTCGGTTACTAATACTCATCCGTCAAATCTTTACCGACGGCATCTATAGGGCGTCGTGCCTCACACCTTGTACTTTGGATCTATACCCCCGGCGAGATCTCCCCTAAGCTTTTGTTAACTAAGCTTGCTTAAAGAGAGAGCTTAACCCGACACCTGACCTTCATCGGGAGAATGCTTTCGAACGAGAACGGGTTCAGCAGATGCAGCAAAGGGTTCAACAGCTCAATTTGTAGGATAGTATCAATGTATATGTGCAGGAGCTGAATGAGTTTAAGACACTCACCTTGTTAACCACGACAGGTAGCGTGGTTCTCTCCTTCAAACGATTTGTAATTACCTTATCACCGCTCTTTAGTTGACGATTCTTTTATAGATTTGACGATTCTTTAACAGTGGCTAAGTCAAAGCTGAGATTACCAAGAGATTCGCGATGAACCGGAATTGGTCAAAGCGCAATATTTTGTATGCAGATAATCTGCCAGCCTAGCCTCAAATTTCGCAGCATATCTACCTGCCGTTAGCCAAAAATCAAGAGAGGCACCAGCCAATTTCTAACTCCTCTTCACTGTATACGCGGCCGCATAATTAACTTGAGTTTTTCTGGGGACCAGTTTCTCACTCGCTTTGCCTAGCCTGCGGAATTCTTTAACTCTTGTGACTATTTCTTTTCTTAACTGACTTAGAGTTTTCTTCATCTAAAGTAGCTTTATTTCGGTTATTCAATTATCTCTAACAAGGAATCACAAACGAAATCAAGATCTTCTCTAGTTAAATTGCCTGCTGAAGGCAGAGAGATACCCCGCTTTTCTACTTTTTCTGCCTGGGGGTTTGGATACCTCGCTTCAAAAACGGGGAACCTGCTCATTCTCGGGAATCCCGGACGGCAATGGATATTCAAAGCCTTTAATTTTTTTAGTACCTCATCTCTTGATAAAGACAAGCCGTCTTGTAAAAGGATCGAAGGATAACAATAATTACTCTTACAATCTTTCTTTTCTTTAATAATTTTTAAACCCCGGGCATCCTTAAGCCGTTCATAATACCAGCTAAAGATTTCTCTTTTTTTAGCAACTAATTCCTCGATTCTTTCTACCTGAGCTAAGGCAAGTGCTGCGGTTAAATTGGCAATCTTATATTGGTACCCAAGCATATCCGACCAAAATTCGGCTTTTGAATCCGTCCTGCCCATCGAAGCCAGCAACGATGCTTTTTTATAGATCGCTTCATCATTGGTCACAAAAATTCCGCCTTGTCCGCTTACGGCAATTTTTGCGCCTTGAAAACTGAAACATCCAACATCCCCGAAAGTTCCGGTTTTTTGGCCCTTAAACTCTGCCCCTAAAGAAGGCGCCGCATCTTCGATAACCCGTAAATCATATTCTTTCGCTATATTCATAATTTCATCCATTTGGGCCGGATGGCCAAAGGAATGCACCAGCATAATCGCTTTGGTTTTATTAGTGATCGCTTTTTTTATTGCCTGCGGATCAATACACCATGAATCCGGATCGATATCTACAAATACCGGCTTGGCCCCGGTATAACTGATTGCGTAAGCCGTAGCAACCCAGCTGAAATCAGTACAGATTACCTCATCGGTATCTCCAAGATCCAAAGCTGCAGTGGCTAAATGCAGCGCCAGTGTACAGGAATGAGTCGCAATACCATACTTGACTCCCAGATAACTTGCTACAGCGTTTTCCAGCTTCTTAGCGTGCATATCATAGGTCTCATACCAACCGTTTTTTGCAGCATCAATAACATAGTCTATTTCTTTCTGAGTAATCCAGGGGCCGGCAAAACTAATTTTCTTATTCATAGGCTTTTTTGAATAGGTCTCTCGTGTTGAAAAAGTATGACCTGTATTGAAAAAGTTGGGGTGTTTGTGGGCTACTTCAACAAAGCCTTATTTCTTATTCATACTGCCCAATCTTTTTTGCATTTTATTAATCTTTTACAAACCTCATCCAATACGGGATCTTTTTTGGCAAAGCAAAATCGTAATATGTTTTTGCCGCTATGATCATGATAAAAAGCTTCTCCCGGAACCGAAGCGATAGGCGTCTTTCTTACGCAGAACATGGCTTTATCTTTATTGGTTTTCCCGGGAAAATTTGAAGCATCAACCAAAACATAATAAGCCCCCTTAGGGACAAAAGGTCTCAGGCCTGCGCTATTTAAAGCCCGGCATATTCTATCGCGCTTCAACAGATAATCCCGGCAAAGCCCGGCATAAAATCTATCATTAAACTTCGATCCCCTTAAATACCCCAAATTGCAGCGGAGCCGGAGCGCAGACATAAAACAAATCATTTATATATCCGATCATCTTGGCCCACTTTTCGTCACAAACACAATACCCCACTCTCCAGCCGGTGATACTAAAAGTCGTAGAACATCCTGAAATAGTAATCGTTCTATCCTTAATCCCGGGTAGCGATCCCGGACTGATATGTTTTAGCCCGTCACACCGTCACAAATAGGATATTCATATATCTCATCGGTAAACACAAACAAATCATGCTTTAAAGCTAGGTCGGCAATATCTTCAAGTTCTCTTTGAGAAAATACCTTACCGGAAGGATTAGCCGGTGTATTAATCATAATACCCTTGGTTTTCTTGGTGATGATATTTTTTAAGTCGTTTAAATCGAATCCCCAATCCGGTGGGATTAACCTAACAAAAACCGGCTTTGCTCCAACCGCCAAAAACGTGTTGATATGATACCCGTAATAAGGCTCAAAAATAATTACCTCATCACCCAGATTGAGCAAAGCTAAACACGCCGAATAAAACGCACCCGTAGCTCCGCAACAGACAATCATATTTTTATCAGAACGCGCTTGGATATTATTGTACCTTTTCATCTTTTTGGCAATTGAGAGCTCAACTCGTCAATTCCATCATAACGCGTATACTGATTTAGGCCTTTATCCAGAGCTTCCTTAGCGCCATTCCTTACGGCCAAAGGAAGACTTAAGTCACAAACCCCTTGCGATAAGTCAATGCCTCCTACCCTATCGCATTCAATAGACATATTGCGTATTTCAGATTGAACGATTAGTTGTGAACGCTTGCTGACAGCTAAACTCATTTTTTAACTTTACCCTTTTGACTATTTTCACTGCTCATTATCTCGTAGGCATTAAACCGATTCCATAACTACGTAATATCTTGCCGCTTTCCCTTCATAGTCTTGCGGGGCTTGCGCCCATTCCAACCCATCCCTGCCATTAACCTGTATTAAAGGAATCCGAGAAGTCTCCTGGTACCCTAATTTCTGATAAAACCTGACCGCCCTTAAGTTATCCGACAATACTTTCAAACTGTAGCCTCTAAGCTTAAGATTTCGCCCCCCCCAATCCATCATACCCCTGACTGCGCAACCCATTATGCCCGGGAAATCCTTTTCCCCGCGCAATATATTATCAATTTCACAGGTTCGCTTATCAAAATCAAACCCAAACAACCCTACATGGCCGACATATTTACCGGATATTTTAATAATAAAAAGCATCCTATCTGGCACCTCAATGAGTTTGTCAACAAACCACCTAGTTGTTCTTCTGATAGAAACTGGAAACTGAGAAAGATACCAAGCCTCATTTTCTTTACGCCACCTGCCCAAAAGCTCCATCAACTCCTGGCTTTTAGCGCAGTCCGAAGTTAATAAGATGATTTCAAATCCTAAATCCGCATACATGCACTTTATGGAAGTACGGCCAAAACCCCCGTGCTTTAACTTTTTTATTTTCGCTAGGGTTAAACTCTTATAATCATCTTTCAATGCATTTTCCATCTGTTTACTCTGGCGGCTTAACCGTCATTTCTTTATCATATTCCTTGCGCGGCAAAAAGGATACATATCTTCGTAAGGCTTGGCCACCAAGGTGCCGTCCGGCATTCGCTCAGAAGAAATCCCGAGCTCAATCAACTGCCATTCCGGTGTCATCACGTCGCAAATCACCGGGCCGTCATATTCCATGACTTTTTTGTTTTAGGCTCGACTTCCGAAACCTTGTTAATGCTTACGCCTTTTATTCCATAAGCTTGAGCAATCTCCACGAATCAAATGTATGCCATTACAAAACTCGCATCTGCATTATATGCCAGCCAGGTCGCTAAAGTAAATAATAAGCCCATAATTACTTAAGACTATTTTCTCCATTCGGTCGTATGATGACCCATCAAGATTAATAACGCATGCTATAACAAACGCTTTGAAGGGAAAGAACCTAATCTTGCGAATCCGAAAGCGATAAGGTTACGTTTTTGTCAATGATGTCATTAGTTTGGCGTTGCATTTACAGATCAGGCTCATAGGTACAAAGGACAGATATGTATGTTGGCAGTGGTTCATAAAAATCTGTTTCTTATTGTAGCGAAAATAATTGAGCTCACAAATTCAAAGAGTTTAGTTGGATGGAATTTAGTCCCTCCACGACCTTTTGACACAAAAAAAGGGAAGGAAATATTGACAAAACAGTTGCTTGCTTTGATTGGCGCCCGGCCCCAAAATGGGCAAAAGAGCCCCCTAATTGGGTCGCTGACATTTCTAACGCGGAAAACAAATTGGGATGAAGGCCACCCTGCAGTTTGGATGAGGGCCTCAGACAAACAATTAAGTGGTTTTAAGCGCAACTTGTCCTTGTACACAGTGCGATAGTTAGGGGGCGTCTTGATAACGCACTCAGTCGCAGCGAAATGCGAACTCAGCAATTTGAGACGTGAATTATGAAACTGTCTAATTACGTACTTGATTTTCTCGTCTCCAAAGGCGTCACTCACATATTCGAGGTGTGTGGGGGTGCACTGGCACACTTATTGGATTCATTATACGACAGAAAGGACATATCAACAGTCTCAATGCATCACGAAATGGCTGCATCAATTGCTGCAGAAGGATACGCCAGGGCGAGCAATAACATTGGGGTAGCGATGGCTACAAGCGGACCAGGAGCGACCAACATGATTACCGGCATCGCAAGTTGCTTCTTCGACTCCATTCCGTGTCTATTTATCACGGGTCAAGTCAACACCTATGAATTCAAATTCAACAAGCCGGTTCGACAGATTGGCTTTCAGGAGGCAGACATTGTCCACATAGTTGAACCAATTACCAAGAAGGCATTATTGATAACCAACGAAGAAAAGATCCGATATGCTCTCGAAGAGCTATTTTTTTTGGCATCTCAGGGTCGTCCTGGTCCAGTGCTGCTGGATATTCCTCTAAATATCCAGAGAGCGGAAATAGATCCAACAAAGTTACCCGAGTTCAGTATTGCAGAGGGGCCCGCTGAAGAAATTAGTGCAGAAACTATCGATCAACTCGTCTCGCTGCTCAGTGCTGCCTCTCGACCCATTATTCTTGCGGGCGGCGGCGTCCGATTGGCGCAAGCGCAAGAGCAACTAGCGCAATTCGTACGGAAGACGCATATCCCCGTGGTAACTTCCTTGATGGGTTTAGATGCTTTTGCACACGATGATCCATCGTACATTGGCATGATAGGCACGTATGGGAATCGATATGCCAATTTGGCAGTCGCAAATTCCGATCTGCTTTTGGCATTGGGGACCAGATTCGACACACGCCAAACTGGTACAAAGCCAGAAACTTTTGCTCGAAAGGCGACGATAGTGCACGTAGATATCGATCCGGCAGAACTGAACAACAAGGTCCAAGCTGATTATCCCATACACATGGACATTAAGAGGTTTCTAGAATTGCTAAATGGAAGTAGTCTCGAAGTTGACCATACGGCGTTAATTCCTTGGAAAAAACATATCCAACGGTGCAAAATCAAATATCCAGCGTACGTCGAACCAACTGCACCACACATTGTCCCTGGATATTTTATTTCCAAACTGTCAAGGCAAACGCCAGATGACGCTGTTATTTGCCTTGACGTTGGACAAATCCAAATGTGGACAGCCCAAACATTTGAGGTAAGACGCCAGCAAAGAATCCTAACTGAAGGAGGTATGGCGTCAATGGGGTGTGCTTTGCCTTTGGCCATAGGAGCATCTTTTGCCAAGCCAGATCACACTATAGTAGCTATTACTGGCGACGGTGGCTTCCAGCTAAACATTCAAGAGCTCCAAACGCTTTACCATCACCAGCTGCCGGTCAAAATTGTGTTGTTAAACAACAACTGTTACGGTATGATACGACAATTCCAGCAGCAGTATCTCGATGGCCGTTTTCAGTCTTCTGTTATCGGATACAGCGCACCGGACTTCCAAGATGTCGTTCGATCTTATAAAATCAGAACATTTAAAATAACTCGCAATTCGGAGATAGATCACGCTTTGAATATGTTGTTTGATGATAAACAACCAGCACTCCTCGAAGTGGAGATTGATATGAACTGCAGCGCTACACCCAAGTTGTCGGTGAATAAACCAGTAGAAGACCAAGAGCCGCTGCTTACCCGCGAAGAGCTTAGAGCTGCCATGTTTGTGGATATCCTACAAGACGAGTACGAAACGTGAAAAACGAGGCGGACTTAAAACTGGAAATATTCGAAAAAGTACGAGCGCTATATGAGCTGCGAACAAGCGAGACCAGATTTATCCCCGGGAGAACGCGCGTTAATTATGCTGGCCGAGTCTTTGACGAACAAGAAATAATAAGGCTTGTGGGCGCGTCGCTCGATTTCTGGCTGACAGCGGGGCCGTGTGCAGAACGATTTGAGGCTGATTTAGCAACCTTTATTGGGGTCAAGCATTGCCTTCTCACCAATTCTGGCTCGTCAGCAAATTTGCTGGCCATCGCCGCATTGATGTCACCGGAGCTGGGGAAACGGCGGCTCAAACCAGGAGACGAGGTTATCACAACAGCCTGTGGGTTCCCAACAACCGTAAACCCGATCATTCAAAATGGCTTAATTCCAGTCTTTGTTGACGTTGATATTGGCGGGTACAACATCCAAGCCAACAAGATTGAGGAAGGACTCACAAGTAGAACCAAAGCGATTTTCGTCCCACATACCTTGGGCAATCCAGCCGACATCGAACAAATATCAGAGCTCTCACGAGACCATGAAGTCTGGTTCGTAGAAGACAACTGCGACGCTCTTGGATCGAAATATGATGGGGGATACACAGGATCGTTTGGTGATCTTGCTACCTGCAGCTTTTACCCTGCTCACCATATCACCACGGGAGAAGGGGGCGCAGTGCTCACCGACGACTCCGCGTTGCGAAAGATAGTTCTGTCTATGAGAGATTGGGGCAGGAGCTGTTGGTGCAAGCCGGGCTACGATAACACCTGCCGCAAACGGTTCGATTGGCAACTAGGGACTCTTCCGCGCGGATATGATCATAAGTACATCTATTCGCACGTAGGCTACAACCTCAAAATGACCGATTTGCAAGCTGCTATCGGAATTGAGCAATTGAAAAAGCTTCCATTTTTCATCCAGAAAAGAAAACACAACTTTGAAGAATTCAAGAAGCGACTGCAAAAATTTCACAGGTACCTTTTACTCCCTCGCGCAACACGCAAAAGCGATCCGAGCTGGTTCGGTTTTCCTCTTCTTGTGAAAACCAACGCACCATTTACGAGAGATGAAGCTGTCGCCTACTTGGAATCCCACAATATTGCGACAAGAATGCTCTTTGGAGGGAATCTAACCCGACAACCAGCATACAAGGACGTCCCGTACAGAGTGGTAGATTCGTTGTTAAACACGGACTTAGTAATGAACAATCTCTTCTGGATTGGAGTTTATCCTGGAATAAATAGTGAGATGATTCGCTATGTTTCCGAAAAGTTTTCAGAGTTCGTGTGCTAGTCTAAAGCTTATGCCATTGAGGGGGGGCACAAGGTTCAGCCCGTATCAAAACTCGCTTATAGTTTTTAACATATTGCACTCATTTCAGATGCCGCGCGACTCATTCCTGAATCGAACCAGAGCTGCGGCGCTTGTTATAGTTTGGTTCCTGTTTGACTACCACATTCTTACAAGGATGACGAGCGCAAGGCCAAAGCACTGCATCCCTAGTAACTCAATAGTCTCTGAACTGACACAGAGATCGGGACGCACAATAAGTCAGTCGGGCCGATCGGGCAGTATGCAGGTGCGTTAGGCGGCTAGAAAATGACGCTCAAATGCGGGCCCTGATACTCCCTAGTTTTTCTCCAGCACCCTGTTTCGACACGCACACTTCCAACGGCTATTTTGAGCTAAAAAAAGGCAGCGATTCTCTCAGAAGCTGATAATTCCCTTTGATTATGGGGCGAACTTCGGGACTTAAAGAAGCTGCTACGGTTATCGCAAGTGCAAAAATCATGGCCAACTCGAAGAGAATGTTTAGTCGTGAGAGAGAAGCCGGAGCAATCAATCGAGCGATTACAACAACTGTCGCGGTACCAACTGCTGGGATCACCGTGTCACGAAGCAGCCAACGGCTATATTCATGTTTAAGATAGCGCTGATGGGTGAGCACGACAAAAACAGCAACATAAAAAATGTTGACTGCTAAGAGCGCAACGGGAGCACCGACTATTCCATAGTTAATCGTCAGCCAGATAATCAGCGGGATCAACGCAATTACACTGACCAATTGTAAGATGACAGCCAACTTCGTCCATTTGTATGCGAGTTGTAGATTTTGCGGCACCACGGAAAGCGAGGCAATTGCAGCACCGAGAACTAAGACCGACAAAATAATGTGGGCATTAGCTACAATCGCAGGGCTGCCGGTCCACAGGAAAAGAAACTCCGATGAAAAAAACACTAATACGAGCGCGATAGGGAAAACCGTCATTGTTTGAAGTTGACAACTTTGGTGGTAAATCTTTGTCAGGGCTCCCTCATCTCGGCGCTCTACAATCTGTACCATTCGAGGAAAAACAGCAGTAGCGATAGGAGACGTAACTAAAGCCAACAAAGAGGCCGCACCCCACGCCAGCGTGTAGTACCCAAAGTATTCAAGAGTCAACATCTTGCTTAAGATTACCTTGTCGGCGCTGCTGAATATCGTTGTCAAGACTGCTATCCCCGTGATGCCAGCTGTCAAATGCCGTATATCCAACAACAGTTTCTTGTCAAATCGAGGCGCCGAGGAGACGGGCCCCATCGCACGTCGCAAAGCGAACAACACGGCAACGGTCCAGATTATGTTGATAATAATCTGCCATTCAAAAAAAACCTGAATTGTTGGTGCGATGAACGACAAAGCGAGAATTGCGCCCACGGCCTGCAATGTTCCAAAGGTGGAGTTTATTACGTTGAATCTCACTTGTTTCTGCAAGGCTAGCAAGCCAATACCGTACAGTCCTTGAATTAGATTTAATCCAATCAGGATCCCTATCATTACGATTATTAGTTGTAAGGCGTTTGGCGAAAATCCTGGGGCGATTAGCCAGTAGTTTGAGATCGATGGAGCGAGGAAGATGAGCAATATAACAATCAAGATTGCTGCGGTCCAATACAAGATCTCAAGCGTGCGCAGGAGATTATGGGTTGTCTGTTGATCCTCTTGTCCTGCGGATAATCGCGCGACTTCAATCTCGAATGAGCGTCCCAATCCGAGATTTATGAGCATGAAGATTGTCTGCAGAGTAGCGAAAAACCCAACTAACCCATATGATTCTATGCCCATAAACCTGATATAAATGGGGACAAAGGCCCAAGCCATCAGTGCACCCCAAAATCTGCCAATGAAATTCGCAACGATGTTGAGCTGCATACGCGGCAAAAAATCACCTAGCTAATTGTTCTTTCACGAGTGACGCGACGAGTTTGACCTATTAAGACATAGAATTAACTCACGCAAAAGATGAGTGATTTAAACGGTTTTGTGATACACGGATCCCTCTTCTGGTCATCTCCTTCTTGCTCTTCTCTTTGGAATATTTAAGCTGTCGCGATTTTACGTAAATGTATCTGGTTGGATATGGTAAACAAGACTCCGGCACTTGTGGTCCAATGACTTAAACCTGTTGCGCATTGTTGACTTCCAATGAGGGTTTAACTACGTCAGTAAGATGCAAAGCGTATTTGATATTGTCAAGGAAATATTAAGAAGAATGAATTGGCTAAAATGCCATGTTTATTTTTGTGATGATCCTAAAGAAAAGTACTATCAAGTTGACTAACGACATACGAAAAGATGTCAGCAGGTTGCTGAACAACATTGAGACAAGCTAACTACTTTTTCTAGCTTGGGATATAGGGAATTTGTGCTGTGCCGATACGCGAGGACGTAAAACAGCTTGTGAGTTTTATCGGTAGGAGGTTAGCCTGCGTGAATTTAATGAATGATCCGATTCTGGTGTATTAGCAATGGAGGTTGTCTTCCTCGGTACTAATGGATGGTACGATACAAAAACAGGGAATACCACGTGCGTTCTTGTGGAGTCAAAAGACCACCTGATCATCCTTGATGCAGGCAACGGAATTTATAAAGTAGACCAATATGATAGGGGCCAAAAACCTGTTTCTCTATTCTTAAGCCATTTCCACCTCGACCACATTGCTGGTTTACATATTTTGAATAGGTTCAATTTCAAACGTGGACTCCAAATTTTTGGGCAGGTTGGCACAACAGCAATCCTAAACAACATAGTCAATGAGCCGTTTACAGTGCCTTTATCCCAACTGCCCTTTAAAGTTGAGGTAAAGGAACTTCCTGAAGGCACGCACAATATACCCTTTCTTGTAGAATGCAAGTACCTGTTTCATTCCTCGACGTGTCTAGGGTACCGGTTTCAGCTCGATGGGAAGATAATCACGTACTGTCCTGATACGGGAATCTGTGAAAATGCCATTAGACTAGCAAGAAACGCTGATTTGCTTATCGCTGAATGTTCTTTTAAGAGGGGGCAAAGAAATTATGAATGGCCTCATCTAAATCCGGATGATGCAGTTGCTATTGCTGATGAGGCGAGGGTTAAGAAACTAGTTTTAGTGCATTTCGACGCCGATGTTTATAAAACTCTTAAAGAGAGAATTGAGGTGCAAGAAGAGATGAGAATGGTATTTGAAAATCTGGTGGTTTCGTTTGATAACTTGCAGTTGAAGGTATAGTTCCTCATTCATCCAAATGGTCCGACGTGTGCCTTCACGATGAGGCCTTGTCTCTCTAACGTACAAGCTCATACTCATAAGGTTGCTGATGAATCTTCTAACGAATATATCTTTCAATGTGAAATCAAGGCAAGGACGCTATAAGTGAGGAGGCACTCGCGAACTGTCGCAGTGTGTCCCCGGAGCATCAGCAATCAACCTACAAGCTATCAATAATGAATACGTAGATAGAGTCAGTGGAGCCGAGTTCAACGGCTATAAAAAAGTGCGTGGACTTAAGAAAAAAGAATAAGCCAAAGTCTCGTATGAAAGGCACAAGCTAGAGGGACACAAAGTCCATTACAAAAATGCAAACGCTCACAAGAAGGAGTCGCAGGCGTCGAATCTCGAATGCAGTCAATTCGCATGGTATCCAAACAACCCTTCGCTCTCTACATATAAAGGCTCGCCTAGCGCAACTTGACTCGTATCACAGGCTAAAAGCGCTTTAACGTGGTAAAAATGTCGATCAACTTCTGGAAGGACCGAAATGTTTTTGTAACAGGTTGTACCGGATTCCTGGGCTTTTGGTTATCTAGGTATTTGATCGAAAAGGATGCTAATGTTGTCGGATTGGTCCGGGATTATGTGCCAAAATCACACCTAATCTGGTCAGGAATAAAGAACGATATCGTGTCAATTAGCGGCGAAGTTGAAGACTATACACTACTTGAAAGGTGTCTGAACGAGTATGAAATTGATACAGTGTTTCACTTGGCTGCTCAGACAATCGTCACGATTGCTAACAGAAATCCAATATCCACATTCAAATCCAACATCAACGGCACGTGGAACATCTTGGAGGCTTGTAGAAGAGCGCCGTTAATCAGTCGGGTCGTTATCGCCTCTAGCGACAAGGCATACGGACAACAGGGAGATCTTCCGTACGATGAGAAGATGCCTTTGAGGGGGGCGCATCCGTACGACGTATCCAAAAGCTGTGCCGACCTGCTATCGAGCAGCTATTATCATACATACGCCTTGCCAGTCTGCGTAACGCGATGTGGGAACTTTTATGGAGGGGGAGACTTGAACTTTAGTAGGGTCGTCCCTGGGACCATCAAGTCTGTCCTAAGAGAACAACGACCACTCATTCGCAGTGACGGGAGTTACCTGCGTGATTACCTTTACATCAAAGACGCAGCTACATCATACGCTCTGCTGGCGGAAAAGATGGATGACAAAAGCATCCATGGAGAAGCGTTTAACTTCAGTACAGAGCAGCCTATGACCGTATTGGAAGTTGTTAAGAAGATACTGCAGGTCATGAAGAGCGAGCTGAACCCGATCATCTTGAATGAGTCAACGAATGAGATAACAAAGCAATACCTGTCGGCAGCGAAGGCTAGAAGACTACTAAAATGGCATCCGATATATAGCTTCGAAGAAGGTTTGGCTGAGACGGTGTCATGGTATCGCAGTTTTTTCGCAGGCGACCGAACGAAAACGTAGTGCCATTTCCGCAGAGACATGATTTTTGCTCGTTTTTTCTGATTAAGACACTTCAACTGCCTTTAAGAAATCGTGCCGCTTGTTTCCGCAACATAGCAGTCTTCAGTCTTTTCGACTTTTGCTCCACTTGTCAGGTTACTTTGTAAACAAAATATTTTCTAAACTGGGAGTTGAGAACGTGGTTGGGACTGCAGTCCGTTCCTTCATTTCTGAATCGGTGAGCAACGATTTTCGACAGATCAAAAATCATCTATAGCGCCCGACAGCGGAGATATGAGGATTGCCCGTATGGCAAAAAATCCATTGCATGCCTTAGAGAATGTAATTGAACTAAGGAGCAAACGATTCCTGAATACTAGAACCTCGATTTCGGGCAAGAACTTAAACGCATATTATAATAAATGGCTATAACTAAACATTCCACTGCACGATGCCCAGAAAGCATCTTTTTTACTGATACCTCGCTAGTTCTTCTCAAATGCTAATGTGCTCTATATTTTAGAAAAGACGTTCTCCCGTTTTCTAAGATTCGATAAGCCGTTGAGCAAACGATACTATTGAAAAGATACTAATCTCGGTTACTTGAAAGTTACCGACCGGGAGGCTGACAGTGGCGTTAGCGGGGGCGTAAGCATCGCCACCGGCGAAGATCGCCTGGAAGGTGTAGATGTCCTGCGCGGATTCGGTGCGGGGGATGGTGTACGCGCCGTTGGCGTCGGTGGTGGTGTAGTTGGCCCCGCTCCAGTGGCCTGACGAATCCCCTCTGCTGAGCTTAATGACTTTGCCGGAGAGGGGGGTGCTGCCGGCTGTGAGGGTGCCGGAGAGGGTGAAGGGTTGATCGGCGGGGGGGTTGGCGGTGGAGGTGGTGGGGGTGATGGTGGTGGGGGTGAGAGCCTCAACTGAAGGCGCGGCGTTACAGAACAACAATGCACAAATCACAAGCACCACTGCAGCAACAAACAAAACTCTCTTTTGTGCATACGTTTGTTCTCACCTTGAACGTTAAGCCTATACTCGCGCCACAAGCGGAGTACGCACATCTGTTGTCGCTTTATTCTCCTCGTCCTTAAGATTTTGCAAATTGCTTTCTAAATTGCCTAGAATTTGGAGGTATCTGCTTGCTATCACTACTAGGTACGATAGATCTCGACACGACCATTATCGTAAACTCTGCTCGCAGCGGCTAGTCCAGGAACTGATGAGAGACTCACGCTTATTGTTGACGACTCTGGAAAGATGCTTTGTTGTTGCACATCTACAGCCCCAAGGTAGACAAACGAGTTGCTCGAGACGTTCTCTGTAAACTTCGAGAAAACGCGGACAGAGTCGGGAGGGACGTTTCCGTAGGCAACTAGTTCTGGTTGGCTGATCCAATCAGTATAGAAAGAAGAGTTGACCACGTGGCCTGAGATCCAGGCACCCGCGAGAACACTTTCGGTTGGGACGGGTCCCACAAGCAGATAGGACCAAGTCACGTTGTTGATGTACTCGAAACTTCGCCCGTTCAGGTTTTGTGTCGGTACGAAAGCGTAATTTGCGGGACGTTCGACAATTTCATTAACGAAATTATAGCTGAACAGAAAATAGGGCACGAAGACGACGATCAATGCTACTGACGTTACCTTAAGTATTATACCTCTGTTCGCGCCTAGCCAGCCAGAGACCGTTTCGACAACAGCTTCTACGCCAAATATGCAGTAGGGAGCCAAAAAGAATAAGGCTATACTATATGTTCTCCAGCCGTTTATGGCGCCCCCCACGGACGGCAACGCTACGACAACTAACAGTAATAAGAAACTGGCCAGCGAAAATAAAAGGAATTGAGGGCTCATTTTCGGAGTTTTGCGTCGCCATATCACAGACGCTAGTCCTATTACGATAAATACCTCTGTAATAATCTGCCAGTAACGCGCTAGCGCGTGAATAAGCGACAAGCCCGCAATGTTGCCTCCGAGTCCCGACACGACTTGAGGATCAGTACTTGCGGCAAAAAACTGGGTGGAGAGCGTGTGGAAAGCATTAGCAACGACCCCTGTAAGTCCGAGATAAGGTGATCCTGCACCAGCAAATATATACCAGCTAAAAGTGATGATAACGGCTAAAACGACAATAGTGACGGGAATCACGGGTTCAGCGCGTTTTTGTCTTGTTCTTGATGTTAAAAATGCAGAGCCCACACCAACTGCGCCAATATAAAACAAGAACAAGTAAGATGTGGAGTAGTGAGAGACTGCCATGCTGCCGATAAATAATATGAGCAGAGCGGCTTTTTTCGATTTCTCAGCGTACCTATTCATAATTAGAAGTGCCGCTAACACGAAGAAGAGCTCTGCGATTTCCTGTCGGGTAACAATGGGCATCGCGATAAAAAACGCGTAAAAAGACATAAAGATGAACACGGCGATAAATGCCGATTTACTGCTGAATTTTACGTGCGTCTTGAATATCTCATACAGTCCTAAAGGCACAAAAGCGAAAATAAAGGGGTATATAAGCTTAAATACCCAAACAGTCGCTAGATTGAGCAAGATGGAATAGACATTCGGCAAGATCGAGACGCTGAGCATCGGATAATAGTCACTGATGCCTTGACTTATCGCAAAACTTGGATTCCAAAAACCGCTTAATTTCACGAGGTTGGCAAAATAGAGCTCAAACATAGCATCAGTTCCAAATAACTGTGGCCATGCGAGCGTGCGGCTATATTGGAGAGCGACAGCAATGGCCAAAATGTAAAGAGGGTAAAAACGTGGTGAAACCTTGTCTGTTATAATTAAGATAACGATCAGAACAATACTTAGCGCTAAAAGCAACGAGAAGATCGAATCAAGGTAGAACATCAAGCTGAGTCCTCCAAGAATGCCAACTAGAATGATCAAAGCGGCACCGAGCACAGATGGGGGCATAACTTTGCCAATCAACTCTTTGAAGCCTCCCGCATTAATCTGCAAGTCAAGGGAACCTTTTTTGTAAGCAGCAAGGCTCAATCCAACTAAGATCACTGAAAACGTTGTAACGAGAGGTGAGAGTGATATCGGACGTGAGATGCCTATTGTAGGACATACAAGATCTAGTAGCAACGGAACAAACAGCAGGAAAGATACGCTAAGCCCGATCAAAAACAACATTTTCTCCAAAGGAGTGTTGCCAAACCGCAGCATTCGAATTATCAAAAACCCCGGCAGAAAGGTGAGCAAGGCAAAGCCGAAGACCTGTCTCAAAATGGGAATATCGAGGATAATGAAAATGTCCGTTAGGGCAATGAAGAGTAGGGTCAACGCACATATTTTCCGAGAGTCTAAGCTCGCCATAGGGCATTGAGTTACTAATCAAACGAATTCTTGTCGTTGCGCGTGGAGGCGATACTATCGTAGCCCCGAGACGCAAAGCAAACGGTAATGCTTTGGCCAGCGCACCCGGTCCCGATTATACTAATCATCGACACGACAACCCACTAGGCACGCAATACTTAAAACTTTGGTCTCTTGCATTTGCGAGATGCACTTCAGCCGTAAGTTCTCTTTTCCGCTCAGCACCAAAACAGCAGATTGCATCATTGTGTGGCTGGATTTCTCTGGGTGGTCGCGTAGCACATCCGACCGTATCATTGACTTAATGTATCAATCGCTGGGCCCTTGACGAGTTCATTAATGGATTCCCTAAATCTCTCTATTGAAGCTTCAAGGCTGTATCTCTCGCTCACTGCTTCCCGTGCTTTCTTCGAAATATTGTCAAGGTGGCCATGGTCAAGTGCCATAATTACGTTGCGTGCAATGCACTTAGGTGAATTTTCTGCTAAAATGAAACCAGTTACGCCATCTTCTATGACATCAGCAATGCCGCCGACAGGAGTTGCAAGCACCGGAGTACCACACGCCATAGCCTCGAGCACGATTCGTGGGAGTCCCTCGCCGGCATATGAAGGAAGCACGAGCAGCTTCAGTTTCCTTAAATGATCGAATATTTGTTCGTGAGGTACCCATCCCACCAGTTCCGTCCTTTGGCTGCTACCGGTCTGCTCTAGCGTGCTGGCTATAGCATTTAGCAGCGGCCCATCCCCCCCGATTACAAATCTAGCAGTATCGCTTCGCTCTAGTACTAAAGGAATTGCATCAACAAAACCTAATATATTCTTTGTAGGCGCCAAACGCCCGAAAAAGCCAACGAGATTTGATCTCTCTTCGATCTTTGGCGTTTGTTCCCGTAAGGGTGCTTCGATGTCAGTCGCTTTTCTGATGACAATTTTTTGTTCAAATTCTTCTAGCTTCAATGTTGTAATGGCGATTTCTGTTTCTACTGCGATTTGATCTGTAATAGAAAACACTGCCCGCTCAAAAAGGCTCATCATCTTTGAAATTAACGCTGATCTGCTCAGTCTCTTTATCCTCTTTCCATTATCCATGAAAGAATAGCTTTGTTGGGAAGCTAGTCCAGAAGCAGACACACTTGTCGGCTTACCCAAGCCCTTTGATATAAGCAGAGGCAACAAGCTGTATGGCCCACATGTATGATAAATAACGAGATCTATGTCGCTTGATATGGTTATCAGCAACCAACAGATCTTTAGCTGTATTGCTATAATTTTCAAAATCTGGAGCAGATCAGACAACCATAATGGATGGACCGTGCCCGTCGGGTGCAGTGCTAGTCCCACATCTCGGGCTATTATATTATCGTTGACGGGCATCTGTTGCGCGCTACTTATTACAAAGAGCTTGTCGCAGAGTGGACTGAGTACTTGCAGAAGGTCACGCAGAATTGACTGAGCAAGGAGTGCTGAGCCCACAGGGAAGGATACGACACAAATGCTTAACCGCTCTCTGTCCATTTTGGGTTGCCCCCCAGAAATTGACACGCCTTTACGCTTATGCAATGGGTAAATCCGCTTTGGCATTTGCCTCGTAATCCTATTAGCTTAGTGAAGCTGCAGGACGTTCATTACGATGGCCCCGTATGAGAATTGTATTAACGCCAAGATAATCAAATCCTGTCTTTTTACTCAAATCAAATCTCTCAGTACGTCAATGCTATCGGAAAGCACTTTTGACGCTTCGTCGTTGCCATTAAGTACGTGCATGTTGTATTTCGTTGCGATTTCCTGGTATATGCCCCTCCTGTGCTTTAGATATTCGATTGACGGATGATCATTTTTTCTTTCAAAAGCTACTTCCTCTGCCACGTCTATCAGAAAGTCAACGTTTGGTCGCGGTATTACGGTGAAGCACGCGCCGAGGAGCGAATCTAGTTGGTCTATCGTGAAGTCCATATCCACGGCGAAATCAGTAATCAGGGTGTCGTAAATGTACCTATCACATACGACGAACTTTCTGCGCAGCATCGGGATCCTAACCTTAATGAGCAACTGAATGAGGTAATCAAACAGGAAGAGCGATTGGTAGATTTTTCTAAGGACGGTGTGCCCTGCGAATAACCTCTTCTTTTCGTTCGTAGAAGCGCTGTACTCGAGTGTCGAATGTGTTTTGAGTAATAGTCTATTCGCTACTCTAACGACGGGCTTTGCCAAAAATAATTGCATGCGGGCGTACACATACACAGCTGGCAAACCGCGACCCTGTAAAAATGCAGTCAGTTTTTTGCTAGTGTTGTCTTGCCCGCGCCATCTATGCCCGTAAAGCAGATTAGCTGAGCGCCTTTTTTCATGCGGCACCATTCGAAAGTGACTCTAAATAAACGTTTGCAATCGTCTTAGCTATGTCTTGCCACGTGTAGCGGTGCACCTTTTCTCTTGTCGCACTATGCACCTTTCCCGCCTTTATGTCTTCAACCGCGTGGCAAAAATCCTCCTTGTCCGTCGCGAATATCAGTCCTTCGCCTTCTTCAAAGAACGTTCCGATGCCATTGACATCCGAAGTAACCACCGGCAGGTTGCACGCCATTGCCTCCATGACTGACAAAGGACATAAGATGCTTCCGCTCATCTGCTGCACAGGGAATACATAGCAGTCACAAAGCTGATAAAATTCCTCGACGTTAGAGAAGTAACCTTCAAAGACAATGCAGCCTTTGTGCCGAAGGCTATCCAGAAGGGCGACGTCTTTTTGCAGGTAACCGCTCGCAACAAGAATCGTCTGGTTTTCTTTGGATAAATTCGTGAGTTGGTCGAGGGCCCTACGCTTGAGCACGTGGCCGACGTGAAGAACGGTAAACGTGTCAGGGTCAAGCCCATACTTTTTGCGTAGCGTTGTCTTTTCCAGTGCTGACACGGAGACAAATTTCTCGACGTCAACGCCGTTCGGCAGGACCATCGAAGGTGTGGCCAGAGCATCCATCCTGTCCTTCAGACTTCCGGAAGGGGCGAAGACACAGTATGGCTTTAGATTGAAAAACTTGTACACAGAGTCATTGAAGTAAGGAAACGTAGCCGAGACGAATATTTTTGGATGGTTGAGGTAACGCTCAATTATCTTAAGGAAGGCTATACCAACATTTGTGAGACCTGGAACGTAGTGAAGAACTTGTGGCCGGAACTGCTTCAGTTTCTTAAGAGTCTTGATGTTTCGTCGCTTGTTGTCCACTTTGAGCACTTCAATGCTCGGTATCTGAGAAATGCTCTCTGCTAAGTGATGGGCTACGTTTTTCAGGCCCTCGTTTAGCAAGTCATCAGAAAAATCCCCGATTATACAAACACGCATTTGTAACTCCATGCGGATTTTGGCCGTTTCCCGCACGACGCTGTGTAGACTTTCGACAGTTTCACACAAATATTTCTTATAGTTTAATTCGTGAAAGCTATGGGCCTCACCGCTAGATGGATGCCTGTACTATTAAACACTGCACGTTAAACATTAATCCGCGTTCAAATCTGCAGCTAATAAAAAATAATGGTAAAGGCGATCAACCTACTCGAGTGTTAATGCAGCAACGCTGCAAATGAGATTGTGGATTTCAGAGTTTAGAGCGCCCTTCTGTTCCACCCGACCTTGCACTCTTGCGTATCATGGTTCAGGTACTCTCTATCCGACGGAACCCACGCCCGATCGCAAAAAAGACTCATTCCGTCTACCCCTCCCACATCAAATCCAAAAATGTCCAGAATTGTCGGAGCTATATCCATCAATGTTGCGGTGCGACGCAGTGGCTTCCGATCCCCTAGATTCCAAAAGAACAGTACCGGAGTCTCCCTTCTGTGGCTTCCTGGAAACAGGCTGTGCGCAGGCGTTTTGGAAAAAAGCGGTAGGTTGATGCCCCAGCCAGCACCATACCCTTCTTGCAGCTTAAAAAGTATATCGGGGTACTTGTTTATGTGGGGTCCCTCGTACAATTCCTCACGGCAGCTTATCCATTCAAACATCTCTTGCTGCGAGTCAGGCATGGTCAACTTCGATAGTCTGTCGATTATATGACGTCGCGTAGCCATATACGCCTCTTCGTCGGGTAGTCTCTCCCTATAAACGTTGATGCCCCCGTACGTATATGATTTCATGCCTGAAAGATCTGAACTACAAGCAATCGTTTTCTCGTAATCGATCGTCGAAGGGATGGTATACATTCTCTTTAAGCGTGGAGACTTCCGCAAGAGCGTTAATGCAATTCCTCGGAGCCCTACCCTCTGAACTACATCCACAGCGGTTCTTTTAGCTTTCTCACTTATCGTGCGTAGGGGAATCGCTTTGGTTTCTTTTGCAGCAAGCAACCCATCACGTCTGAGAAACTCGTTGATGTTGAATAGATTCACAGGTCTCATAGAATGGCCGTGGTCGCTCAAGACGAGCAGAATTGTATTACGGTCAATAGCGCGCATGAAATCGCCGATGAGGCGGTCATGAAGGACGTAGAAGTCCTTGATGACATTCCCGTAAGGGTTCTTGCCCTTTGGATAAGTCGGATCTTGTGGATCACAATAATTCCAAAAAATGTGTTGAATAAAATCCAGGGCGCTGGAGTAAAAGAAGAAGAGGTCCCATGAATATCCCTCGTGCATCTTTCTGGCGAAATCAAATTCGTTAATAACGATGGCCTCGAAAGATTTTAAAAAGGTTTTGTACTCGGCCTTTGTGTTGGGGATCCTTTTCGGGACTTCAAGTTTATCGAATTCAAAATCAAATGGAAAATCCGCTGGATACATTTGAAACTCATCGCTCTTGGGTTTGGGGGCTATCATAAACCCATTCACTTTCCACACCGGATATGCTACGTGAGGATAGACAAGACACACGCTCTTATCGGCGCGACTCAGTGCGTCCCAGAACGTCTTGCCCTTAATACTTGAATTATCTAAATAGTCTGTTTCGTAGAGCGCTTGTTTTTCCAGTGGATCAACAAAATTCACTATTCCGTGTTTGGCCGGGTTTAACCCGGTATAGATGCTGGCCCAAGCGGTATCAGAGTCAGGGGGGAACACGGATGATAACTCGATGTCGGCATTATCCTCGATCAGTTGGCTGAAGTTTGGGAGCACATCTAAATATCGATATAACAGCTCGCGATCCATGCTGTCGATGCCAATTATTACAAGTTGTTCTTTCATGTTATTGATAGAGCCGGTTAACGAACAATCCGTTCGAATGCTTAAAACTTTTTTGTACTTCCTAAAGACGGTTTGCATTAAGTGATGACATATTTCTGGCCAGAAATTGGTATTCTGGACTAGCAACATAATCGAATTGATATAGCGTGTAATGACCTCACGATGCAACGAGTCTGAGTCAAAACCTAAGGACGCGGACATGCAAAATAGCTCATAGGTCTTCAACCGGTTTCAGCCCCGAAACAGGAGGGCGATGTGTGCTGAGGGTCTTTATTCACACACGGCGCGACGATAGACTTCTTCAATCCTGTCTACGATATTTGGCCAAGCAAAACGATCTTCTACGAGCCTTCTACAATTAGTCTTAAACTTAGCCTTTAAATCCTGATCAAAGAGAATTCTAGTGATTGCCTTGTTCAGATCGGTTCTGTTATAATTAATCACGTAGCCAACGTTTTCATCAATCCAATCAAGAGCATCTCCTTTATGAGTAGCGATGATGGGCGTGCCACAGGCACACGCCTCTAGAAACGTCAACGGGAATCCGGTGTAGCTTGGAGTGACCAACACGTCTGCATCCACATAAGCCCTTATTTTGTCGGTCTCATCAATAGGCCCTGTGAATAACACCCCTTCTTGGATGTGCAAATCGTTAATTTGTTGCTGCAATTTACGTACATATCCAGCATCTGGCCCCACTAGGACCAGTTTCACATTTCCGAGCTCGTGTAAAAGTTCTGAAAACGCATCAACGAGAAAATCAAGGCCTTTTGTGCTTGCAATTCGACCCACATAGAGAATGATCCGATCTTCTTCGCGTATGCTGAATTTTTTTCTAAATTCTCCGCTTCTTGAGGTGCTCTGATACCTGAAGAGGTCAACTCCGTTGTCTATGATATCGATCTGTTTCGCTGAAATCCCGTGCGTGCGGTAGTACTCTGCTTCCGTTTTGGTCAACGTAATTATGCGGTTCGCGTGTTTCAGAACTCGGCTGCTGAGGAGGCTATCTAACATCCACTTGAGTTTACTTCCGTCAAATGATCCAAGATAAGACCCGTGCGGTTGCAACACATAGGGAAGTGCATGTTTCATAGCGTAGTGGTAAACAACGAAGCTCTGAAAACAGCGAATGTCATGTAAGTGGGCTATATCAAAATCGTTGATGTGATCCCTTATAAATGGGATTAGTTTTGGCGTCAGATAGAAGTGGTCGAAGCTTACCCGAAAAGGGAAATAGTCTATCTTTACGTCATCCAGCATTACTGGATTGCTAAATCCGTGTATTTGTCGGCGCCCAATGATATCGCAGGCAGAACTCGTGCATATGGTCACTTCGTGGCCTCGCCTAGCTAATTCGTTGCTTATATAGTACACAACGTGCACAACGCCACTCCCGAGGCTTAACGGACGATGAGAGAAATGAGGCAATACTTGAAGTATCTTCATAGAAGTCCACCATGTTTGAATGTTCAAATTGAGTCCTTAGAATTAGAAACCGTTCACTTTGGCACAGTAGAAGCATACTAAGGCCGCTTTCACGGAATCGCTTCTAGCGCCGCCCATATGTCTTGTGCACAAATAAAGATACCTACGCTAGTATTGTGTAATCAAAGCCACGTTTTTGTTTGAACAACCTGAACCGCAACAGCTCTCCAAAAGCCGTAAACTTAAACTACTGCAATATCGATGATTTTTTTGTGTAGAGAAAAATTCTTAGGTATGGCTCTTCTTTTCGCGAAATCGCAGATGCCATATTTCTCTCTGAAAACACTAGACTCAGGCGGGTTAATGAAAGCCACGAGGTCTATCCCATTGTAAATTACCGTGATTTCTTCATTCTGAGTGAGGTGTTTGTCAAATTCCTCTTCTTCCTTCGAAACGGCTATTATATGACCCGCATCATCGAGAATGGCACGGCCGAAAACAACGTCAAATAGCCATTTAATGTGCTTTCGAGTCTGTCGAGGAGTCGAGGCATGTGGCTGTAAAACATACGGAACTCCGTGCTTCATTGCATACTTATGGACCCATATGTTCTGGAACGATCGATATTCATGAAGGTGAATGATATCATACTTTTTAATCTCAGTTTTGAGCCATTGTTGCACTCCAGGTGATATGAATAGGTTCGTACCATTAGCATAATTCCGAAGCGGCATTATTTGAACGCCGCACGTTTCCAGAGTCTGTGCGTACGCGCGGTCGAAGTTATAATCTGTCGTGGCAATCGTCACGTCGTGCTTGCGTTTCGCTAACTCCGCTAACTCTTTTGAAAGGTTATAACAAACGTTAACGTCCCCACCGCGCGTCGGAGTGAAATAGGGAATGATTTGGAGAATTCTCATTGAAATGCTGCTTAAATGGAATCTATTCGTCAGAAGTTTGCCTGTGTTGCAGTACCACCGTGGTTATCGCTAAGCAATGTATAATACACCTTTTCTGACGACCCTTGATTATCCACAGCTCTCTGTCCCTCTCCTTTGCATTAGGCACGTGGCGGAGTAGTTCGCGCTATGAATACGCCCTGCGGCGTTAGCGACCGTTAGCCTGCACGCACTCGAGCAGCACGTTCTCAAACGCATCCACAACTTTACCCCAGTCATTCTTGTGGACGAATCGCCTCGCCTTTTCTCCCTCAGCTTTAATTGCATTCGTCGCGATCAATTCCAATGCCTTAGGTAACGCGTCTTCCGGCCTGTCGACATACAACACCCCGTTGTTGGCGCCAAATTCCTTCACGAGACCGGACAGTCTCGTCGCAATCACCGGTTTCCCCATCCCCATGTATTCGTACATCTTTATTGGAACGATATCGTGCATTATGGCATTGTTGTACGCAGGTAGTAGGCAAATGTCAGAGGCAGCTATGAATTCAGGGATTTTGCGGTACGGCTGTTTCCCCGTAAGGATGACTGAGGTTTCAAGGTGAAGATCCGTGCGCATGCGCTGAAGTTCCTCGAACGCGTCACCATCGCCCACGATCAGAAGCTTGACCTTCACGTCATCACGCGTGCGTGTTGCCAGTGCCGCCAGCATCTCCTTTAGCCCCGAGAAGTGGTAGAGCCACCCTACAAACAACAGTACGGTCTCGTGCGCTTCAATTCCATACCGTCGCCGCACCGGCTGGCCGTCGATGTGCGATCCGAACTTTTTCGGATCAATGCCTGCACGGATGACAGAAATGTTGTCTGCGTGTGCACCCATACGCATCGCGTACTCTCTCAGCCCTTCATTGATTACAACCACGTGATCGGCTTCTCTAAGGACCCGGCTCTCGATCCTCTTCCCGATAGGCCGGAGCGTCTCAGACGGGATCATCTGGTAGTGCGGCTCAAGGACTTGAACGACAAAGGGGATGCCGTTCTTCTTGGCCAGCCTCAGTGCCAAATAGTTGGTCAAGATGTACATGCCCACGACCGCATCAGGCGGGGATTCTCGCAGCTGCGAAGCGATCTCCTGATTGTAGGTGAGCACCATCGATGCATAGTCCAAGAAAGGCACTTTTAGGATCCCGGGACGAGTGACCGTGATGTCAGCGCCGTTCACTACTTTTGATACGCCGCGAAAGACCTGTCTTCTCGAGAAGAGTTCCCGCTTCCCATCCATTCGCCAGTTGAGTTCGTGATCAATGACTGATACTGCGTGCCCTCTCAGGCGCAACCGTTCTAGCACGTGATGTTGCTGGTGGATGTTTCGTGCCAGCCAATCAGTATCTTGTACGAGCAGGATCTTCACTTTTTGACGCTCCTCGAATTCGAAACACACTGTTCCGTTGAACCTTCCCAGAACACGCCCCGGCGTTATGTCTCGACGACCGCGACAAACGCGCAAAGAGAGACTCGATTGCTTCGTATATAAGCGCGCGTGACACGCAGGTGTAGCTCGTTAGAACTCAGCGTTTCGCTCTATATCATCCCAGTTTGCAACAAACCACTCGTGGACGTGCTTCAATCCTCTATTAAACGTCATTCGGGGCCGATACCCGAGCAGTCTTTGTGCCTTGTCAATCGATGAGATGATCCGCGTTTTTGCATCCCAATCCCGTCGCTGAATGTGCACGACCCCGAGTGCGTTGCCCGTGAGCCTGTTGACCTCGCGTGCCATGTCAATGACGCGCGTTTCCGTGCCCGAGCCGAGGTTGATGGCCTCACCGACCCCTTCTTCTTTCACTCCCGCCGCCAGAAGGCCATTTACGATGTCACCGACGTACGTCCAGTCTCTCGATTCGGTGCCATCGCCGGTAATCGGCAAGGCCTTTCCTGTCATCGCCCAGTAGAAGAAGTTGGGGATGACATTGCGGTATTTGCCGGGCACCTCGCCAGGACCGTAACTGTTGAAAAACCGCGTGTTGACGATGGGAAGCCCGTACAGATTATGGTAGTAGTTTGTGTACAGTTCCCCAAGGAGCTTCGTGACTTGATAGGGGCTATGCAGGCTTATTGATACGTCTCGTTCCTCATACGGTATCGTAGATTCTAACCCATAGACCCCACACCCTGACGAGGCGTACACGAACCGGGAAACATCGGTAAGATGGGCAAATTCGAGCACCTTGAGGACTCCCATGCCGTTTACCATGAGGTCCGTTTCGGGATTATCGATCGAGTTTTGATTCGCGAAGTGCGCGGCCAAGTGGAAGACTATGTCGGGTCTATCCTTGAACGCAAACTTGAGCTTCTCGTCGTCGAGGATGTCTCCGCGTATGAAGTGTATCTTGGGGCCGACTGGAACGTTCCACTCGTATGAAGAGGAAAGGTCATCGAGAATGACGATCTTGGCCGTGTTCAGATCGTTCAGTCTGCGGACGAGGTTCCCGCCGATCGCTCCCGCCCCGCCCGTCACCAGCACGGTCTTTCCTTCGTAGCCGCCATCCACGTCGTCCATTCACTCACCTAACCGGTAGTAGGATTGCATCCAGTCAACGGTCCGCTTGATGCCCTCTTCGGGCGGCACCTGAGGGTCATGTTTCAGGTCGATCATCGCCTTTGAAAAATCCATGCGCTTGGCCTTCGTCGTAAACGGCTCAGACTCCTTGTACGTAACCAGGGAGTCATCTTTGCCGACTGCGTTGAGGACGATGTCGGAGTACTCTTTGATATCCTTCTCCCAACCAGGCCGCCCACCGACGTTGTACACCTCCCCAGGTTTGAAGTAGTCGCACACGTTGGCAAACGTCCTGCACGAGTCCTCAACATAGTCGATAATTCTCCGGTGTCCCGTGTACACCTCGTACGGCTTGTCGAATAACGCGTGATAAATGAACTTCGGAATGAACCCCCTGTACGGCGTGTAATGCTCGTGAGGCCCGTAGCAATTGACCGGCCTGACACGCACGGTTTCAGTGCCGAACATCGCGGCAGAGTTCATACACATAAGTTCCCCTGCCCACTTCGTGATCGCGTAATCGTTCATCTGGTACGTCTCGTGGATTGGGCGCGTTTTCATGACGTCTTCGTTCATAGCGCCACCATAATCGCCGTACACTTCTGCAGACGAGAAGAAGATCAATCTAAAGCCGTTTTTCTCTTGCATGCGCAGCATGTGTTTTGTTCCGACGACGTTTGTGGTCCACAGATTCTCGTAGTAATCTTCGCCGTTCCAGCGGCCGTACTCCGCTGCGAGGTGATAGACGTAGTCAAACTCACCATCAGCGAAAAGCTTTTCGACCTGTCGGTAGCTTCGGACGTCAGCTCTGACATAGTCCTCACGGTCAGTGTTGTATAGGTCAGCGGCTCGTACGCTGTGGCCGCGCTTCCGCAGCTCGTTCACCAAATTCGTCCCTATAAATCCGGCGCCGCCCGTTACGAGGATTGTGTGCGTCTCTATCGTATCACCTCAAGCCTGTCTGTGCATCTGACCGGTACAATTCAATTAAGAAGTATCTGTATGCGAACATTTTTTCTCGCTCTTCCTTGTTCAATGCTCTAGCTATTCTGCGCCTTTATCCAGCTCAGTGTTTGTTTGTTTCGAGGTGCGTTTGACCGACGTTCTTGGAAACCTGTCCCAGGCGACGCTTCCACAAAAACATACCGATTTTGACGCCGTCCCTCAGTGACGACAGCTTCGGTTGATCCGCTCGAGCGCGGTAGGTGATCGGGATTTCCGCGATGCGCAAGCCGTTCCTCACGCATTCAACGAACATATCGGCTTCAAGCTCAAAGCCACGCGCTTCGAGCTCCAAGCGCCGGATTGCGTCGCTCCGGTACCCCCAGAAACCCGTGCACACGTCGCTGATGCGTGCACCAAACAGCGCCCACGCGAGGAGCGAGAGGAGGACGTTCCCCACGACGTTCAGTCTGGTCATGGCCCCCGGCTCTATCGTACCCTTGAGTCGTGACCCGATGACGACGTCGTAGTTCTTGAGCAGGCGGGTCATCGCCGTCGCCATTTCAATCGGGTACGTATCGTCCCCGTCAACCATAATCGCGTAGTCGGCAGTGATGGACTTAAAAGCCGTTTGAATGGCCGAACCCTTTCCCTGCCGCTCTTCGAGTATGACCTGGGCGCCCTTTTC
>JACWML010000005.1 GCA_015661395.1 Methanomicrobia archaeon | reverse complement strand
TGGGCAAGGCCTCCGCCTTTGCCCAGGCCCATTGATTCGCGGCAATCGACAATGTGTGTGGCGCGGCTGACGATATGCGTCACCTCTCACGGGGATAGATCGCACAGATCCGCGATTTCGACCTCGGATCTGTCATGCCAAGCACTCGAGTGTCCCTGATTACGCCATATTTAGCGTAATCAGTCTGCGTCGGACGCGTTCGCATATACAAGCCGCGGTTAATTTGGAAGCCACACGGAAGAATCCTTCTGCTCGCTTCTTCGACCTGTTCGATCACGTCCTCATCCTCAAGTTCAAGCCAAACCCTACCGACCTGTACCCCGAGCTCTACGTCCTGTTGTCCCACTTGAATGTGTCTACGCGCTGCGTGCACGTTCGGTGTTCCCTTAGCTGGCCCTTCTGGAACAGCGGGAGCGATCCGGGGTCCGTGCAAGATCAAGCGCGTGATTCCTTCGATCTTGGCAAACTCTGTGACTAACCGCTCAACCGTCTCTGGGCTGAGTAGTCGTTCGGTGAATATCTCTATTTGAACAGGAATGCTCGTGTCAGGTACGTCCGTATCCATTGTGTATCGTAAACCTCCGCGCAATTTGCGTATCTACATTCCCTCCGCTGCCTTAGCAACAGCAGTTATCGGGTCTTTGAATTCTGGTATCTCGCCGTACACTATGCCGATGATCTTTGACGTTGCCTCTATCGAGAACATCTGCGTCCCCGCGTCAATCGCCACTGCTGCAGCAACGCACGGAATCGCAAAGCCCTTGGAGTGTCTCGTCACGATGTGGTTTCCATTGAACACACCAGGTCCGCCTCCGCCGTAGATCGAGTGGCTGAAGAACGAGAACCCGACCGCTGTACCCATAACCTTACCGAAGTCACATCCCGGGAGTCCCGTTTCGTGCTCGATCAGGTCGTTCGCGTACAACAGCGTTGACGAAACCGCTTGCGCCCCTCGGGCCGCACCACAGTTCACGATGGTCGCGGCGAGTGTGCCGGCGGCGCAATAGCCGTTCCAAGCTGGGACGTCGTCAGTCTTCATCGCCTTAAAGCCAGAAGGCCAGGTCGTATCTTCCTTAATGACTCCGGCTGCTTTTGCCTTTTCAACGGTCGACGTAACTACAGAGCCGATAGTACCCTCTTGCCCGTTCTCTTTGACGAGAGAGTAGAGCACGTTATTCGCGTTTAACCCCTGCATCGCAAGTCCGCAGAGCTGCAAACGCTCGTTCCAGCCAATAGCGTCACCCATCTCCCAAACGCCCGCCTGTTCGAATATCGATGACAGCGCAGACGCGTTCATCGTCCGCTTGCCGGTCGCGGCTGCAACGTGGTTAACCGCCACATTTCGCAGTGAGTAACCGTACCCTTCATCTTTCTGCGGGGTCTCGAGCATGGATTTCACCATACCGCCCACGTTGTCGAGTGTCTGGGGGTACTCTCCCCAAATGGCCGCCTTAACCATCGGCGCTTGGAACATGTCCACCTTGAACATGTCGATAATCGCCTCCGTTAGTGCGCTGCTTGTTGCAGTAGTTCCTGCGACATACGTGGCTCCGGCTTCAAGGCGTGCTGTCGGTATCTGAACCATAAGCTGCTTTCCGCCGCCAAGGGGCTTGACGACCGTGTCGTCGCCCGCACTTACCATCACAAGGTCCTTGACCTTCTTCGCAAGAGCGTCGGCGTTGCCCACTAGGTCCAGGTTCAACTCGCGACCGAGTATCTGTCGGCCCTTGCCGCCCATTTTACCGGTCTTCAGCGCGTTTTGGATACCCTCAAGATTAACGGCCACCGTTCGCAAGGTGGTGTTGATAATCTTCTTGATAGCCGGGTTCACCAACGGGCTGAGAGCCTCGAGCGCTATGTTGGAACCTACCTTTTGGCCTCTGTCGTTGTATAGATCGACTTTGTCTTCAAATTTTGGCATTTCTTTCCCTCCGCGGGGTTAGCTGCCATACGAACGACTCTGTATGCTGAAGACTAGACTGAAAAATAGCTGAATACAGCCCGATCGAAAAACGATGACAAGCTGTATGTTTCACCTAGCATGGAGCGTACCCCGGGTTTATCTAACCATCAATTTCATAGTTTATTAAGCTTGTGCTGAGAAAACGCGGAGAATGATTAGAATTATTTTTATGGAGATTTGCGCAAAAGAATCTCAAAAAAATTTTATTTTTATATTTTTATAAAATATTGCCCGAGCCCGTTGTGCGTCAGCGTACTCGTCGGCAATCACTCAAAAGTTATATATGCAACCAATCTCATCTCGCCTTTGCGTATGAAGGTATTAATCAGTCCAAAAGACGAATTTGAGGCGACAGAGGCAGTGAATGGCGGCGCCGATATCATCGATGTCAAGAACCCGATCGAAGGGTCACTCGGGGCTAACTTTCCTTGGGTTATACAACGGATTCGGAGCCTCGTTCCGCACTCGATAGAAGTGAGCGCAACGATCGGTGATTTTCCGCATCTTCCCGGTTCCGCCTCACTGGCCGCACTGGGCGCAGCTGTTTCCGGCGCGAACTACATCAAAGTGGGGCTAAAAGGCTCCAAAACCCGAGATGATGCCATCTTTTTGATGCAGCACGTAACGAGAACGGTGAAGGAATACGACACGCAGACGAAGGTCGTTCTCGCGGGATATGCAGACTTTCGACGGGCATCAACACTCGATCCATTTTTGCTGCCCGACATAGCACGCAGTGCAGGCTGTGACGTCGTGATGGTCGATACCTTTGTCAAGGATGGAAGGGGCATTTTTGATTTCATGGACGAAGCCGCCTGCAAACAGTTCGTCGAAGAAGGCCACACTCGAGATCTACACGTCGCCCTCGCTGGGTCCATCAAACTGCCAGAGATCCCTATATTAAAGCACGTTGGCGCTGACATCGTTGGAATCCGTGGCGCAGCTTGTTCGCACGGCGACCGATTGGTCGGAACGATACAAGCCGAAAGCGTCAGGGCTCTGATGGCGATGGCGAAGCAGGCGTGACTTCCCGCGGATAGCCCCACGTTCCCGACTGCGCGTGCCTGGAAAACTATTACTTTGCGCGCGCTCATGTTCAGGTATGAGTCTAGACTACGCTGCACTGTCCGACAAGCTCACGAGTGTTTTAGCACTGAAAGGCTCACCCGTGGCGGTCAAACTCATTCGAACTGAATCTAACATCCCAGAAGGACTGAATCACACAAACGAGGTGCTGCGCCATTGTGAAATGGTGCAGAAGGCGCGCGGTGGTTCGAAATTCTACGCAACCGTCGAGCAGCACGCCTGTAAAGGCGGCGCAGGAATGCTCGGCATGATCGAGATACCGGAAAACATCAAGTCGGGCGAATTCTACTACAAACTCGGGCGCTTCTCTTCAGTCGAGCACGCCGGCGAGACCATGCAGGCGGTTCCCGGTGTCGATTTCAAAACCTATGCAACGGCTTACGCGCCTCTGGGCGAAACTCCCTTTGAGCCTGACGTCGTGGTGCTCGTCGTGAACCCCCGCCAAGCAATGATGATTGCGCAGGCGAACGTGTACGAGCTACACTCACGAAATACCGCCGATTTCTCCGGCATTCAATCGCTGTGTGGCGATGCGGTTGCTGCGCCTCTGATGAGAGATAGCATCAACTTCACGCTCGGATGCTCCGGTTCGCGAAAATACGCCAAAGTGAGCGAAGAAGAACTGATTGTCGGTATCCCTATGACGATCCTCCCGAAGCTAGCCGACGCACTTCAAAAGCTTGCCTAATTGAGTTGAACGCAAGCAAGATCGGCCGCGCAAGGTTGAGCTGTATCATTAAATATCAGAAGAACAATTCGCACACAGGTAATGGGGGACTATTATGCAAGAGAACTCCGGGGTACTGGTGCTGGGTCACGGGAGCAAGCTAACCTATAACAAGCGCACCGTGGAGACTGTGGCAGCTATGCTGGCTGAAAGAATGACTGAGGCAACCATAAAAACTGCTTACCTCAACATGGATCGTCCAACTGTTGAAGAAGGGATCGAAAGCTTTGCAGAAACCGACGTTACGACGCTTTATGTACTTCCGCTCTTTCTCGCTCACGGGACTCACACGTTGAAGGATATCCCTGAGATTCTCGGACTTTCAGACGGCCAACGCCGAACTACGCATTCGTTTGCCGACAGAAGCGTCGATGTCGTCTACGCGGAGCCGCTCGGCATCGACCCGTGTATCGCTGATTTGGTATATAAAAGGCTAAAAGAGGCATAAATCCCAGATGGACTTCAACGGCAAAAACGTAGCCGTTTTAGACACGATTCACGGCGGGCGGCAAATCTGTAAAAAGTTGCGCGAAATCGGCGCAGACGCGGTTGCGATCGACATATATCGCGATTCACCGGCGCCCGACGCGATCGACTCTTTTGACGTGGTCATCGCACCCGTTCACGCCCACACAGTGCTCACAGCGCGCGCAGAGGCTTTGGGCATTCCGGTGCTGACGCATCACCAAGCCGTGGGTCAACTCGCGCGGCAAACCAAGACCTTGCAAGACGCGCTCGTTTTTGAAGTGACCGGGGTTAAAGGGAAAACGACAACGGCATCCCTTTTGGGGGTCGCTTTTTCTGACCGCAAGTTGCTCATGCTCACGAGCCGCGGCCTCGAAATCCGCGAAAACGGGAAATATGTCGCTAAGAAGCAATTAAGCATCACCCCCGCAAATATACTAACGGCGCTGGACCTAGCAAGAGAATTCGACTTCGATCCAGACGTGTGCATCTTCGAGGTGTCCCTTGGCGGAACCGGTCTTGCCGACGTGAATATCCTTACTACGTTGTCACCTGAGTACGGCATTGCGCAAGAAACCAAGACATCGACGTTTGCCAAACTGCAGATGTTATCAAATGCGAAAGCCAATTCCTGCCTCATCACGTCAACGGCGACGGAATCCTTGGCAGAACCGGGTCGGTGTCTCAACACCTTCGGGGATGAAGGAGCAACCGTGCGATACGAGAACATAGAACCTGAGGAAATAACGATTGCCTACAGCGATTTAGCAAGAATTGACGGCCGTCGAGTCTCTGGAGAGGTGCGCTTCACGCCCACGGGATGCTATGACCTCGCGAGTTATGAGGATGCACTGCTCTGTTTTGTGACCGCAGCGCTCTCTTCGAAGCTCGATCCCGAAGTGATAGCACACAAACTCGCTCACTTCAAGGGAGTCATGGGAAGGATGTCTGCCGCAATAATCAAGAGACGGATTCTCATCGACAATTCAAATTCCGGCCTCGAAGCAACGTCGATCAAACGCGCAATACGTTACGGGTTGACGTTGAAAAAGGCCGACCACAAAGCGGTCCTAATCATCGGAGCAGAGGCAAAAAACGTGTGCGACGGGATCGCTCCGGAAGCGCTCGCGCCGCTAGCTGAAGACGCGACCCTCGACGACGTTGTTGTCGTTGGCGATCAGATGCACACGTCTCGGGCGAATGTTGTCCGGTCAAGTGACTTGGAGAGTGCACTGCGCGCGGCCCTTACACTGACCAAAGAACGTGACGTCATTATTTCATGTGTGAAAATGTGGAGGTAGCATGTCATCCAATGTGCGCGTAACTGACGCAGGCGTGGAGCAGATAATCCATCCTCGACCGAGTTCAATCGTTGCCGCGCTCTATACACTGAGAGATCTGGAAACTGACGTGGTAATAATACACGGACCATCAGGCTGCTGCTTCAAACACAGCAGATTGCTTGAGGAGGATGGAATTCGAGTGGTCACGACGGCTATGGATGAGACGAACTTTGTATTTGGGGGCGACCAAGTTCTGACGAAAGTGATCCGACGTGCTGTGGAGCTGTTCAATCCAAGCCTTCTAGGGGTAATCGGCTCCTGCGCGAGCATGATAATTGGTGAGAACATCCATGAAGCCGTGTTGGAGGCAAACCCGCCGTGTCCGGCAATCGAGGTAGAAATCCACGCCGGATACCGAGATAACACGTACGGAGCCATTGTGACGCTCAAAGCAGCCGCCGATGCGGGAGTGCTCGATCCCGCGGAATACCTGCGGCAAAAGGAGCTGCTCGTCCAGGCGACAGATCTTGAGAAAATTGCAGGGGTGGCAAGCAAGGAGTACATCCAGCCATCTCGAGGCGACCTCAAGTATACAACTGCAAAGAAACTGCTAGAGCTCTTAGAGCGTAATAAGAAAGGCGTCGTCGTGTTAAATGCCAAAAAAGAGACCGCCTATCAATTCGCAGACATACTCGTCGCGGTCTCAGCCGTTGCCGGTGAACTCGGCAACGAATACCTCAAGACCTTTGCGAATCTCGACGCTGGCGTTGGCTTGCCGCGACTCCGAAGGCACGCCGAAAACATCCTGAACGACGTGAAAGAGAGTGGCGTCTCCATTGATCACATCACAGGCGGATTGGACGAGTACCCGATCACCGGCGTCAATGCCGGAGCGTTGATCGAAAGCCGCTACAGCGACTATGACTTCGCGGTTCTACTCGGCGTTCCGCACGCCGTTCCAATGAAGAGCGTCAGCCAGAAGACCATCTTCTCGGTCACCAACGGACCTCGGCAAGTGCTGCCGCTAAAACAACTGGGCCATACGCACGTCACGGTCGAGATCGACCTGCATCCAAAGACTTTGGGGGTCAGTCACGTCGTCCCGTCAGAACTCGGCGACACGTTGCGGGCGGTGTTCCAGGAGAACCACAGGAAGGCAGGCCAGAACTCGTAGATGACGCAGCAACGCAGTCTCGACGTGCCCCGCGTGCTCATCGCGGCTGATAGGAGTTCAGCGGGAAAAACGACGATCGCCGTGGGACTGATGTCCATCCTCAGCAAAGAGGGACAAGCCGTTCAGCCATTCAAAGTGGGCTTAGACTACATTGACCCGAGTTACCATTCTGAGGTCACGGGGCGCTTTTCCCGCAACCTCGATGGCTATTTGATGAGCAGGCAAGCCATCGTTGAGGTTTTTTCGCACGCAAGTCGCGGGGCCGACATAGGCATCATAGAGGGTGTTAGAGGCCTTTATGAGGGTCTTGAAAGCTTAAGTGACATCGGCAGCACAGCGCAAGTCGCCAAGATTCTGCGTTCACCAGTCATCTTGGTCATTGACGCGCGGAGCATCACACGAAGTACCGCAGCGTTAGTACAGGGCTATCGGTCATTTGACAGACGAGTTGACATCAAAGGAGTCATACTCAACAACATAGGAAGTGCGACGCACGCAGCCAAAGCGAAAGAGGCAATTGAGCACTACACGGGCGTCGACGTGATCGGGCAAATCCCGCGTGACGATTCCATGCACCTGGCAATGCGCCACCTAGGACTCGTACCTGCTTCCGAAGGGCTTGTTCGAGACCATGCTTTTCGAAAACAGCTGGAAAACATCGAAGATATTATCCGCGGCCACGTTGACGTCGAGAGGGTGATTCAAATTGCGAAGAACGCCCCCCCGATGCCGCAAGTTGCGCCTACGGTGTTTGTACCGTCGAACGAAGCGAGGACAAGCAGAGCAAAGGTGCACATCGGAGTGGCGTTCGACGAGACTTTCAACTTTTATTATCACGACTTGTTCGATTTGTTTTTCTTAAACGACGTTGAAGTTGTCTTCTTTAGTCCTTTGCGCGATAGTGAGATTCCGAACGTTCACGGTGTCTATCTAGGCGGCGGATATCCGGAACTGTTCGCGCACGAGCTGGAGCGAAACCGCTCAATGAGAGATTCCCTCGCTTCAAGCGCTCAAGAGGGCCTGCCGATTTTTGCAGAATGCGGCGGCCTTATGTACCTCACTGAATCACTCGAGTATGATGGACAAACCTCAAAAATGGTCGGCGTTATCCCCGCAAAAACGAATATGATCCACAAACGGGTAATCGGCTACGTCGCAGGCACAACTATTCACGACACCATCATCGGGCGCAAAGGGACCAAGTTTCGAGGACACGAATTTCACTACTCAGAACTCACAGATCTCAGCGGCAAACTCGAGTTTGCGTTTAAGCTGCAAAAAGGAACGGGGATCTCAGACGGATGCGACGGCATACAAGTCGAGAACACGCTCGCCTCGTACTGCCACGTTCACCCGCTATCGTACCCTGGCCTTCCGGCAACCTTTGTGCACTCGTGCGCGGAGTTCAAGGACCAAAAAGCTCACAGCACGCGATCTCTCTAATGAACGCGGTGTTGAACTCCGCGATCGCACGCGGATCGGTTGCTGTGGTGATGCTGCCATCACGCTCAACTGGCCTGCCGGTGTAGTTTGCTCCCGCTTGCTCCAACTCTGCCCTCACTGCCGGGTGCGATGTCAAAGTCTTGTTCTTGACGATTCCGGCCGATATGAGCACCTGTGGCCCGTGGCAAACGGCGCCGATCCGGAGTCCTCCGTCATACGCTTCTCTAACGACTTTTTGAACGTCTGGATCGTCGCGAATTTTGGACGGTGCTCTTCCGCCCGGGATATAAAGCGCAGTATAGTCTTTAGCATTGACGTCACGCACCAATCTATCGGGAATAACGGCCACTTCGCCGTGCTTTCCGTTGAGAACGTCGCGCGAAGTACTAGCCACGGTGACAGTTGCGCCTTCTAGCATCAGCGGTCCAGCAACATCGCGAAACTCCGCGTCCTCGAATTCTGACGCCAGCAAAACGAGCACGTGTTTTCCTTCTAATCTCTTGATAATAGGCATAAACCATCGTTGCGAGTTTCTTGAGAAATACCTTGCCCCCTCTTTGCCTCGGCCCCGTCAAGTGCTCTGCTGAGGTCCTCGCCAGGACGCAGACGTCAAGAACATAGCGGTGGCGTCGCCGCGACAAGCCGCGAACTGGGATAATGTCGCGGCTATCCTGTTTTTTTTTTCAGACGTTGGCAGAACTTTGAAAGCCGGACAAGTTGTCCGCTTCAGCTTCGCGCGCGGCCTAGCATGTTGGAAAAAATGCGTCTAATTCTCTGCACCAATCATCACTCTTTTTTATTTGGACGCTGTTAGCTATATGAGAGCAATATCTCGTTGGTGAGTGAGCCATGCACTTTACGCATATTCAAAACGGTAAAGCACAGCAAGTGGATATCTCTAACAAGCCAGTAGCTTACAGGCGCGCGTTAGCTGAAGGGACCATTGAGCTTAAATCCGAGACTGTTGACGCAATAAAGCAGGGCTCGATTGAAAAGGGGAATGTGCTCAATGTCGCGACGGTTGCGGCTGTGCTGGCGACCAAGCAGACGCCCTCCATCATCCCATTTTGTCATTCGATCCCGCTGACAAGCATCAAAGTGGATTATTCCGTGCTCGACACAGCAATAACTGCGACCGTCGAGGTGAAATCAGAAGGTAAGACGGGAGCTGAGATGGAAGCGCTCACAGGCGTAAGCGTTGCACTTTTGACGATATGGGATATGGTTAAGAGCGTTGAGAAAGACGCAACTGGCAACTACCCCATCACAAAGCTGCGTGACATACGAGTCTTACACAAAAGTAAAATTGAGAGGTGAGTTCTCATCAGAGAATCGGACGTGACCAACGCAGCGTTCGTCACGCCTGCCTTGCCTTATGCTACGCGAAAAAAGCACAACCGTTTTGACGATCGCCCGTCTATATACCATGTAAAACAGTGAGCATCATATGATACGAGCGTCAGCACGCGGGGCCGGCACCGTCATCAATGCGATCGCAACGCTCAAAGGATCTGCTTTTGCTATCGGGCTGAAAACTCACGCTGAGGTCGAGATCGTCGACAGCGGCATCACGTGCGAAATTGCTGATGATCCCTCTGCCGACACCTCGCTCATCGAAGAGTGTGGGCGCTTGGTTGTCGAACGATACGCCCCAAGATCCGGCGTCCACATTGTAACGAGAAGTGAAATACCAATCGCAACTGGTCTAAAGAGCAGTAGCGCGGCAGCGAACGCCGCGGTACTCGCACTAGTCGAAGCCCTTGACGTTGAACTAGAGCCGCTCGACGTCGTCAAACTTGGCGTCCTCGCAGCACGAAGGGCGGGGGTCACCATCACGGGGGCGTTTGATGATGCGTGTGCCTCGTTTTTCGGAGGGCTCGTCTTCACGGACAACGAGCACGACGTGCTTCTAAAGCGCGTTGAAATAAACGCTGCCGTACTAGTATATGTCCCGCGAGGCAAAGCCTATTCAGCGAAGGCGGACGTCTCGCGAGCAAAGCTGCTCGCACCGTGGGTCGATATGGCGTATCATTTGGCTCTCGATGGCGAATATGAAAAGGCTATGGTGTTAAACGGCTTGTTATACTGCGCCGCGTTTGGCTTCAGTCCGGAGCCCATACTGTCGGCGCTGGCTGCCGGAGCGCAATCCGCGACCCTTTCCGGAACGGGACCAGCATACATAGCTCTTGTGGATCGATCATCTTTGCGGACCGTCAAACAGGCGTGGGAACCACTCGAGGGGTTTATTATTGAGACCGAGGCGTCGAATAGAGGAGCCCAGATAGAAACGCTTTAACCATCGAACAACGGCGAAGAGCCAACGTTCTTCTAATACGAGGCATATATAGTCAAGCCGGATGCTAGAGAAAGTGCGAGGTCAAATAGCAGTAATCGATGCGGAAATCGTCGAACTGATAGCACGACGAACAGACCTGGCGTCGCAGGTCTTACACGCGAAAAGGGCGGATGGCTTCACCCAGATTGACGATGAGAGGCAGCACGAACGGGTGCTGAATAGAGCCGTCGACATGGCTACCGAACGGAACATTGACGCGGGTTCAGTAAAAAAGATTTTTGAGATTCTCATCGCAATGAACCTGGAAATACAGCACGGAATGAGCGGCGAAGGTAATTTACCGTAGCCGCATATCTGCGCGGAAGCCTGAGCAAGCAGCCCTTATGATCTATCAGAAAAACGGAATATCCGTCACTTTTACAGACGGAACAAAATTCAGACTCGACCCGAGAACGTACTCCCCAGAAGAAATCAATTTGGTTTCACACGGACACTCTGACCACCTTCCGACTCGCTGCCACGGCGAAAGCGTCGTCATGTCTGATGTCACGCAGAAACTGCTAAAGCTAAGGAAACGGGCGACAGCAGACATACTGAGCCACGCAAGTGTGCGCCCGCTTGACGCGGGTCACGTTGTCGGCTCGCGCATGTTTTTGCTTGAGGGGGACCAAAGTATCCTCTACACCGGCGACTTCTGCACCAAACAAAAGTTTTTTTCGCAGGGAGCGCAGCCAGTTAGTGCCGACGTTTTGATCGTCGAATCCACATTCGGAAGCGAGGAGTACGTCTTTCCCGAAACGAAGGAAGTTGCCACGCAGATTCGACAATGTGTCGCTTCGTGTATTGAGAATGACGAATCGGTGATCGTTCTCGCTTATCCTTTCGGAAAGGCGCAAGAACTTACACACCTGCTTCGCGATTACGCCCCTTTTGTCGACGACGGTATCTATCAGATTAATGACGCGCTGAGGAGCTTTGGTTACGATTTTCGTGATCAACTATTCGACGCGGCTTCGGTCACGGAATCGCGAGAGCCGTTTGTGCTCATCACGTCGGGGCGCTCAACCCCCCAAGGGCAGGACGGACCGCTCCGTGGGAAAAGGCGCACGCTTGCAGTCTCCGGTTGGGCGGCCAGCCGCGGGAAGTACTTTAGAGGAGTAGACTACGCATTTGCACTATCAGATCACGCAGATTTTCAAGACCTCTTACGCTTCGTTGACCGATGCAGCCCTGAAGTGGTCTATACCTGTCACGGGTTTGCAAAGAAGTTTGCGCGTCTCGTTCACGCCCACCTCGGGATCGATGCCTTTCCACTCGAGAAGGGGCAACACTTTTTGTCTAATTACGCATAATGCCGTACGCTTATGGGGTCGCGGCAGCCGCAGGAATGCTCGAAAACGTCCAAGTAAGAGCGTATATATAGCAAAAGCAGTCACTGTACATGGGAGATCAAGATGTCTAGTCCTAACGACAATCAAACAAAGATACTGAGCTATTTGAAAAAAGGGGTTACACGAGGCAAATACTTTTTCAAAAGCAAATCAATAGCCCGAGAACTAGGCCTTAGTCCCAACGAAGTCGGCACGAATATTAGCATGCTGATCGATAATGCCGACGACATCGTTATTGAGAAATGGAGCTATTCTCACGGAACCACGTGGCGCGTGTACACCGCGAAGAAAGCCTGAGCTTACTTTTTTTGCGCGACCCTAGGTGAACTCTTGACGTCAGTTTTGGTAATCAACAATTACGGACAATTTGCCCATTTGATTCATCGCGCTGTTCGGGACCTAGGCACCCGATGCGAGCTCGTGAAGAATACACTTAGCACCGACGAGTTGCTCCAGCGCAGTCCAGATGGTTTAATCTTGAGCGGTGGCCCAACAATGGACCGCATAGGGAATTGCAAGCAGTACGTGCGAGAGATAAAGCTGCCGATTCTAGGGATTTGCTTGGGCCATCAGCTGATAGCCGAGACGTTTGGCGGTGCCGTCGGCAAAGGCGCGTCGGGAGGATATGCTCACGTCACAGTTGAGATCATCGAGCCTGACGACATACTGCGAGGTATGGCGCCAACAATAACTGCGTGGGCGTCACACGCCGACGAAGTCAGTCGCTTGCCGAGTAATTTTGTAAAACTCGCCCGTTCAGCGATATGCGAAATAGAAGCGATGAAACACCCTTCTAAACCTATCTATGGGGTGCAGTGGCATCCCGAAGTCGCGCACACGGAGGCGGGCAATACTCTTTTACTAAACTTTCTCAAGATCTGCGACGAGTACTAGCGCTTCGGTCTTGGTGCCGAGAAGTCGATTCGGATGGCGCGCTTGGGACAACTTCCAATGCAAGCCGTGCACCCCAGACAGTAACGCGGATCCTTGACGATACATTTTCGCTTGCCGCTGACCATTGCCGTACCGTAGATCAGCTCGCCTTTCGGGCAAACGCGGGCACATTTTCCTATGCCGTCGCACTTTTCTAGGTCTATGAAAATCCGCGGCATCTTAAAGCAATGTGCTAGGAGAGCTAATCGTTAAGATCCCCTACCCGCACTTCGCTCACGTAATCTTCAGCGCCAAAGTGCAACGACAACTCGCGTGAGGCAGCCTCTGGTGAGTCGGCGGCATGAACTAAGTTCCTCACGGGCTCGAGGCAAAAATCCCCCCGCAAGCTGCCTGGCATCGCTTCAATAGGATTGGTCGCTCCGACGAGTTGGCGCACCGCTCGCACGGCGTTGAATCCCTCGACCGCCATCACAATGATTGGTCCGGAAGTGACGTAGTAAACCAAATGGTCGTAAAAAGGCTTGTCCTTATGTTCTGCGTAGTGCTTTCGTGCAGTCTCGATATCTAGGTTCTTGAGTTTCAGCGCTCGAAGTTCCAGACCTTTTTGCTCGAGTCGCGCAACGATCTCGCCCACAAGCCCTCTTTGAACCCCGTCCGGCTTGATCATCACGAACGTGCGTTCAATGTGCTCCTCGGACGCCATCTAGGCCCCTCTCACGCTCTCTTACGCGCCAATCGCCCGGGCTCTGTCCAAGCGACGCGTCGCGCAAGACGCCCCAATCTGAAATTCTTTTCACACTTGGACGAGCAAAAATGGTAAACCGTCCCGTCACGTTTGACGAACATCTTTCCTGTTCCAAGTTCGATGGCGCCCCCACAGAACGAACACGTCCGCTTTTCCATGATCTCACCGCGTCATGAGTTTCTTAGCCTCGTGCGCTGTCTCGCGAAGCATGAGAATGTCGCCGATTTGGACGGGGCCAACACAATTGCGCGTGATTATTCTTCCCTTGTTCGAGCCTTCGAGGATACGGCACTTAACCTGTTTCGCCTCGCCGTGCATCCCCGTGTTTCCGACTATTTCGATTACTTCTGCAGGCGTTGCATCGTTGTATTCTGCCACCGCCACGTCCTCCAGGATTGGATACTAAGTTTAGCCTGAGCGAATCGTTTTGAGCTGCTCGACCACTTCATCGACGAGCGCCTTAGTCTTTCCGGCATCGATTATTGCAGCCGCCGCCGAGCCGACGTCTAGCCCTGACGCAGCGCCGAGATCAGTCTGTCTTTTTACATAGACGTACGATATGCCCTTCTCGTCGCAAAGTGGTGGAATGTGTGCTACAATTTCCTCTGGTTGCACATCTGTGCTAATCAACACAAGTTGAACAATGCCCCGTTCGATCGCCTTAGTAACCTCATTGGTGCCCTTTTTTATTTTACCCGTATCACGCGCACTTTCGAGGGCTTCTAACGCCTTGCTTTCGATTTCGTCAGGGACGTCAAATTTCACAAAGATTGGTTTCGCCATGCTAACATACCTCTTTCAGGATCACGCAGTCGCGCGAATCTTGTCATCATTCATCGATATAGGTGCTCTGCTCGTAACTCAAAAGCCGTATCGATCAAGCATTTCATCGTATAAATAGCCGCTTGCGATGTCGTGTTGGTGTCCTCATTCTATATGTCTATCTATCGCGCTTTTCGATAGCTTATTAGAGCTTGGCTGAATCGCCAAGACCTACGCTAGCGTTGTTCTCGTTCAAATCCACTTATTTCAGAATAGCCTGACGGCAGGAACTTGGTTATTTGATTCACTGTAACAAGCGTTCGCAGGCCCTTTTTTTCATCTTCGCGTGCTCTAGCGAGAAGCTCTCGCGATATCATCTTTGCGACATCACTCTGGTTGTATTTGCCCGGCTCCAGCACGACAGCTGGTTGCGCCATACGGGTTATTGCCGACACTGGTCCCCCAACAATCTTGTCATCGTGGACGCCGATGGCAAGCCGCGCTTGCGATTCCATATAATGTCGCTCGCCTCGAATAATAAAAGCGCCTTTGGGCACGTACTCTCCAGATTCCGGGGTTTTCGAAACCTGGCTCGGATGCACGCAGTAACATCGACCGGAGTCCAGACCTTGCTTCCAAATAGACGAGTACGACACAGCGAATTGAGCTGCCTCGCGCAACGTGGGTTCGGGTATTTCCTTGCCCTGAGATTTCACGATCACCGCAGGGGCCCCGTGGACATCGGCGTGGAGAAATAGGTCTCGGGGTTCCAAGTATTTCTTCACCAGTTCTTCGTTTGTTTCCGCGTCTCTTCCGCCAATTACCAAGAAGCCATCGGTCGAAAAAAACCATCGATACCGCTCGAACCAACGAGTTTTCTTCTTCTTCGGGCGACGTTTATCAGACCCTGGTTGTTTTCCGACAGCCGCTCTTTCTTGATCTATTGTTGTTATCGAGCGTGCCAGTGCCCGCTCCGCGCCCTCGGCCTTTGCTTTCATAACCTTCGCTTTTTCATAGTACTTTTGCGCGTTTTGCGGGACATCCTTGTCTACAGCGACGTCTATTGTGACGCCTTCAACGTTTATTGTCACGGTGCCGGTGCGTTGATCGACCTGCTCTACGAACGACAGAGAACCGAGAACGCGACCTACGTCATCCCACGTTTTCGATTTTCGGGCATGTCGCACCGCTTTTAATAATCGATCGACCTCTTGATACTTTTCGAACAGCAGATCTCCTTTGAAGTGATTTTCACGCTCTCGGCCTTTGAATTGTTGGATTGCCTCCTTCTGCCTGTCGATGATCTTCTCAAGTCGCGCTTGCGCCGCCGACGTGGTTTCTGGTTTTTCAACTTCTAGGCCGTAGTAGACGTCAAGGGCCTGATTGAAACTTGCGAAATAGCGTTTCTCGTATCGCTCGAACTGCGACACCTCAAACGGGAGGACGTCGATGGGCACCGATTCGTCGTCACACACGATATGGGGCTTCAGCTTACTTGATCGTACTGGATCGAAGACGGCTCTGAGCGCTGCGTAGAGCATCTGAGCTTCTTCTGAAGTGACGCTCGTGTTGTCTTTCGCTACGTGAGCTCTTGAGCATACTTCTTCAGCATACAAGCCCCCCATATTGAACCGCGTAGCGAGTGTTCTCACGACGTCGCGCGAGATGGACGCAATCGCTGTTTCAAACTCGTCGTACGAAAGGCCGACAGGGTTGAGTTGCGTTGCCGGATATTCATAGTGTTGCCCCCGTACGACCTGCCTAGCGGCAGACCTCATACCTCGCAGCGGCAAAATAATGCGCTTGGATGTGTCGGTAAGGATCACGTTCCCTTTAGAAAAGAGCTCGCATATCAGGTAGCGTTCGTCATCGCTACGTACAAACTGTATCTCCACGATGCGGTCGAAATCGTATTGCGCAATCGCGGCAATCCTTCCGCCTTTGAGCTCCTTTCTCAGCAGCATCGGGAAACTAGGGGGCACGGCGGGTGCTAAAGCAGGATTACTCGTCAGGTGCAATCGCTTTCCTGCTTCGATTACCAAATCGTATTTTCCATTTCGTGTCGCAAGCTTCAATCGAATCTCAGTAGGCGAGAGCTGATAGGCTTTTTCCAGTTTCGCCCCGATAAGCACGTCCAGCTCTGGCAAAAGGGCTGCAACGTCAACGCTCGTCATTACGTTCTTCAAGCGATCGCCTCTCGCACGTGTGTCGTTAGTAAATGAACTAGTCCTACGGTATGGTCGGTACACCGAATAAAACCTATGATTTTGTGACGCGTCTCTGTTGCACGAGTCCTCACCCCCCTTCAGGATACGAATCACTGATGCTGAGTTACGTATGATTTGAGCACGTCGAACAGCAGCACGAAAGCCGCAAAACATATAAACACAGTTGAGGCTTAGTTGAAGTCGAAGCATGGCAAAAACTAAAGAAAAGGCTGCCCCGAAAACTGAAAAAAAAGGTGCCGCGCAAAAGGCTGAAAAAAAAGGTCCGGCGAAACCCGATGAAAAGCAAGAACAAGAAGAACAAACAAAGCACGTCGAAGGCATCAAAAAGACGTTACTTTCGTCGCTGCTCGGTATTGCCGGGGGAGTTTTGTCGTACTATGCGCCCCCTTACGGGATTTTGATACTTCTGGTAGTGGTGTATGCCCAGCGGCTCGCCCTGCCTCGCATTAAGATTGACACGAAAGAATATCGTTTTACGGATTGGTTTTTCCTAGTGTTTATGACGTTCGCTTTCTGGTTTGTCAGCTGGACGATATTGTTGAATGGCCCGGCCTTGGCATGACGAGCAAAGCGGTCTCGCGACGATGAGAATAGCGGTACTAAAAAAGGAGAGCTGCCGCAGCAAAAAATGCGGCACAGAGTGTGTGCGTTTTTGTCCTCGGGTCAGAACAGGTGACGAAACGATAATCATTGGACCCGACGGCAAACCCGTCATTTCAGAAGAGCTTTGCGTAGGGTGCGGTATTTGCATCAAAAAATGTCCATTTGGTGCGATAGCGATCGTCAGTTTACCTGAGGAGCTAGAGCAGCCCACCCATCGTTACGGCGTCAACGGTTTTGCTCTTTACGGACTCGCGATTCCGCGAGGTGGCCGCGTAACTGGCATTCTAGGACCAAATGGGATAGGCAAAACGACGATAACCAACATTCTCTCCGGCGAGATCAAGCCAAATTTTGGGCAAGACCACGTCAGCGAGGAAAAAGTCCTGGAGCATTACTCGGGAACCGAGCTGCACGATTATCTAAAGAGCGTGTACGAAGGCACGCTCCGAACTGCTAGCAAACCGCAGTACGTTGACCTTATCCCACGCGCGTACGCAGGTAAGGTCGCGGACCTCATAGACAAAGCCGACGAACGCGGCATAAGTCGCGAACTGTTCGATCAACTTGAGCTTCGGGACGTCAAAGAGCGCGAGGTAAGACATTTGAGTGGCGGCGAACTGCAACGCCTGGCTATTGCAGCCACCATCGCTCGAGATGCTGATTTCTACTTTTTCGACGAACTGACACCGTATCTTGATATTTATCAGCGCGTCAAGATCGCACGAACGATCCGGGAGCTTGCAAAGCAAAAAAACGTTTTAGTCATTGAGCACGATCTCGCGATCCTTGATTTGCTTGCAGATATCGTTTATATCGCTTTTGGTGAACCTGGGGCATACGGTGTCATTACGAGTCCGAAAGGAGTCAGGGTCGGCATTAATGAATACCTTAAGGGGTATCTTCGAGAAGAGAACGTCCGAATCAGAACCGATCCGATCAAATTTGAGCTCCACGCACCGCGCCTCGACACGGATGTGCGCATCCTGGCGCACGTCGAACATCTCAAAAAGAGCTACGATTCATTCACGTTTGAGGCAAAAGGCGGCGAGCTTACAAAAGGTGTAATCGGCATAATGGGCGCTAATGGCACCGGAAAAACAACATTTGTAAGGTTGCTCGCAGGGGTTATCGAACCGGACGAAGGAAAGGTCGACGTGGAAGTTAAGACTTCTTACAAACCACAATATGTGACGGGAAAAGATAATTCAGGAGAAAACGTCGGCTCTCTGCTAAGAGCGATCACCGATTCCTACGATACGAGCTACTACCGAACTGAAATCCTCAGACCGCTGCAGCTCGAGCACATACTAGAGCGCTCTGTAGACAATTTGAGCGGCGGTGAACTCCAACGGGTAGCCATCGCAGCGTGCCTGAGCCGCGATGCTGACCTTTTCATGCTCGATGAGCCGAGCGCACATCTCGATGTAGAGCAGCGGGCGCTGGCAACGAGTCTGATTCGGCGCTTCACCGAGAACAAGAAGGTAGGCACGCTGCTTGTTGATCACGATATCTATATGATCGACCTCGCCAGTGAGCGTTTGATGGTTTTTGCCGGAGACCCTGGCGTGCGTGGCGCAGCGGAAGGTCCTTTCGACATGCACGATGGGATGAACCGCTTCTTGAAAGACATCGGAATCACTTTCCGAAGGGATCAAGACACCCACCGGCCGAGGGTAAACAAAATGGCTTCTAAGTTGGACCGCCAACAACGCGAAGACGGGGAATACTACTATCCGGAGTAGCGTTCCACCTTTTGAGCGGAAGGCTTCTCGTAAGCACATGGCACTGCCAAACGACCTTTACGATTTGAACACGCCAGCAGCCATCGTGTTGAGAGTCTTACTCTTCGCAGCAGTCACCATCATCGCGGCCAGCGTGATTGAGACGTTTCTGGACCGGTACTTACGCCAGGCTTCGATAAGACTGAGAGTAAGCGCCACTAAATACATCGCTCTTCGACGGCTTATCATCGCGGCAGTCTACGTAACCGGGCTCATCATTATAATCGAATCGACGCCGCAGCTGCAGTCGCTGTCTATCGCGATTTTTGCCAGCGTCAGCATTATCGGTATCATCATCGGAATCGCCGCCCAGAACACCCTTTCGAATATCATCGCAGGTATCGCTATTGTTATATTCAAACCATTTGGAGTGGGTGATTTTATTACCGTGCGCGGAGAATCCGGCTTTGTAGAGGATATCACCTTCAGACATACGGTTATTCACCTGCTCGATGCACACATGATCATTCCAAATTCAGCAATAACGAGCGAGGTAGTTTTCAACCACTCTGACTCTAACATCGCAGCTCGAATAGATGTTCGCGTTTCCTATGACTCAGACTTGCGACTGGCAAAGCAGATCATTCGACACGAAGCGGAAAAAGCAGCAGCGATCAACCAACAAACAATTGAAGTAATTGTATCAAAAACAGATGAAGAAGGCGTCACGTTCTCGCTCGTCTTCAGGTTGGAAGAATCGCCCTTCAACTGCGTAAGCGACCTACGCGAAGCAATCGTTCTTCGGCTTTTGAGCGAGCATCTGACTATCAGGTGACCTGTATTCGATCGAGAAGCTTCTTCGTCGTCCGACGCGATGACCTTTCGGGCAAAGGGCTGAGGACACGTGATTCTGAGTTTCACAAAAGCAATAGATAGATAATCACCGCTGCGATAGCACCGGCCGCAGTTGCTAACAGATTGACCGAGCTGTTGGTCAGATAGTGCCGTCGTTCCAATACCGCTCCCAAAACACTATCGAAGTTGGCTCCGAAAAAACCGCCGAGAATGACGGGAACCGCCATGTTAGAGGCTCCAACTCCAAGCATAACGCCGATAATCGCTATCGCTGCAGCTCCGGCCAAAGCAGAGTACTCTCCCAGCGTCGTTATCCCACCGTCGGTGCCGTGCGGTACTAACCGCAGGTCAGTGATCAACCGCGGCAGCTTTCTGTGGGTCTGTCCGATCTCGCTCGCGAGGGTATCACCCGTGGCCGTCGCTACGGCACCAATGTACGCGACGACAAGCAGCGCGTTGCCCGTGATCCCGAAAGCGATAGCACAAACGAGCGCTACAAGTCCATTGCCGAAGACATTCCTGTACCCCCGCGCGCCACCCCCCGCTTGCGCAATGCCGATAGCCCGTTTGTACTCATACTTGTACTTCGTAAAAATTCCGCCAATAACGAAGAACGAGAGGATGAGCACGAACCACCGAAAGTCCGTGAAAGAGACTATAAGGAGGCCCATTAAGATGCCGCTGAGAACTCCTGAGACGTCTGCCAATCTGACCCTCCCAAGGGCGTAGCCCAGGAGGATCATGAAGAGGAGGGTCAAGAGAAGTCGCAGCACAGGCACTGAGTAGTCGACCCCGACGAAGAGCCACATGGCAAAACCGATGCCGAGTGGCACGACCACATTCTCTTCTATGTCGTGCAAAATGTTCCGCAATAGTGCCCCCACAATCGCGCCGATCATAGCAACAAAAAGCAAGAAGTCCGCCGAAACGTTCGCGCTTGTAAACGTGGCAGCAGCCCCCCCAACCAGAACTCCAAAAAAACCGCCTGACAATATAAAAACCAAACTGCTGGTTAAGCCGCCGTACGATTCAAAGAGCACAGCCAGAACTTCAGCCAACGTTACAATTATAATAACGTCGCTCACTATATACAGTGGCAAGCTAGAGACTACGCTAAATATGCACAACGCTGTCAAAGATAACGTCAGAGCGAGCGGCTTGATAAGCACTTCAGATTTTCGATCAGGCACCGTTGCGAGCAGCAGGAAAACGTTCATCTTGGGGTTAATGAGAACAATCAACAAGGACAAGAACAAAAAGAAAAAAAGCGATCCTATGCTCCCCAAAAACGGAACAACCAGGGCGACCAACCCAAAACTCGCGCGAAGTGTCAGTCTGCGTGCTTCAACGATGTTCACGCTAACCCCCTTTTAGTTCACGTTGGAAGTACTTTACGTTTGCGACGGCTAGTGAGAGCGCAGACAGAGATGAGAGAGGACAAGGATGATTTCGAACCTTTACGAACGACGACTTTTCGATCAGATTCGAGAAGTGCCACGACACGTGGTACTCGTCATTGCCGAAAAGGATCTTGATACCGTCGACGCTTACAAGAGAATTAGCGCCTTCGCCTCGTGGTGCAACGAGATTGGCATAAGTCGAGTAACCGTCTACATAAACATGCTGCGCCTTGGAGAAGAGGTAAATCAAAGACTGCGGTCGCAGATCGTCCAAAGGATTACTGACTGTCTTCAATCTACGTCAGTAACTGCCACTATCTACTCACCTGACGCCCCAGAAACCATTAGCCGCGAGGAGACCCCTGCTGTGAGCATCTCGATCGGATACGGAGGTAAGAAAGAGCTAGTCCAAGCCATCCGATCGATAGCGCAAGAGGTCAAGAACAAGGAGCTGTGCGCCGATGAGATATCCGAGGATACTATTAGTGCGCACCTGATCTTCAAGGAAGAGCCTGAACTCGTGATAAGAACAGGCGAGAATCGCTTGACCGATTTCTTGATATGGCAAGCGGTTTATTCCGAACTATACTTCACCGAAGTCAACTGGGCGAATTTTAGAAGAATGGATTTGCTCAGGGCCATCCGCGACTATCAGAAAAGACAACGACGGCACGGGCTGTGATTGCGCGACGGGCCTATCTGTCGCGCACATCCGATTTCGTCGGGTCGACAGTAACCACCACTTGAACCGGGAGCAGTCTGTGTAAACCTCTAACTTGACTGCTCTACAACTGAGAATCTACGTCAACAATATGAATTTCGCAATCAAAGTGCTGACTTCGACCAGATTTGCAGTCGCTGTCATAGGCCTGATTATACTCGTCTCAGTTGTTGGTACACTTTACCCTGGTGGCGACGTAGTTTTTGGAAGCCCTTGGTTTGTCGCTCTTATTGGAATACTTGCGATATCAACCGCCCTTTGCAGTCTGACGAGGATCGCTCCCTTATGGCGCGACTTGCGACGGCCTCAAGTAGAGGTAAGTGATCGCTTCATGCAGGCGCTCCCGTACTACGTGCGCCTTTCAGGCGTCACGCTTACCCAAGTCAGAGACAGTCTGAAAGGGTACGCGATCCGTGAAACAATGACCGGGAGTACAACCTTTTTGTTGGCTCAGAAGGGGAGGGTTGGTAGATTCGGACCTTACGTCGCGCATTTTGGAGTGTTAATACTCTTGCTTGGCGTTGCCATTGGAGCCGCTTATGGAAATGCAAACCCATACAACAACAAAATTACAGTCATTCCAGAAGGCAGTTCGCTGCAAGTCGATGGCTTTGCCTTGCGACTCGACGATTTTAGCGTCAGCTATTACAATAACGGTGCCGTACGAGACTACACGGCTACGGTAACCGTGCTAGATGGAAACCTTATTCAGACTCACACCGTCACGGTCAACGGGCCGCTAACGTACAAAGGGCTTACTTTCTACCTTTATGGCTACGGAGTGACAGAGTCCGGAACTGCCTGGGTCGCATTTCAAATCAAAAGCACGTCAGGAGTCCCCTTCGTGTGGGCCGGAGCAGCGGTCACGCTAGTGGGGATAATGCTATCGCTTTACGTCCCACACAAGAGAATTTGGATCAAGCAGTCCGACCAGAGCACGCAGCTCGGCGCGATCAGTAACAAAAGCTCAGCAAGGTTTTTTAGGGAGATTGAGGGCGTGCGCACGAAGCTGGAGAGCCGCGCTCATAGACTTGACCATGCGAACAAATCAGAAGAAATATGAGGTAGCGTTGAAACTGAGTGGAACGACCCATGGACGCAGCAGCTCTTGAACATCTTGGATTCGAAATTGCACTTGGAACCTATCTGATTTCGTCGGTCCTTTTTGTGTTATATTTTTCACTAAAAAAGCGACGACTCGCGGAGATGGGATTTACCCTAGCACTTTTTGGATTCGCATTTCAAACCCTTGCACTTGCGACCCGATGGCTGTACGCGGGTTACCCCCCTTGGATAAGCACCTATGAAGTGATGTCATTTTTTGCGTGGGCTGCCGTGGGCGCCTACGTGATATTGAACTTCAAATCTGACTATAAGAGTGCCGGAGTGCTGATCATGCCGCTCGCATTCGTACTGCTCGGCTTCGCCTCCATGCAACCGACAAACCCCGCCCCGCTTATCCCAGCGTTGCAGAGCGTTTGGATCTTTATACACGTGCCAATCATCATTCTATCGTACTGCGCTTTCATTATCGCTTTCGTAGCGAGTATACTGTATTTGTTCAAAGACAAACAGCTAAGCGAGGCGCGCGTGACAGAAGGCTTGAACCGTCAGAGAGACACCGGCTCTAAGGACACCCCACCCTTAGGTACTCCAGAATCGACAGGCATCCTTGCAAACTTCAGTCTAGAGCAGCTCGATGATTTAGCATATAAAAGCGTCGCAGTAGGATTTCCTCTCCTCACTATCGGCATAATAACCGGAGCTATTTGGGCTGAGAGCGCCTGGGGAAGTTACTGGAGCTGGGATCCGATAGAGACGTGGGCGCTCATCACATGGTTCGTGTTTCTCATCTATCTGCACGCGAAGACACAGAACTGGAGCGCTTCTCTTGCTGCTTATATCGCCGCGTTTGGATTTATGTCGGCCATCTGCACGTTTCTTGGCGTGGGGTACGTCCTTCCATTTCTCCAAACCTACGTAAGCGTAAGCACCGGTTTGCACGGGTATGCCGGCGGTGGCGCCATCAGTGGCACGGTGCTTTTCTGCGGGATCCTAGGCGCCGTGCTCGTTCTGCTATTCGCGACGCGAAAAAAACCACCGAACGCCACGCGTGCACCGCCAGCTCGAACGGACGCCGAATCTGGACCGACGACTTAGTCACACAGGTTTTTCTTGTTTAATATTTCGACGTCTTCTACGCTGTTAATGTTCACGAAAGTGCACAAGCTGGGGTCTATGATGCGGATCTCATCTTTCGGAACGTAGTTAACCTGGAGCTGATCAACGACGTACATTATAGCCCCTTTCCGCCTCTGGATCGCCGCCTTCGCCGCCCGAATCGTGGGTTTGCGCCTGTACACCGCATGCAATGGTTCCGGTGGATATGGAATAGCTACGTCATACCCTGCAGCCTTATGAAACAGCAAGTCGACGACGTCGGCCTTTATGAACGGCATATCGCAGGCAGCGACAAATGAGTATTGAGAACTGGACGCACTTAACCCGCTGCAAATACCTGCCACAGGCCCAAAATCTTGTACCTCATCACGCACGATGGTGACGCCGGCGAGGTGCAGCTTCCTTTGCTGCTCCTCATCTCTCGCAACAACGATAATCTCATCAACGCAGCGCGAGAGCGTTTCAATAATGTGGTTCAGTATCGGTTTTCCGTGGAGTTCAAGCAGCGCTTTTTCTACGAAATTGAGTCTGGAACCTTTGCCTCCCGCGAGTATGACCGCCGTTCTCATCAGTCGTTATTAGTTGATTGCCGGGACAATGTCTCGCAGAATCTCCTTTACTTCTTCGTGACTAATGACGCAAGCTTTTCGTGAGAGTTTGAAGACCTCTTCCACTTCGACTTTGCCTATCTCGTTGAGAAAAGAGAATGCGCGCTCAACGATGCTGATTCTGCGCTCCCGCTCCCTCTCTTGAAACGTGCGGATAGCTCTGAGAAGATCAATTCTTCGAAATTCCGGCCAATATGGGGCACAAAAGTAGGAACAACACTCGTTGCCATTCGCCTGCCACGGCAAGAAGTTCGACGTTCGCGCTTCGCCACCGGATCGGATAATAAGATCAACGTTCGCGAGTGCATTGTTGTTGTAGAAAAGCTTTGTGAGCATATCTTCATCGATTTCGTCAACGCTTATGGTGTCGTTTTCCACCAGCGCTGCCAAGGACCGGACGACATTGACGATCTCCTTTCGTCCTCCGTAAGCCAGAGCAAAGTTCAAGGAGTGCTTTCTGAAGTGACGAGTGGCTTCCTCCACTCGCTCGACAGACCGGAGCACACCGTCGGGCAACAGTTCGCGTTCTCCGATCATTCGCACCTGAACCTCTTTTTCGTAGATTTTCTCTTCATTGTAGAGATCGACAAACCTCTGTTCGATTAGCGAGAACAACGGTACGAGCTCCTCTTTCGAGCGACGGTAGTTTTCGGTTGAAAAGGCATAAAGCGTCAGTTGTTCGATTCCGAGATCCAGACACCACCACAATACCCGCTCAGTCGTCAACGCGCCATAAACGTGGCCACACGCGCGTGGTTCGCCTATCTTGTCTGCATATCGCCGGTTGCCGTCCTGTATTATGGCGACATGTTGGGGCATTTGGGCTGACCCCACTTCTCTGACCAAAAGCCGTTCGTAAGCTTTGTACAGTGAGTTATGCGCGTTTTCTCTGATCCACGACATAAAGCCTCTAGGACAAGATATCCTCGGTGACAAGTCCCTTTTCTTCGCTCAGGAGCGAGCGAACGACGTCTTTGTATGAGTCTTTTAGCGAATAGACGTTGTGATTCTTGGTGACATCTATTCTAAAGATGCCCAATCGAGTATTCATAAGCCCTACCATGGCGGAAACTCCCCGATAACTTACGTCGTACCCGCCGTCCCTCAGATGTCGATAAACCTCTTCAGTTGTGAAGATGTGCTTTTCGAGAAACAGTTCAAGCACGGCCCTTCGCACCCCTTGCCCATCTCGTTCAAGATAACTCTTCAGTCGGTTCTCAACATTTTTGCCGTTCAGCGCAATCACATCCGGGGCGATACTAAGTCAGCGCGGAAGTATTTACGTTTTCGGTTTTAAGCAATAATTCAGGGGCGTTACTTCAACGACCGTCCCGTCCGGATACGTCTCTACGACACGCGCTGCCTCGGCCAGCACCGGATGTTTTTTTGCAAGCCGGAGCGCTTGTTGCCAAGACATGTGCAACTCGCCATTAACAATCGCATAATCGTCATTAGAGATGCCAGTGAGACAATCGAAACTCGGCACCGATTCTACAACGCCAAACACGAGTGTACCGTCCTGGGTGACTTCATCGAACGGTCTAGCTAAACGCCGCGCTTTGCGCTTAAATCGTTCTCTAAGCTGGACGCTGTCTTTTGACGCAGAGGGGCAGAAATACGTCGGCACCTCATCGTTAGCAATCTCTTCGGCTATCTGTCGACTACCGACGGCGGCGTAGCCAGACTCAAACGGAACAAACCCTGCGGCGGTCATAGCGTTATAGTTTGTTTCTGAAAACTCGAGTTCATTAAGATTCAGAAAGCCAGAGACCTCTTTTAGAACGCTCAAAATCGCAGGGACGGGCTTTATGGCTGGAATCTCGACGCCAGCCTCCAAACCGAGTGTCTTGGCATATTTGAGCGCCTCGCAATACTGAGATGATGCAAAGTTGTCCCACTCCTCGATCGGTGGATGAAGGCGGATTTCGTCCAATCCTGCACGAGCAAGCACGCGGAGAGCGTGCCCCGAGGGAGCAAGAGAGCTGTAAAGGTGAATATGGTGCTGCGGTCCGAACTCACTTTTTAGGAGCTTCATATAATGTCGGACTCTGGGGAGAGCCAACAACGGTTCGCCCCCGGTGATACCGGTTCCGAGAGCGTCCATGGAACGTGCCTCGACTATAAGATCGGTATCGCATTCTACAAGACGCTCGTTCGCATATACGGCGTCTTTTCCCTTCCTGTGTTCAGACAAAGGACAATAGAAACAGCTCCTATAGCACAAGCCAGTGACAAAAAGCACCATCTTCGCGCCAAGCTGGCACAACTCGCATCCTTTGCTATACACGGCTCCCACAGAACCTGGCCCTCTTCAAGCGTGCTCAGCTAGCCTGCGTGGTCCTCTGTTCTGTGTAATTTGACGCTAACGTAGCTCGCTCTCTATATAGTGCCCCTTTATCACGTAAAAACTTAAGTATAATCGTGTTGAGGGGTTTGTAGCGCCATTGCGCAAGCCAATCCATACAAAGCCAGCTGCGTGGCCCGTGCTTGGAGGCTCCCGTTTTGAAAAAGATTCCAACGAGCGAAATACTGCGAATCAAAGAAAAAAGCTTCGAAGAGGCGTGGAAATACGGCGGTGAACTGCTTAACGACGGGAGTATCTACGACCTGCGTCGGATAGAGCGAGCGCCCTCGCGAGGCGCGCCGCACGTGCTGAACGAGCTCATCGAAAAAATGCGGCAACGACTGCTGGAGCTAGGGTTCGACGAAGTAATCAACGAGACGATATTTCCCGAAGCGGACATAATGAAGCAGTGGGGGCCGACCGGTTTTGCCATACTCGACAGATGCTACTATCTCGCCGCTCTGCCTAGGCCGGACGTCGGTTTGAGTTCACAGAAGCAGGAGATGATCAAGAGCTTCGGTATACACCTGCCCCCCAAAAAAGTTGCCGCGCTTCAGTTGACGCTTCACAAACTCAAAACCGGCGAGCTGGAGAGCGATGAGCTAATTAGAGAGATCGCAAAAGAACTGAATGTCCCCGACGACCGCGCCATACAAGTGTTCGAAGAGGTGTTTTTCGAATTCAAGGATTTGAAACCCCTGGCTTCCAACCTGACGCTGCGATCGCACATGACTGCAGCCTGGTTCGATACGCTAGCCACTGTCCAGAAATACACCACCGTACCCGTAACGCTTTTCTCGATTGGTCCTCGCTACCGAAGAGAGCAGCGTGAGGATGCAACGCACCTTCGGGTGCACAATTCCGCTTCGTGCGTCGTAATGGACGAGGACGTGTCTATTGATGTAGGCAAATGGCTAATCGAGGAGTTCTTGCGGCCGTTCGGATTTGAGGATTTTCAGTTCAGACAAGTTGCCACCGGCACAGATACCTACTATGCGCCAGGAAAGCACTACGAGGCTTTTGCATATTCTCCTAATTTTAACGATGCAAAAAGCAACGACGCTGGATGGCTCGAAGTAGCCGATTTCGGGTTATACAGCCCCCTCACATTGGCTAACTATGGCATCGAATATCCTGTTGTGAACTGTGGCATTGGAGTAGAGAGAATCGCAATGATCGCGCACGCATTTAAGGACATAAGAACGCTTGTATTCCCGCAGTTTTACGGAGAATTCGTTTTGACGGACGATGAGCTAGCCAGTCTCATCACCCTAAAAAACGCCCCCGCGACGCTGCAGGGAGAAGCAATACAACAAGCAATTGTCAACGTGTGCAAAATGCACGGCGCCGATGCAAGCCCCGTTGAATTCGTGGCGTGGGAGGGAGAGCTCCTACACAAGTTCGTACGAATCACTGTGATAGAGCCTGAAGAGAACACGAAACTTTGCGGACCGGCCTTTCTGAATGAGGTTTTTGTCAAAGATGGAAACGTCATAGGGGCTACAGAGCTCGAAGGCCTTTCGACAGGGATAACGTACATAAAAGCATTCGCAGCCGAAGCTGCGTACGAGATCGAACAAGCCTTACAACAGGGCAAGACGAACCTCGAGGTGCGGGTTCGGATCTCTCGCTCTCCAAACGACTTAAACCTTAGAATAGATCCAGTTGCCACACGATACGTAACAAGCCGGAACAAAAAGATCGACCTGCGGGGCCCAGTATTCACAACTATCCGTATGCAAGCCGTTTGAATCGACAAGGAAACCGATCGACAGGACAAAGCTCAAGAAAAGAAGCAAATTGTCAACTGTCGATTCGGCCGACGAAATTCAACGCTTCGACAGCGTATCTGCAGTAGACGCGCCACGCCTTCTTGCTAACTTTGCCCAGCGTGCAAACTCTGCGTCAGCTGCATCTGAAGCTAGATTCTTTGCACCCAAGCCCAGAGCTCGGCGATGCGCTCATACCGCTTCGTAGCAGCAGGGGACGCTCAGAGCAAATAGCTTCTTATAACATCAACTCATTATTGATAGGCATATCAATATTGGTGACTCAAGATTCAATGAAAGATCCGCTTCTAGAGCTCGCGCTTATTAACGCGGTGCAAAAACCTATCCAAGTATCAACCGTTGAGTTTGCTAAGAGGCTCAGAACCAGTCCTATGACGGTCTCGCGAAGGCTGAAAGAACTCGAGGAAGGGGGTTTGATTGCGCGAACGCTATCAGGCAGATCGCAAGCTATTACCATTACGGAGAAGGGATCCAACGTACTAAAAGAACAGTACCTAGCTTATAAGTCCATTTTCGAATCAAAACCAGTGATAGAATTAAGCGGCACCATAGTATCAGGCTTGGGCGAGGGCCGGTACTACCTCTCGATCCGCGGCTACACAAAGCAGTTTGAAGAGCGGCTAGGTTTCACGCCATATCCGGGCACGCTGAACGTAAAGTTGGATGAAGAAAGCGCCGCAGCCCGCGTGCGGCTGAACAACCTAACCCCCATTAATATAGCAAGCTTCAAGACCAGCAACCGTACCTATGGCGGTATCAGGTGTTATAGAGCTTCGATTGGAGGCATCGACGGAGCCGTGATTGTGCCTGATCGCTCCCATTATAAGAACGACGTGATCGAGACCGTAGCTCGAGTTTCAATCAAACAGACTCTCAACACAGATAATGGCGATTTTATAGAGGTCGCGATAGTATGAGCGTAGCAGAGGCAATTAAGGCAGTAAGAAGAGGAGAGATGGTACTTATTTATGATTCAGAAGACAGAGAAGGCGAGACGGACATGGTAGTGCCCGCCGTCTCCACGACGCCTAAACAGGTGGCGCGAATGCGCGTAGAGGCGGGAGGGCTGATCTGCGTTGCCATTTCTCCGCAAGCTGCTGAAAGTCTGTGTCTCCCCTTCATGTCAGACATCTTGAAATTCGTTAGCTCAAATGGATGCAGCTTGAAGCTTGACTCTGTCTGCGAGAAGCCCGGCGATCTTGCTTATGATACGCGCTCCTCCTTTTCAATCGCCGTTAATCACCGGGGTGTAAGGACCGGGATAACTGACATAGATCGCGCACTCACTATTACAGAGCTTGGCTTCACTGTGGAGAAGGTGGCGCTTAATCTTCCAGTTGACTTCGGTGCAGCTTTTCGGTCTCCGGGACACGTCCCGTTGCTTCGAGCAGCCCAGCGGCTAATTTTAGAACGAAGAGGACAAACAGAACTCTCAATAGTCTTAGCTGAGATGGCTGGCATCGTCCCGGCTATGGCTATGTGCGAAATGCTCGATGCACAAAGCGGGAGCGCCCTAACCAAGCGAGACTCGATCGAGTACGCAAAACGACACGAGCTTACGTTCGTTACTGGACAGGCAATTATCGACGCGTACGAGCGTTCGCACTAGTCGCCTATACATGCAAGCGACCTGCAGAAACGAGCTTCATGCTAGCCCAAGCACCTCGAATCTTGCTCATCTTTAGCGGCAGCTTTCGATGCGGCCGATTTGAGTCACTTCGTGAACGAGCAGCATCTTATGTAACTGCTAACGAATTGGCTTAGCGAAGGTTTTAGGGTTTCCATTAAAGTCACATGCAGCAAGCCAGCCGCTTTTTTTTGCAAACGCCGGATACTCCGCAAGATATTTGACGTCTTGAGTGACTGTCGAAATGCGGCCGTCTATGAATTCTTTTGCCACCTTTAGATTGAGAACTGGCAGGCGAACTCCAAATCCGAAGACACGCTCGCAGAGTGCTTGGTCAGCATCTCATCTAGAAAATCCCGCTCGTCAGCTTCTTTACGGCCTCGGCCAGTACTAGAAGCCAACCGCTTCTTGAAGCGCGCTTAGAGTCTTAAAATGTGCCAAAGACATAGGGACCGATCAGCAAGATCAAGAAAGAGGCGAGTATCACAGCGCCAAGCGTCGTCGCGAGTGCGCTTGTGACCCGTTCTTGATCTTTGGCATTTCGCAGGATCTTTTCGGTGAGCGACTTAAAGAGCTCCCTGAAGATGTGTCCGCCATCCAAGGGGACTGCGGGAAGGCAGTTGAAGAGCCCTACGTAGAAGTTTAGCCACCCCACCCAAAGGAGAGTGTTTGCTATCCAAAAAAAGCCGTTCCCAAGCGGGGCCGCCCACCCGATAGGCTGGTAAAGGTGCGCGATATTGCCTGTAAAGCCACCAAAAACGAGCAAAGGTAGACCTATAAGGACGCCCCACCCTTGAAAAGTATTGAGGTTACTCGGGACCCCCTTAAGGAAAGTGAGGAGTTCTGACGCTGACCCTCCTCCGATGCCCAGAAACCCCTTATCGGAGTTGGGATTCTTGGCTAAAACAATACCGAAGGTCTTGGGAGTTCCCTGATCTATCGCTTTCACCGTAACGATCTGCCCTGGGTGGGTCGAGTTCATGAATGCTTGAAAGGCGTTCGCGTCAGAGATCGTAATGCCATTAATCTGAGAGACGGTCACACCCGGTTGCAGCCCCGCTTGTTCCGCGGGTGATCCAGAAACAACCGATACCACCCCAAAGCCGCTTGTTGCCGTTACAGATGATAGCACCGGGCCGAAGAACAGCATGAGTGCTATGAGTGCAACGGCGAAGTTTCCTGTTATACCGGCGCTGAAGACCCTAAGCCGTTCTGGACGCGTAGCAATTTTTTGGCCCTGTTTAGCGTCTATCCCAAGCAGTTGCGATTCGTCTGGCTCTGCGAAAGCTCCGATCGGCACTAGCGCGATGAGCAGACCGAGTGATTTCACTTTGATGTCTGCCACTCTGCTCAAGATTGCGTGTGAGAGCTCGTGAACCACCAGTGTGACTATCAAGCCGATGAGTCCCCATGTTAACGGAATGAATTGATTTATTCCGGGAAGAAGCAACACGTTTTGTGGAGCGTTCAAAGTGGTGGGCGCGGGCTGTGTGATCAAGATCCTGACGTCACCAACAACGAGGATGGCCAACATGAAGAACATAGCAACAACGGTCAAGGGAATGCCGACGTTCGCAAAAAACCTCCAGAACCGTTTTGGACGCGCTAACTTGTCAAGCAAACGCAAGCCCTGTGTTGTCCGGAGCATTAGAATAGGACCGTAAGCGCTAACGCCGTGTCGCGCTAGGATGCCTCGGCTATTCAGAAATATCACGAGAAGCCAATAAGCTGCGAAGATAACTAATGCAAGAGTTAAATAATCCAAGCGGCCTTCACCTTAACTGGTCTCATGATGTTCTCTGACATATACGTAACTGCAGCAACTCTAAAGGAGGCAAAGGGCATCGCCCGCGCAATAGTCGAAGAAAAGCTAGGGGCTTGCGTGAACATTTCCCCGATCAAGTCATTGTATAGATGGAAGGGAAGCATCGAAGAAGACGAGGAGTATGCATTGTCGATTAAGACCAAGTCTTCACTAGTCGACAAGGTTACTGCCAGAGTGCGACAGTTGCACAGCTACGAGAACCCTTGCATCATCTCTTTCACGATAGAATCGGGATCGCCAGCGTATCTCGACTGGATTCACGAAGAAACTTTGTGATCTGCGATTCGCGCGTGGCGCTCCAAAAGATCACTGACCAGCGGACTTGACACGCTCAGAAAAGACTTGACGTTTTTGTCGACCACCGAGTATGGGAAACGGTTCCGGCGACTGATGAGCGAGCGCAATTGACTTAAAGAAAAAGCTCTGCTTCCTGCATAAAAGATGGAAGAAGCACACATTCACTGGGCGGACGTCGTTGCACGCGCCGTCGAAGGGCAGCAAGTCATAGCCACAGGAATAACTCCATCCGGCAATATTCACGTCGGTAATATGCGGGAGGTAGTGACTGGCGACGCCATTTTCAGAGCTATTAGGGACGCGGAAAAAACCGCTCGGCTTATATACATCGCTGATACGTACGACCCGCTTCGAACGGTCTACCCTTTCTTGCCAGCCGCTTACAAAAAGTACGTCGGCATGCCGTTGTCAGAAATACCTGATCCTTTTGGCTGCTGTTCGAGCTATGCTGAGCACTATCTCAAGCCTTTCTCAGAATCGCTAGGTGAATTAGACATCGCTCTTGAAGTCTATCGAGCAGACAGGATGTACAAGGAAGGGCTCTATACAAAGGCGACGAAAATCGCGCTCGAACAGCACAATCTGATTGCCGACATAATTGAGAGCGTTTCAAAGAGAAAACTACCGGCGGGGTGGAGTCCGTATAACCCGCTTTGCGAGCGCTGCCGGCGAATCAGTGCGGCACAAATCATTGAGCACGTTCCTGCTCGCACTGCTGTGCGGTATAGATGCGACTGCGGCGCCGAAGGAGTTGCTGATTACTCAAGGGGACAAGGCAAACTTGCCTGGCGCGTCGACTGGCCAGCACGCTGGAAAATTCTCGGCGTGACTATTGAGCCCTTTGGCAAAGACCACGCTGTCGCTGGGGGCTCCTACGATACTGGCCAGCGTATCTCAAGAGAGGTGTACGGGTATACCCCTCCTGTTCCGGTTCCTTATGGTCACATCCACCTTAAAGGACGTGGCAAGATGTCGAGCTCAAAAGGCGTGACTATTAGCATTCAGGAGATGCTAGAGAGCGCGCCTGCCGACGTTTTGCGATATATGATTATAAAAACAAAGCCAGAGAAGCTGATCGATTTCGATCCGGGTCTAGGGCTATTGACGTTGGTTGATGAGTTTGATCGCGGCGAAGGTCGCGCTTTTGAGCTATCTCGAATCTCTGAGCAGGGGTGCAACGTGCCGTTCAGACACATGGTGACGGCGGTTCAAATCGCACACAACTGCGACGAGCTGGTAGAAGTTCTTCGTCGAAGCGGCTACGAAACTACCGACACGACCGCCCTAAAAAGAAGAGCGCAGAACGTCAGAAATTGGCTCGACCGTTTTGCACCGCCGTTTGTGAAGTTTGAGGTTCAGCGCACGCTTCCAGTCCAAGTCAAAACGCTCACAGCGGGACAGAGAAAAGTATTAGAGAAGCTGGCGAAGGCACTCGAGACGGACAGCATGGATGCTGAGTGGTTGCACAATGAAGTCTACAACATCAGTGAACAAGTGGGGATTCACTCGAAAGAGGCGTTTAAAGCGATATACATTTCGCTCCTCGCAAAAACGTCGGGGCCTCGGGCAGGATGGTTTTTGACCACCCTCGATCCAGAATTCGTAACAGCCCGATTTAGAGAAGCAGCAGGCGACGTGCGGTAACACGTTCAGACACGCACTAAATCACATCGAGCGCTTGTTCCAAGTCCGCCTTAATGTCCGCAACATCTTCAAGCCCAACAGACACGCGGATAAGATCATCCGTGATCCCGAGCATTTCTCTCTCTTCCTTGGGAATAACTGCGTGAGTCATAAGTCCCGGATGCTCGATCAGAGTCGCAGTGTCGCCGAGACTCACCGCGACCGTACACAGTTTGAGAGAGTTCAAAAAAGTCACCGCTGACTCGACTCCTCCGCGAATCCTAAAAGCCAGCATTCCTCCAAAGCCTGCCATTTGCTTCTTCAGATTGGGATTGCTCTCGAAGTTTCGGTCGAATGCGGGATAAAGAACCTGCTTAACGGCCTTATGCGCTTTCAAGAAGACAGCGAGCTCAGTCGCGTTCTGTGTGTGACGCTCCATCCTTACTGCCAACGTGCGAAGTCCGCGCAAGATAAGAAAGGCGTTGAAAGGACTAAGTGCGGCGCCCATATCGCGCAAGACCCCCTTTCTGATTGTAACTGCTTCTTCATAAGAAGAGATAACTATCCCTCCTAATGCGTCGCCGTGCCCGTTCAAGTATTTCGTCGCGCTATGCACGACGATATCGGCCCCCAGTTCGAGGGGTTTTTGGTAATAGGGAGTTAGGAAGGTGTTATCGACGATCGTTTTGACTTTATTTTCCGATGCGACTGCCGCGACTTTACGAATGTCCACCAACTTCAGCGTCGGGTTAGCCGGGGTTTCAAAAAAAACAAGCTTCGTGTTGTCTCGTACGGCCTCAGCTACATTTTCGGGATTAGAGGTGTCGACAAAGCTTACCTCAAAGCCGAGGCGTGGAGCGCCTCTTTTTAAAAGGTCATAGGTGCTACCGTAGAGCACTTGATCAGCGATAAGATGATCGCCGCATTTGAGCAGCGTAAGCATTATTGCCGAAATGGCCCCCATCCCTGTGGCGAAACTGACCGCGGCATCGCCCCCCTCAACGGCCGCCATTTTTAGTTCTAATGCAGTGAGTGTGGGATTTGAAAGCCGGGAGTAGACGTACTTTCCGCGTTTTATACCCGATGGAAGGATCTCGTCTATTGCGAAGCTCGACGTTTGGTAAATCGGCGGTGCTAGCGCGAAGTTGTTGGGAGTTGGACGTTCTCCGGCGTGCACTAACTTCGTATTGATGCCATACTCATAGTCCACAGGATACCCTCATATCAAAGGCCTTGGTTGCTTATCTTCTGGCAGAACCGGCAGTTTCATCGTGTTGATGAGAATCGGGGTCGTGACTTCCTTGGCCCTCTCGAGCAGCAACTCTTTTCCCTTTTGCGACAAGGCGAACAGCGGCACCCCAGTTCCAACTTGTGCGAGCGCTTTGTTGCTGACAGTTTCTCTGATCGCTCGCGACGCACAGCCCGTAGTTATGTCGACCGCGTCAATGAAATCGCTCGCGACGTCCTGTTCCATTCCGGTTACGTGCACGCCGATGATAACTACCGTGGCTCCCGTTTCGCGCTCGATAAGGCGACATTGCTGAGCGTCAGAGAGCGTCGCAACGGTGACAGCCACGCGCTCGAAACCCATTTCTATAGCTCGCGCAACGCCCAAAGGCTGATTAATAATGGCGTTGTTCCCATCAAGCAGAATTCCTCCTTTTTCCTCGACTCGATTCTTAAGCTTCGGAATCAGGGTCGTTTCTATGACGCCCGAAATCCGCGCTCCAATTCCTTGCGTGAGGGTAGGACTGGATGTGATAACGGTGCCAACACCCTCACAAACCGAGACACTGGCGTCAATCAAACCCCGCCGGAGTCCAGTCATCATTACTTCAGACGCGCCAAAGCCAACAAAAACCTCCATCTCGATTGCCCGCTCGCCTGTACACATACCAAAATCGCGAATCCGGAACTCGATATTCTGCTTTACTACCTCTTGAGTAATCTCTTCAATGCCGCGAGCCTTTGCAAAAATTGGACACCGTTCGATTAACGGTTCTCCAACCTCGACCACGTGTCCGTCTTCGACCACGACGTAAGCTTTTCCCAACGCTTCCAAGACGTGTCTGTCTTTCATTATCTAACTCTTGTGAACCAGAGCTTGATAGACTTAACTATTACGTCGGCAGAGGCCAACATAGAACGTAAGCAGCCTTTATTCTCCTTTTTTTGGGCCGCTAGCTGCGTTCACATAGCTGGCAATCAGTGGCACATCCGTGTTATTGTTTTCAAGGTGCGCCCACTTTTCCACGTGGATAGGATGGTCGGACGTTGCTAGGATCAACGTAGGCCGGCACAAGCCTTGACAGATACGCTCCAAATTCTCATCGATCGTTCGTGCTGAAAAAATAAAATCGTCCCACGCTTTCGCGTAGTGATGTGCGCAGTTATCGATTGCCCGCAGATGTATCATCAGTAACCTTATTCCTTCTGATCTGAACGCTTTAAGTGCCAGATCAGTTATTCTTCGATCGTAATCAATAATCCCGTGAAGGTTTTCCACACCTATGGCGAGATCGACTCGATTTAGCATCGCTTTCGCTCCCAGCAGTTCTATCACGATGCCCGACTTGATTCCGCTATCGCTTGCAATCTCAAGAATCGATTTCACGGGAGTATAGAAGGTGTCAGCTACTTCATAGAGTCGGTGATGCTCTGGGGTGTAGCCAGTCAGGATAGTGCCGACGTTTGGTGTCGTTATCCTCGGAGCCAACGAACGAATCTCAAAAAAGAGGCCCTCTTCAGAGAGAGCGCGAAACTGCCCCAGAGCTCCGTTTAGTTTCTTGTAAAGCGAGGCACCGACACCGTCGACTACTATTAGCAGTATTTGGTCAATGTTCTTATCCTCGCAGTACACGCGGATCTCTTCAATCTCGCGCCCGTCTTTGTCGGGGATCTCGAATCCAAGCAACGAGCTGATTGTTGGAGCGATATCGAGCTGGGTGTACTTCATTTTTTCACTTTAATCGATGCCGCGCTCTCAAATATATCAAACTATCGGATGGTTACTCGGGAACCATCAGGGAATTCTCGGGCGAATCTTAGTTGAGCGGCTCACTGGATCGGTCCTGAATACCGCTGTGTGATGACCCGGCAAGATACTCTTCAACTCTCCCTAGACGGAGCACGACCGGCTCGGCCCTTCTTATTTTACCGTTAGCCGCTTCGTAGAATCGGTTATTCCCTGCTGTGTAAAGAAAGGGCCCGTGTTTACATAATGTTAGCATGCTTACCTCGATCACACCGCTCGCACCGTCGTATACTGCCAGCTGATGGTTGCGTTCCTTGATCGTCCTTAAAAAAAGAAAGCAGCGGGGATGACATAGCGGTTTCATTTAGCAAATCAAATACAGAAAGCTCTAGGGGTAGCACCGTAACTATTTCTGTCGCAACCACATTTCTGTCGCAACGTGCTAAATCACGCTCAACCTCGTGTGCTGCGCTCACCTAATTGCTGACCTCTCCAGCCTTTTAGTTTGAGTGTAGAGCCTCTGTTAAGGCGGGAATCCATTACTAATGAAAAAGCTCGAAGCCTGCCTTTTTGGATGTGTGTGACTTGTAATCAATTAGACTTTAGTGTAGTGGTGGACAAAAGGAAAAAAAGAAGGGAAGAGAGCACGAAAACCATAGATTATCCGTTATGTTCGAGTTTAGTTGATTTGCTCTGAAGCTTCCCAAACCCGGGCAAACATCGTTAAGTCCGCAATGTATCGAGCGAATGATGCATTCGACATCCATATGGCAATCGTGCTACCTAAGTTAACTATTCTTTCGTCTGTCCTCATGATCGCAACAAGCATCTCTCGGCGATCGACGATCACCAGCCGTGCAAATTGAGGAGAGGACTCCAAACGGTTGTTAAACGGTTGTCAAATGGTGGAAGGGGGGTGAAAGACCTTCAAACGGGGATGCAAATAGCGGGACATGGTTTTTTACAGATAGAAATGCCTTTACTGTATCGCTCGCGTTCTTGGCGGTATGACGATGCGCACGCACACATCCTTCTTTTTCGCTTATGACCTTCTTGTTAATCCGTGCGATCTCAAAGGTCGACAGAAACGAACCCACAATCGTAATGCTCCGTCTGGCCAGGTACATCATCTCCATCATCTTCGCCGAATGCTATCAAAACCCCTCACAAAGAGCGCGTTTACTGCTTCACTTTCGATCAGTCGGTCATTCAACAAGGTCAAATTGTTTGAAAGCTGATCGAGCTCGGCACAAAAGAGGGTCCTTCGTTGTTCGATGACTTCCTTCGGGTAGCGGGGCGTGCAGGACTGCAGGATCTAGCGCATGTTGCCTTCAATATCTGGCAGTTGATGATACGCAGACTGTGACTAGCAACTAACTGTCAGGAATCGTTTAAACGCGATTTTTTGACTTTTTAACGGCGAAGTCACTTTTTTTGGTTACGGCAGACACTTATCCGTGCAAAGCGGTATACGAGCTGTGAGCGAAGCCTGTGCTTGGCTGATGGCGAGGTGGCAATGGTATATCTTTGCTGCAAGTCTGAAACAATTATAATAACAGACGCTCATTATACATTCTCGAGGCGTCGGTGTAACGATGAAAACACTCGGAATAAACAGCAGTCCCCGCAGGAAGAACAGCCGAACCTTGAAACTCGTTCAGGCCGTTCTTGACGGCGCGCGAACGCAGGGAGCAGAGATCGAGCTGATCGACATCTGCGCATTAGATGTCAATTATTGTATGGGATGCGAGGTGTGTTTCGCAAAAGGCGAGTGCGTTCAAGCGGATGATCTCAATGAATTAGTGGACAAGATGCTCAACGCCGACGGTATCGTGCTCGGGTCGCCCGTGTACATGCACGGCGTGACCGCGCAACTTAAGACGGTGATCGACCGCTTAGCTGACGCAATCCATTGTCAACTACTTTCGGGTAAATATGGATGTGCTGTGACCACGTCCGGTGGTTCTGCTGATGCGCACGTGCTCGACTACATGAACCATTTCCTGAATGAACTAGGCGTCATAACGGTAGGGAAGGTCGGTGTTGCCCTTGACAAGAATCACGCTGCGCTTGATCGAGCAATTAACAAGGCTTTCAAGCTCGGAATGACGCTGGCAGAATCGATCCAAACAAAGCGAGCGTATCCAGCGCAGGAGAAGGAGATTGCACAGAGAAGAGCGTTCTTCGCGCAACTGATCGAGACAAATAAGGTAGAACGGGCTCATCAGTATAAGTATTGGATGGAGAAGGGCTGGATGTGACTGCCAGGTGCTGATACTTCGAAGCTCTCGCCTGGCAGCACATACTCACCTAAGTTTCGGTCCATTTTGTCGCCCACATTATATTTCATTTCATTCGCTTTGACCGCAGCGCAGGGCGCGTTTCGCTCTCTGGGTGCGTTTTTCGCGCATCAACGGCTTTTTTGCGGGTTATTCGGTCCCCCACGACTTGCGGTGAATTTCGCGAAGCTCCTCAGGATTGTCTTCGAGGCACTGCGGCGGCCTAAAAGAACCCATAACTCCCATTGCTTTGTCAGTTTTTCGGATCGACGCTTGTGGATCTTTTTCAGTCTCCGTGACCGCCCTAATGCAATCGATATTGTCCAGAATTATGTCGGCCTCTTGATGAACGGCCTGCATGTAGAATACCTCTTTGCCCACGACGTTAACGCTTTCTTCCCAAATCGGGATCTCCCAGAGGTCATAACGCGGCCTTCCAAGGTCTCTGCTTAACTCGATAATCTCCGCGGTAGAGCCTAACCCATCTCCTGCCCGCACCAACATCAGCCTCATACGGCTATAAAACTCCCTAAGCACATCTTCACGAGAGACGCTGTTTTCGACTTCGATCATAAGGTTATGCTGATGCATAAGCGTTGTCGAGACGAGCACTGCCATCGTCGCGACGTCCCACCCCGGCATCACGGTATTCACGTCTGGGCCGTGGTGCGACGGAACCGTAGGCGGATTTGGAATAATCGCGTTTATCGGCCCTTTCTTGACTTGTATAGGGTCAGCACCCCTGCGCACAAGGACGACTCGCGCCTTCTTGATGCCGGCGACGTTATCTATCGCGGACAGAGAGCGACACAATCCGGTCGTATTGCAGGATACGACCCGAACGTAACTCTTGCCAAAGGCTTCCTGATAGTTGCAGTAGGCGTTAAATGAGGTTCCAATCGCGTTATGTTTCTCCCCGCCTTCAAATATGGCCTTGATGCCTAGCTTCTTATAGGTCGCTTCTAGGTTCTGCGCACCCATTCCTTCCGGGGTCGCATCCACCACAACATCAGCTTCGCCTAGCATGTCCATCGTCGTGCCGGCGACCTCCAGGCCTGCGGCATTAAAAGCAGCTATCTTGTCCTCTTCAGATGCATAGAGGTTATAGCCCTTCTGAACAGCGACAAAGGCTTCAAAATTTGGCCGCGTTTTTGCCACTCCGACTAGCTTCATGTCATCCTGCTTCGCTACTGCGTCTGCAACCCGCTTACCGATGTTTCCATAACCATTTATTGCCACTTTTACGGCCATTTGCACTCCTCGTTCCAGTTTGCTTCGCTCAGACCGGATCAGTGCCGATCTTAACTTGTGGCATTAACTCCAGAAGTAATAAGTTTTGGGATGCATTTTAACGCTGCTGCCGCTATGCGCTGGCATATGCTATCCCCAAACTTTTCATTTAACTAAACTGCGCAAGATTTGTCTGCGACAGCTGTTTTTTCAAAAAAAAAGTGTTGGCGGGAACTTTGACACGGGCCCGGACGCTTCGCAGGGCATCGGCGATACTTTCAAATATCAGAGGTTGTTGGGAGAAAGCCTGCTTAACGAGCTCTCGAATAACCCAGCTTCCGAGAGGAATATCATAAGTGGGTTTGACTTCACGCATCACGTATATGGCGGCCTGCCTCCTTCGCTGCTCAAGAAACTCGAGCGCAGAGAATCGGGCTGCGTAATAGCCCCCATCCATATACGCGGGCTTGGTTATCCGATCTTCATACAAGTCGCCAATCTCGACCTTTCCGGCCTCTGAAAGCCACATTTCCGTCCATCCGAAAGCATACACGCAAGGGATCAACAGGATCTCAAAGTGGTTTCCAAATGCTTCTGAAACAAAGAGCTGAACCTCCGCGTTCTCTGGGTAACTGCGCACCCGTTTCAACAGACTGTTGCCCAGAATGGAATCGGTTGCCGTAATAGACCAACGTGTGGGGACGATCAAACGTTTTTTCCCCAACGTGCCGACCGACAGAAGCCGACTTATTTGGTAGGGAGATATTGAGTCCTCGTACAAAATGGTTGCCGCCTCTGCGGCCTTGATGTCCCGATCATCGGCAAGCATATCCACTTTCTTTGGGACGTGCGGATTCTCAACTATCTCTATGTCGGTCACGGTGCCGGACGGGCCCATAGGCGTGAGTATGCTGTCAAAACGAAGCGTGCGCTTCGGCGGCTTCAAGAACTTCACCTCTACGTCGACCGGAAGCGCGGCCATTGCAAGCTCCTGAGTCTCCTTGAGCAGTCGGTCAGGATCTTGCGCATTTCGTACGTTCAGCTTGAAATTGGATCGGACCAGATTAGACCTCAGCCCGATTATTTGCTCCCTGCTGAAATGAAGCCACTTGTCCGGCGTATCCGCGAGTGCCGGCTCCCCAACTATAGGGGAGACCAACGGTCCCGCAAGAACTTCAGGGTAACCGAATCTTCCGACAAACGTGGAGGGCGGCGTGGCACCAAATAGATCCTTCTCTAATCTACCCAGCTTAAAGGAGTTCAGCAGGAGCTCTTTTCGAGTTAGATGTCCCGAAGCATTCCTCACAACAGCATATCTGTCACTGAAGGCTTATATACAAGGGGTTGCGAAGGGCGCTATATCAGACGAAATGACGCCCGCGTGAAGCGACTATGGTCTCTGAGGAACATCCCCGTTACGCATCACTGGTGTTACGCAATAAACTAGTAGATGGCTATGAACGAGGCATCGCCAGTGCTCACGGCCTTATTGCACACGGGAGAGGCGAAGCGTTTGATTATCTGCTGGGAGAGCAAACGAGCGAGAGTGCGCGCAACGCTACCAAAGTTGCGTGTGCCCATTTGCTCACCGCCAATCACCCTGTTCTCTCAGTTAATGGGAACACTGCCACACTCGTGCCAGGCGAAATCGCCGAGTTGCACGCAATTACAGGCATCCCCGTAGAGATCAATCTGTTTCATCCATCAGCACAGCGAATAGAAAGAATTGCAGATCACTTGCATGCGTACGGCGTAGTAAACGTTTTGACCGGGTTCGATTTCATCAAACTCGCGCACATAGCAAGTGACAGGGCAAACGTCGACAAGAACGGGACATTCAAAGCCGACGTGGTATTCGTTCCGCTAGAAGACGGCGATAGAGCTCAAGCTTTAGCTAAACTCGGAAAAACCGTTTTGACTGTCGATCTAAATCCGCTTTCTCGAACTGCAGTAGCGAGCACCGTCACAATCGTCGACGAAGTGACACGAGCGTTTAAGAATCTCGTCAGTTTTGCGCAGCACTTTAAAAGCGAGAGTCACGAATATGAGTTGGACTTGCTTAAAGCAAGGTTTGATAACATAGAGAACTTGAAGGCGTCGTACGCTCTCATGCAGAAGCGGCTGAGGTCTCTCGCGCGATGAGCGTGTGACTCAGTCGCCGTTCACAACATCCACGTCGTACTCAAGATTGCTGGGGACCTTCACGGTGAAAAGGTAGAGTTTGTAATCGTGCCTCCTCGCGATCGCCGCGGCCTCTTTTGAGACCTCTGATCGTTGAGTTTCGACTTTGGCTAAAGCCAGCTCGCTGTCCGCGCGGACTATAAAGTTGTAGAGGGTTTTGTCGTTCAAGTCATTCAAAAAATCTACGAGCTTTTTCAGTTCCTTCCACGTTCTTGCGATGTATGCATCTCGATCGACAGAGTTGGAGACGTACCAGTCACGACTCATGTGAGGATACGCCTTGTACTGCTCGTCCACCTCGTTGTACGCTTTAAAAATTCTCCGCGGGTCTCTCAAACTGGTATACTTGAGGCCGCCTTTTTTGAAATAGCGACTCACTACTATTTCGCCTATCGCGTTAAGATCGTCTTGTTCAAGTCGCATAGGAAAACTCCTTTAAACCACCGCTCTCTAATAGCATTTGCTGTATGATATTCCTTTTCTATTCCTCTACAACATAGAACAGATAGAAATAAATATTATGATTTCTCGACTGATGATCCATGGCTCTTCCTGAAAAGATCAAATGTACGGTGACGAATTGGAACTATATCTATGACCTGTGCCGCGATTTATCATCAAGTGTCGTGGAGTCAGGATACGAGCCAGATGTCATCGTAGCGCTCGCGCGCGGGGGCTGGTTTGCTGGCCGTATGGTCTGCGATTTTCTCGGCATTTCGGATTTAATCAGCCTCAAGGTTGAACACTATGTGGGGACGGCTCGCTTGGCAGACGAGTGTAGAGTTCGATATCCGATCGCAGAAGAGATGGTTAAGGACAAACGGGTGCTTATCGTAGACGACATTGCGGACACGGGAAAAAGCCTTCAACACGCTTCAGACTACGTGAAAGAGTTCAAACCGGCTGACTGCAGGACGGGGGTACTGCAGCTGCTCTTCACCTCAGAAACTACGCCTGACTACTTTGCTGATTTTCTCGAAGATTGGATGTGGGTGGTGTATCCGTGGAATTTTATCGAAGATATGATTGACTTGATAACGAAGCTTATGGCCAAGGAAAAAAAAGAGGTGTGGAACGAAAAGTCAATCAAAGCGGGCTTGAACCATTGGTTCTCGATCGATCCCATCCATTTGGACATAGCTCAACCCGGACGCCTGCCGGAGATCTTGAAAGAGATGCAGAGGAGAGGGGTTCTAGCACTTGGTCACGGGGGCTGGAAGCTAAAATGAACGCTGAAATTGCTTTTGTAGGCGGTACCGGTTTTTACAACCCGGACCTCCTCGAAGATGCAACAACGCTGGCAATCAGCACCCCATTTGGTCCTCCATCAAGCGACGTGATCGTCGGACTGGTGCAAGGAAGAGCTTGCGCTTTTTTGGCCAGACACGGAGCAGGACACCGTTTTTCGCCGAGCCGCATAGATTATCGCGCGAACATCTACGCCCTGAAAAGCTTAGGCGTCACAACTGTTATCGCAATTTCCGCAGTAGGCAGCCTCAAAGAGAAGATACGGCCACTTGACATGGTTATCCCCGACCAACTTTTTGACAGGACTACGCTGCGATCAAATACATTTTTTGACGATATTTGCGTGCACATAAGCTTCGCCGACCCATTTTGTCACGACTTGTCACACGAGTTGTATAGCGCGGCGCAACGCGTCGGATGTACTGTCACGAAAGGCGGTACGTACATCTGCATTGAGGGCCCGCAATTTTCGACACGCGCAGAATCGAACGCATATCGACATATGGGATTCGACATCATAGGAATGACGGCAATGCCGGAGGCAAAACTCGCGAGAGAGGCAGAGATGTGCTTCAGCATGTTGGCCACTGTTACTGATTACGACGTCTGGCGCGAGGAAGAGGTGACTATCGAAACAGTCATAAACAACGTCAAGAGAAATGCCGCCAGCACGCAAGAAATTATTCAGGAAGTGGTGCCCCACCTCCCAATAACAAACGGCGCGTGCCAGTGCAGACACGCGCTGAAGGACGCTATAGTGACGAGCACAGAGGCCATTTCAGACGAGGTGTTGGAAAAGCTTCGTCCGATTGTGGGAAAGTACCTCAAGTAACCTCATCGTCTGAGACGGAGTTCTATTCTGCTTAGTACGCCTCTAAGCGTTCTCACCTCTGAACTGCTCAGTTCTGATCTGCCACAGATGCGCTTAATGTTGAGAAGCACGCGACGCCGTTTGTGCGCCGGAAAATCGATTTCTTCGAGAACTTCGCTGGTATGCTGAAGCAATCGGTCCAGGTCAGCGTGGGTGGCGACCGTTCGTCTTTCAGCAGGAGTCGTAGCGCTAGCTATACTGTACAATATGACTGCAGCAGCGTGCGAAATGTTCATTACTGGATATTTCGCGCTTGTTTCGACGTTGACGACAACGTCGCATTCTTGTAACACTTCATTCGAAAGTCCTTGATCTTCAGCGCCAAACAGTATTGAGGCGATGCCGCGCATTTCGGAGAGCTTAACGCCGAGCCTCGCAAGCTGGTACGGCGCCCTAAGACTAGCTCTTGACCCGGCAATTCCAGTCGTCCCTATAATCAAATTGGAAGCAACTAGAACATCTTCAAGTGTCTTACGCCGCGCTGTGTCGAGAACATCCTGGGCATGCGACGCCATCGCGTGTGCGAAAGCACCCAGCTCACACGGGTTGACTAGTGTCAGCTCCGAATAACCAAAGTTCTTCATAACGCGAGCCACAGCGCCCACGTTACCTTCATAAACAGGATTCACCAATACGACTTCGATATCCATTTGCAAAACTAGAGTCGACCGTGCGTACTTACTACTGAGGTTTCAATGTTGTATCCGATTGGTTCGCGTGGCCGATGAAGTCCGCTTTGTTTCTGGCACGTTTTTGCGTAAGCGGTCCGTAGGCGCTATCTCTAGCAATTAGTCGTATTCTCGCCACGTCTTGCCGCACTTCGTACATCGAAAGAACCGTACCTCGCTCTCATCGGCGGAACGCAATTGTCTAAGCCACCAATAGGCTTTATCGTTGCCACATTCAGAGCAATGCGCTTTGATTGTGGGCTTGCCGTCTTCTGACTCGCTTTCGATCACCAACATGGTTCGTGTATTGCGAGAGATTTCGTGAAGGTGTTTCTTCTTATCTAATTGACCTTTTTCTTTTGTGAAACCACACGTCCGGCACTTCACGAAGCCTTCTTCAGGAACCATGATACTCTTGCACTTTGGACAGAATTCCATTTCGATCACAGATACCGATTACGCATCGCTTCTTATGAATGACTTCTTTGTCTCTCGTACGATAAATATATAGACCGTTACTGCCACGCTAGCGCGGACAAAACTCCGACCGCAGATCAAAAGAACAACGCCAAAAAGCGGAGTCAAAATGGTTATATGCCAGTTTTATTATAAGGCGTTGTGTACTGATATAGTGATACGGCGCGTTGGTGGACTTAATGCAAACTTTGTTGTGGATTGCGCTCGTTCTTTTCATAATAGCAATCGCTGCGCCGCGTAAATTCACATATCAGCTCGGAGCTGCCGGCTGGGTTTTTTTCGCGCTGAACTGGGCGTACCAGCCCGTCTATTATCTCGCAATTGACGACTATTTCAACGTACTAGTATGTCTTCTAGTCGCCGTTTTTTGCGGCTACGTCGGCTATATGATGTGGACGAAAGCTGACGACTTAACATTACTAATAACCAAAGCCGCAGCAGTAGGAGGCGTTTTTTACTTCTCCTTCGCACAGTTTTCGTCTCTCAGCCACGTTTTGATAGACGCAGTGGCAACGCAGACTGCCTTGCTACTAAACTCTTTCGGCGTGCCGGCAGTACAGGCCAATTGGAACGTGTTGACGCTTAACGGCGTCCCGGTTCAATTCATTCTCGCCTGCACTGGCATTGAAAGCATCGCACTGTTCCTTGGAGTAATATCGTGCGTTGCTGCCCCTCCACGCAGAAAATTGGCGGCATTCATGGTCTCTGTCCCCACAATCTACGTTCTAAACATCCTTCGTGATGCGTTTGTGCTAACAGCTACCGGTAACCAATGGTTTGGATTGCCGGCAAACAGTTTCTACGTGTCGCACGACGTCATTGCAAAAATTGGATCCTTAGGTGCGTTGCTACTCATCTCTTACTTGGTATTCCTGATACTCCCAGAATTGCTTGATATGGTAGTCGGCGTATTTGATTTGCTGAAAGGAGGCGTGACGCGTGCTAGCTAAGGGGTCTGAATATTGGATTCTGGGGGGGGGCGCGCTAACGGCGTTCATGGGATTCTTCACTCCTTACGCGTTCGTCGTAATGGTCCTTACGCTATTCCTTCTTCTTTTTTTCAGAGATCCTGAACGGTTATCAGAAAGCCATGACGCGACCGACGTAGTCAGTCCTGCGGATGGCAGAGTGCTCAAGATACAAGACAACCAGCTCAGCATTTTTATGAACATCCATAACGTACACGTCAACAGATCTCCCGTCGATGGCGAAGTCATCGACATACGTTACCACAAAGGAGGCAGGCTCCCCGCTTTTCATAAGGAATCGGACAAAAATGAGCGGAACAGCATTACTATACGAACTCGGCTAGGGAATGTTGTCGTCACCCAAATCTCAGGAGCAGTTATCAGACGGATCGTATGCTACGTCAAGCAAAATGAAATTCTCGGGAGAGGCCAGAGAATAGGCATGATTCGATTTGGCTCACGGGTCGACGTTGCGCTCCCTAGCGGTTATTCATTTGTCGTATCGCGAGGGCAAAAAGTCAAAGCGGGAAAGACGACAATCGCTAAGTTGCTTATACAGGGGCAGGTGATATGAGATTACCTTTTGATATGGAAATTAGAGAGCAGGATGTTGCCACAATAGTGAACTTGCTGTTTGGCATGCTAGCCATCCTCTTTCTCGCAGAGGCCAACAACATTGGTATCGCCGCAGTGTTTGTTCTTGTGTGCGTCCTCGCCGACGGAGCTGATGGTTATCTAGCCAGAACACGAGGACAAGGAAGCCTCGGGTTCCAGCTCGACTCACTCGCAGATTTTGTTTCTTTCGGGTTGGCGCCGTCAATCCTGGTGTACTACGTGGTCAGAGACGCCGTAGGCTATCGCAGTCTCTTCTTTTTGATCTTCGTCGTGTCGTTCCTATATTTAGTCAGTGGGATGTTGCGGCTTGCGCGGTACAACGTCGCCCCTCAGGAAGCCGCCTTTTCAGGGCTGCCCGTCACTGCGGCTGGCATGATAGTCGCGCTATATGTTCTTGCTGGACTTCCAGCCGTCGGCCTGTTGGCAGTCGCTCTCGTCCTCGCAGGACTGATGGTGAGCGATATCGAGTACCCGAAAGTTAGAAACACAATTACCCTCGCTGTCGTGGGCGCATTGCTCCTGCTCATCCTCATTCTCTACGCGATCGGAACGAGTTATTCGATTATCTCCGTCGTTCTCCTGCTACTCTCGATCGTGTATATTCTGAACCCATTGTACCGGGGGTATTTCAGATAAACGAGAGAGACCAAGCGCTTTTCGAAGCAGGCATAAAACTTGGTGCTTTATATCACCAATACGTCGGCGCACCGCTCGATTTGGACACAATTGGGACCCTTGAAAAAGCAATCGAAGCAAGTATACGGGTGCAGCCCTACGTCGAGAGCATTATCGTCAGCATCGACAGAGACCGCGTAGCGTCGAAAATCAACAAATTTGGCTACGCAGAACTCGAAGGCAAGATGCTCGACGTCCAGCTTGTCGTCACCTATGGGACGGCCAAAGTGCTTGTGAAGATGCAGTACGACGAGGACGCTGACTATCCGCTGATGTTTATCGAGAGGTAGTGCCAACAGGTCCTCCTGCGGTTTCGCGCTGAAGCAAAGCCGCTAATCTGCAGAATCACCGGAAAGCCCTATTTTGAGCTTTAATTAGTGCGTAACTGCTTCGCTTACATTTAAGTGGAATGATTTGTATAGTTTAATCTGCATGAGTGGTGATTTTAAGGATCGGTGGGCCACATTCTTCGCCCGATACTACGAAAAGCAGATACTCAAACTCGCGAGCGAGTACCCAGAGATAAACAGCATCGATGTGGACTATCAGGCCCTACAAAACTTCGACATCGCTCTGGCAGATGCATTGATTGACGGCCCACTACCTGTCCTAAGGTCAGCGCATGATGCGCTCCTTGAATACGATCTGCCCATCGAATGCAAACTGGACGTGGAAGTCCGCATCGTCAACGTTTCGGATAAGACAAAGATTAGAGACCTAAGAAGTGACCACGTCGGCAAGCTCGTATCGCTCGAAGGGCTTGTGCGCAAAGCCACTGAGGTTCGTCCGAAGCTCACCGAAGCCGGCTTTGAATGTTTAAGCTGCGGCAACATAACAAGCGTCGAACAAGATGATGCCAAGCTCAAAGAGCCAGCTGAATGCTCTCACCGGGTCTGCAGGAAGAAAGGCCCTTTCAAGTTGAATTTCGCACATTCCAAATTCGTAGATGCCCAAAAAATTCGGCTACAAGAGTCCCCTGAAGGCCTGAAAGGCGGAGAACAACCGCAGACGCTCGATGCAAACGTAGAAGCCGCGCTGGCCGGAATGGTATTTCCCGGCGATAGAGTTGTAATGACTGGCTTGCTGCGAGTTGCACAACGGCAGTATCAGAACGTGAAAAGCACGACCTTCGATTTGTTTCTCGAGGCAAATTCGATCGAAATTGAAGATAAAGAGTTTAAGGACATCGAAATATCGGGTGAGGATGAGAGCAAAATAGTCGAGCTCGCAAAGACCCCAGGAATTGATCGCGCAATCGTGCGATCAATAGCTCCATCAATTTTCGGCTATGAGAGCGTCAAGGAGGCAATAGCGCTCCAACTTTTTTCGGGGGTGCCGAAAAAGCTTCCTGACGGCTCACACGTACGAGGAGATATTCACATTCTCCTTGTGGGCGATCCTGGCATAGGCAAGTCACAACTACTGCGGTACGTCGTCCAGCTCGCGCCTAGAGGCATATACGCCAGTGGCAAGAGTTCGACATCGGCGGGATTAACGGCAACCGCAATAAAAGATGAATTTGGCGACGGCAGATGGACTTTAGAGGCGGGCGCACTTGTGCTCGCAGATCAAGGAATAGCGGCGGTTGATGAAATGGACAAGATGCGGTCTGAGGATAGATCTTCTCTCCACGAAGCGATGGAGCAGCAAACCGTCAGCGTGGCAAAGGCGGGAATTATGGCAAACCTTAAGAGCCGTTGCGCCCTGCTCGGGGCTGCGAACCCCCGATACGGGAGATTCGACCCGTACGAATCAATCGCAGAGCAAATCAATATGCAGCCCACCCTTCTTTCTCGCTTTGACCTGATCTTCGTGCTGACCGATGTACCAAACGAGAGCACTGATACAGGCATCGCGAAACACATACTCCAGTCGCATTTTGCAGGAGAGCTTGCCTCCTCAGGAATGCCCAATCAAGAGGTAGAGGCCGCAATGAGCATCATAAGTCCAGAAATTGAAGCAGAACTGCTGCGGAAGTTCATTGGATACGCAAAAAGGGTCAATCCAATCCTCACTGAAGAGGCCAAACAACAATTCATAGACTACTACGTAGGTTTAAGGAGAGAAGGTGGCGAGGGTTCGCCGATTCCTATAACCGCTCGCCAGCTCGAAGCTCTCGTGCGGCTTGCCGAAGCGAGCGCGCGCATGAGACTAAGCAAATGGGTGACGCTCGAGGACGCGAAACGCGTTATTCAAATCGTCGAAGCCTGTCTAAAAGAGGTCGGCGTGGACCCTGAAACGGGGAAGCGAGATTTCGACGTAATAGCCGTTGGAAAAAGCAAAAGTCAACAAGAACGCATCAAAAACATCCGGGATATCATAAAGGAGCTCGAGCGAGAGGCGGGATCCGCGCCTATCGACAGAATTGTCGAAAGGGCATCGAAATTGGGCTTCGATAAAGACAAAGTCGAAGCAGAAATAGCCCGATTAGCGCAAGATGGGGCCATCATTGAGCCCGTCAGATATAGCGGCAACTATAGGCTTACTCACCAATAGAATGCTTGAAAACGATGATGTCGCTACTCTCACGACTATGTACTTGAAGTCATACAGCGTTAACAATGAGATCCTCGTCGCTGTATGTGATTCAGAGCTAATAGGACGCACATTTCGTGAAGGAGAGCTTCACCTATCTGTTAACGAAGACTTCTTTAAGGGTCGTCATGCCAACGAAGACGAGGTGAAAAAGGCACTCGAAGACGCTACAATCGCGAATCTTGTGGGCGAACAATCTGTTGCCTGCGGCATCGACAGCGGCATCGTAGATGAGCACTGCGTGATCACGATTGACGGCATTCCGCACGCCCAAATGGTTCTTTTTTAAATCAAAGGAGATCATTTGACTCTAAAAAGCATTTGTCCCAGCTGTGGCAAGCCCTCGGACGGTATATGCGAGCGGTGTCTCGCACAAGATCATAATATTGCGGCAGTTCCTAGATTCCTCACCATGAAGATCTGTCCGACGTGCTCCGATCACTTTTTCGGAGGACACTGGCTGAACGAGGACCTCGATCACGCAATCGGCCATGTGGTCGAAGAGGCTCTCACGATCGATGCAGACGAAGCCACAGTCAAGGTAGTTTTGAATGAAGTTACGCAGACCATGGTGCGAGCGCGCGTCGAAGTCGACGTTCTTCATCTTGGAGAAACGCAACACAAGAGTTTCGACGTGGATGTTCGCGTAGACCGAGCGACATGCGACAGATGCTCTAGAATCTCAGGCGGTTACTACGAAAGTAAAGTTCAAATACGCGCCGACCACAGGACGCCGGACGATGCCGAGTTACAGCGCGCCCTCGAAATCGTGACAAGAACCATTGGCAGCGCACAGAAGGCGGATAGGCTGGCATTTATTGCTAAGACCATCCCGCTAAGAGAAGGCCTTGACCTGTACGTCGGCACAGTCAAAGCCGCAAAGCGAATTGTCCGCGCCTTGGTTCGAGAGATGGGCGGCAACTTCAGCGATTCGTCCAAGCTTGTGGGACGACGCGACGGAAAGGACATTTACCGTATAACCTTCGCCGTGAGGCTGCCTAAATTTCCGACTGGCGCGATTATTTCGGCCAAGCAGCGCATTTATGAGATATGCTCGGCAACAAGTACCACAAACGCCGTCGACCTTGAAACAGGCCAAAGCGCTGCTCTAAAAGTAGAGGATTTGCGCAATGCCCAGCTCTTGGGCGCTCGAAGTGACGCGAAACGAACTGTTTTGGTCTCGATCGATGCCGATGAGGCCCACCTGCTCGATCCGGAGACTTACGTCACTCTTGCCATCAAGAGGCCTCCGTATGTTTGCAAAGACGACGAAGGTAAAGATATACAGGTCGTGAAGACGCGAGAAGGAGTATTCATCCTTCCATGAGAGGGCATCAGCTGCTTGAACCATTGCTACCGGCGCTACTCGCAGAAGACGAAAAACAGCTGCTTCCCCGCAGGTGGCAGATCCTTGGCGACTTGGTGCTGGTGAATATCCCGGCGAAAATTGAGCACCTCAAACACGACATAGGCGAGGCGCTGCTGGACCTGTACCCACGCTGCAAGAGTGCATTGTGGGACAAAGGAATACGCGGTAGCCTCCGTACTCCTAACATCGAAGTTATAGCGGGCTCAGGAACGAGCACCATCCACAAGGAAAACTATTGCAAATTCGCACTCGACGCGAGCCGCGTCATGTTCTCTGCAGGCAACTTTGCGGAGCGAGTTCGAATGAGCAAAGTCGGCCGCAACGAAAAAGTCCTCGACATGTTCAGTGGCATAGGCCAGCTCTGCATACCGATGGCAGTGCATGCCCATCCTCAGTCGATATGCGCGATTGAACTCAATTCAGTTGCTTATGGTTACCTAAAGCAGAATATCACGCTTAATAACGTTGACGGCATAGTCCGACCCATCTTGGGCAACTGCGCTGACGTCGCGCCGAAAGAGCAATTCGACCGCGTCCTAATGGGACATTTTGACGCGTACAACTATCTTTGCAAAGCGCTTCAAGCTCTCGCTCCCGGTGGTGTCGTACACTACCACGAAATCGTCCCGCTAGAATTGCTGCGCGAGCGCCCTCTCGCTCACGTGGCGCAGGCTGCGCGATCACTCGCTCGATCACCCGAGTTGCTCAGCGTGCGCAAAGTGAAGGACTACGCCCCGGGAGTTGCACACGTAGTGGTGGATGCTAGGATAAATTGAGCTCGTGTTTAACGCTGGTGGCAGCATCAACCATCACTTTAAGCTTTTGAAATGCCACTTCCCTTTTCTGAAGACGTAGCCCACAATCGGGATTGATCCACATGTCTTCACCAAAAACGTCTATGCCGCGCTCGATTCGCTTCTTTACCGTTTCTACCGATTCGACCTCTTGGCGGTCAGTGTCGACCACGCCGAGCGCAACTTTTTTTCCGTGACCTTCAAACGCAGCTCCGGTCAATTTATCCAGCAAAACGGGGAATTTCGCTGCTTCGACGCCGATGAATTGCACGTTTTCCAGCTTCAGTAGCTGCTCATAATCCTTGAAGGATGCGACGTGGGGATGAAGCTTCACAGGAATATTTATACCATCGACCGCCGCGTCAACAAATCTCAGTACTTTCTTGACATCGATATTATAAAAAACGGGCTCATCGATCTGCAAAGCATCCGCTCCAGCCCGAACGAGCTGCTCTGCTTCAAAGCGGAGCGCTTTTGCTAAGTCATCAAGCAAGCGCGGATCGAGACTCGACTTGTACGGCGTGCCGGCACTCAAAGACGACGATGCGGCGAGTGTGGCAGGACCGGTCAGGATCCCTTTGATTTTAGCATCCGTTCCTGCACACTGGCGTGCCAACATGAAGTCTTTTACGGTAATAGCTTTCAAGGGTCGATTAATTTTTCCAGTTATGTAGGAGCGACCTCGATCGCTTTTCATGCCCGGAATCCCCGCCGCAAATAAGCTGACCATATCCGCCCTGACCTGGCCATCAGAGACCAGATCGATGCCGGCTCTTAGTTGGTCGGCGACTGCAGCCTCAATCGACGTGACGAAGGGATCCTTTCCGACCATAAGATCTTGAAGGCTCATTTTTGCCTTCAGCGCTTCTCCAATATCGTGCGTTGGGTAGCTCCCGACTGTATTGGTGAGTATTCCCATTCAGTCCCTCCTCCGTTGCGCGGGACCTCGATTCGCAGCCTTAAATAAGTTATGTGGGTGCGACTGCTCCCGCTTCATAGGCACAGCCCTATCGCAACTTTTCGACGCTGACAGACAGACGACTTGTCTCCTGACATAGATTGTTGAGGAGGTTTTGTATCGCGTTTTCAAGGTCATGAAGGTGCCGTGCATAGAAAAGATGCGTACAGCACCTACAATCTGACGAGCCAAAACCTGTGACGCCGGTCAGCACCGGGTTTAGCGCTAAGTTGCGCGCCATTTCACATTCGATTCGGTCGCCGGTTGCGATTTTACTTATCCCGATTATCTCTGCGACGGCTGAGAGATGATCGATGTGCCACCTGTGAGTCTTGTTGCGCCCTGCAGACACATCCAAGTGGCGTGCAACGCGTTTGAAGCCGCCCGGCCCCATCGCCGACCCTATGTAAGCGTAGAAACCTGGCGCAAATTCGATCGTCCGGAGCTGTCCCACCGTCACACGTTTGGCACGAATTAACGAAAGAACTAAGACGTAAACACCGCTAGCGACGTTACTCTGGGCCTTCCGCTGCTTTGGCGAGCTTGAGGGACTGTTTAATTTGTTCATTTACGTTGTTTGCAGTTACCTCCCCGTGACCAGGATATAGCACGCTGACGTCTAACGTCACCAACCGCGAGATCGAGCGTATCAGGTCACGCGAGCTTCCGCCAGGCAGATCAGTACGACCAATGCTACCGTACGGAAAAACTGTGTCTCCGGAAAAAAGGCTTTTCGACTGGACTTCGTAAAGGCAGATGCTTCCAGGAGTGTGTCCAGGAGTGTGAATCACGCGCAGCGTTGAATCACCAAGATCAATTTCTGCGCCGTCTGTAAGCACAGTGTCGACGTGAAACTTCGGGGCGCGAGCGCCAAAAAAATGTGCCGCGGAAGCGCTCGTCCCGATTGCTTTTGCGTCGGCCTCGTGCATCATTACGACTGTCTTGCCACTAAGTTTCAGCCCGTCTAAGGCCGCCGTGTGATCGTAGTGCAAGTGAGTCAAAATGATGCAACACGCTTTATCCAACGGCAGCTGTTTGGCTGTCATCACAGATCCAAGATCAACAACAGCACTTTTTCTTGCACTTAACCAGAAGGTATTGCTCTCGTAGGACCGCGAAAAGGTATCCACGCGCACTTCCATACCTTACGGCACGCAGTAAGATAAAGCTTAGGCCCGATCTACTCAAGGCCAGCACTGCTCACATTTTTAAGCAACAAGAACGTAATTACCGTACGAGGTGTGAGCGGACCCGCAAGCAAAGAGTACCATGACGCTACTAACGGAAGCCAAAAAAGGGTTAAATGACGACATAAAAAACGCTGCCAGATCAGAGGGCATATCAAGCGATAAACTTAGGCGCCTCATCGCCGGTGGACGCAGCGTTATACCTAAGAACGCCACGCACGATATCGCGGCGATCGGCATAGGCGAAGCGCTGCGCACAAAAGTGAACGCCAATATTGGCACGTCAATAGACTACATCGACAAAAACGAAGAGCTCGCAAAGGCACGAATAGCGCTGAGCTACGGTGCAGATACTGTTATGGATCTGTCGACAGGCGGGGACCTAGATAATATTCGGCAACAAATTCTGCGAGAGATCAAAGCTCCGATTGGCACGGTGCCAATATATCAGGCAGCAATGCGGCGAGATGCTGTTGTATCAATGACCACAGATGACATGTTCGACACGGTTCGCAAGCACGCCCAAGACGGCATTGATTTCATGACCATCCACGCGGGAGTCAACTTGAAATCCCTCGAAGTATTGAAGAAGAGCAAGAGAATTATGGGAGTCGTCAGCAGAGGCGGCGCTTTCACCATTGCGTGGATGGTTCATAACGGCGAAGATAACCCCTTCTACGTCGAGTATGATTATCTCCTTGAACTCGCACGTGAGTATGACTTCGTGATCAGCCTTGGTGACGGCATGAGGTCAGGATGCTTGCACGATGCAAGCGACCGTCCTAAATTCATGGAATATATACAGCTCGGAGAGCTCACACAGCGGGCGCGCGAAAGCGGTGTCCAGGCCTTGGTCGAAGGACCTGGTCACGTCCCACTTAACGAAATCGAGGCCAACGTCAAAGCGATGAAATCGTTGACCGACGGTGCGCCACTCTACCTGCTAGGACCACTCGTCACGGACATAGCGCCGGGGTATGACCACATAACAGGAGCAATCGGAGGCTCTCTTGCTGGAATGTTTGGAGCCGATTTCTTGTGCATGACAACACCGTCAGAACACCTCGCGTTGCCGACAGCAGACGACATCAAGCAAGGAGCGATCGTCACAAAGATAGCCGCTCACGTTGCCGACCTGGCAAGAGGAATGCCCCGCGCGCACAAGTTGGACGAAGAGATGGCCAAAGCACGGGCCAGCCTGGACTGGGAAAAACAATTCCGACTTTCAGTCGATCCAGAACTAGCGAGAGCGAAATTTAGCTGTCGCAACCGACAGACCGATGCTTGCTCCATGTGCGGAGATCTTTGCGCGATAAAAATAGCAAAAGCGGCGTTAAGCAACTCAAAGAGCTAGTTCGGTGTCGTTGCGAAGTGCGGCTTATTCTTTCGCGCTGCTATTTGCTTGCAGAATTCTCAGGGCGAATAACGCAGCGTTTTTCCCGCCATCTATTCCGACCGACGCCACTGGAACTCCCGCTGGCATTTGCACTATGGAGAGCAGCGCATCCAGACCGCTGAGCTTAGTGCTTACAGGGACGCCGATCACTGGGGCGGTCGTCTTTGACGCGATAATGCCTGGAAGAGCTGCAGAGAGGCCCGCGATAGCAATATAAACCTTTGCATGAGCTTTTCTAAGATATTCATCGAGGCGCGTTGGCTCTCGATGCGCGGAGATAACCTCCAGATCATACGCAACGCCCGCGTCCTCGAGTATCTCTATCGCTTTTTCTGCGACGTACATATCAGAGGTGGAGCCCACCAGTATTGCCACATCGGGGTTATTCATCGCGGTGTAGTTGTCCTAGGACTGTAAAACTCTTTCTGAATGGGGTAGAGCACTTACGCGAAAGCCGCTCGTTTTTGTCGTGAGCGCATGTGCAACGCATGGCAGCTTTCTAATAGTCGCGTGATGTAAGAGAAAGGACGAAATGGACCCCAGTCTCGCCATAGCTCTTTGTGTCTTCATAATTAGCTACGCCCTATTGGCTTCTGAGCGAATAAATCGGACCGTCGTGGTTGCGCTTGCCTTCCTGGTTGTTGTCAGGTCTCGCAGCGCAGCCACGCA
>JACWML010000049.1 GCA_015661395.1 Methanomicrobia archaeon | reverse complement strand
ATCGCGGATCTGTGCGATCTATCCCCGTGAGAGGTGACGCATATCGTCAGCCGCGCCACACACATTGTCGATTGCCGCGAATCAATGGGCCTGGGCAAAGGCGGAGGCCTTGCCCAACGAGGTACCATTTCCGAGACAGGGATACCTGACATCGTCGCGATCGCAATGTCCCCGGGCAGACGGCACATAACGAAGCCCATCTGCGAGATCACGCACGGCCTTCGAAACGAGGGCTTTCAAGTCGGCGTGCTCGTGCTAAACGCCGGAAGCGGCGTTCCGGCCGACGCGCCTGAAAGCGCACGTGGTCTCGGGCCAAAATTTGGCCTTTCGGCAAAGGAGGTGGAACAAATTGCTCGCCATAAGCTTGCAGTTATTCACCTCGGGGGCGTGAAGACTCACATCATTTACAAAGCGCGGAATATCCTGCGCTTTGTCGCCATTCCGGCGATTGTGGTGAGTCAAACGCAGATTGACTATGAAGATTTCGCCCGCATCGGGGTAAAGACGCGCATCGTGATGCCAAGGCCCGAAGACGTTCAAACCGATGGCACTATCGTAGGAATCGTAACCAATGTGACTCGTGGAGAGACTATCACGCGTGATAAGCTCAACGAGGTCATTAAGTGTATCAATCACTATAAACGCGCAGAACGAAGGAGTTGATAAAAGATGCCACAATTTGTTCCCGGTACTTCAAAGGTAGCGGCAAACAGAAGGAAGATGCTGGACCCAACGAAGACACTGGACAAAGTCCGTGACGTTTCAGATGATGATGTGGTAGCAATACTAGGCCACCGCACACCTGGAACAGCGTATGCTTCGACTCACCCACCACTGTCAGAGATGGGAGAGCCCGAAGACCCCATGAGAGAGCTCGTGAAGCCCACCGACGGAGCGGCAGCAGGCGATCGTATTCGGTACATTCAGTTTACCGACTCGATGTACTTCGCCCCGATGGTTCCGTACGTAAGGTCGTGGATGGCTTCCACCCGATTCAGAGGCGTCGATCCCGGTACGCTTTCGGGCAGACAGATTATTGAATGCCGAGAGCGGGATCTCGACAAGATGAGCAAGATGCTGCTGGAAAGCGAGGCGTTTGACCCCGCTCGAAGCGGTGTCAGAGGCTGTACCGTGCACGGTCACTCATTAAGATTGGACCAAAACGGTATGATGTTCGACATGCTACAGAGATCGGTAATGAACCCTGACGGCTCCGTCAGTATTGTGAAAGACCAGGTGGGAAGGCCTCTTGACAAGGCAGTGCCTGTCGGGAAGCCAATGTCGGACGCTGACCTGAAGAGCAGAACGACGATCTATCGGGTCGATGGAGAAGCAGCACGAGCCGACAAAGAGCTTATCACCTACATCCAGCGGATTCATACGCTGAGAACGATGTGGGGATTCAAGCCGATGGCATAAGAGAGGTGCAACAATATGGCTACTGAAAAAACACAAAAGATGTTCCTCGAGGCGATGAAGAAGAAGTTCGCGGAGGATCCTACTTCAAACAAGACGACCTACAAGCGCGAGGGGTGGACGCAGTCCAAGGACAAGCGCGAGTTCCAGGAATGGGGAGCGAAGATCGCCAAGGACCGTGGAATCCCCGCGTACAACGTCAACGTCCACCTTGGAGGTATGACGCTCGGTCAGCGGCAACTCATGCCGTACAACGTCTCTGGGACTGACGTCATGTGCGAAGGCGATGACCTCCACTTCGTCAACAACCCCGCAATGCAACAGATGTGGGATGAGATCAGGCGTACGGTTATCGTCGGTCTTGACCAAGCGCACGAGACGCTCACAAAAAGACTTGGTAAGGAAGTCACCCCCGAGACCATTAACGGCTATCTTGAGGCGCTGAACCACACGATGCCCGGCGCGGCCATTGTCCAAGAACACATGGTGGAAACCCACCCTGCGCTCGTTGAAGACTGCTTCGTAAAAGTCTTCACCGGCGACGATGACCTCGCTGCCGAAATCGACAAGCCGTTCCTTGTAGACATCAACAAGCTATTCCCCAAGGCGCAAGCCGAGCAACTCAAGAAGGCGATCGGCAAGACACTCTGGCAAGGCGTGCACATCCCGACGATCGTGTCGCGCACGTGCGACGGCGGAAACTCGAGCAGATGGTCTGCGATGCAGATCGGTATGTCGTTCATCGCCGCCTACAACATGTGCGCCGGTGAAGCCGCCGTAGCAGACCTCGCGTTTGCGGCAAAGCACGCAAGCCTCGTCGAGATGGCGAACATGCTTCCTGCACGCCGTGCGCGTGGACCTAACGAACCCGGCGGTCTCTCGTTTGGTTTCATGGCCGACATGGTCCAAACAGACCGGATATACCCCGACGACCCCGTCAGGTCATCGCTTGAGGTCGTCGCTGCGGGCTGTATGCTCTACGACCAGATTTGGCTCGGATCGTACATGTCAGGCGGCGTCGGTTTCACGCAATACGCGACCGCAGCATACACCGACAACATCCTCGACGACTACAGCTACTACGGCAACGACTACGCCAAGAAGTATGGAGCGGACGGAAAGGCACCAGCGACGATGGATGTCGTCAACGACCTCGGGACTGAGGTTACGCTTTACGGTATCGAGCAGTACGAGAAGTACCCGACCACCCTTGAGGACCACTTCGGCGGTTCGCAAAGGGCTACGGTGCTCGCAGCCGCATCCGGTGTGACTGCTGCTATCGCTACGGGTAACTCGAATGCCGGACTAAGCGCCTGGTATCTCTCTATGCTCCTCCACAAGGATGCGTGGGGCAGACTCGGGTTCTACGGCTACGACCTACAAGACCAGTGCGGATCCACGAACGTGTTCTCCGTCAGGTCCGACGAGGGTGCGCCAGATGAACTCCGTGGTGCGAACTACCCGAACTACGCCATGAACGTTGGTCACCAGGGCGGTTACGCGGGCATAGCAAAGGCCGCGCACGTCGGTCGCCGCGACGCGTTTGCGGTAAGTCCGCTCGTCAAAGTGTGCTTCGCCGACCCCAACCTGTGGTTCGACTTCGCAAACGTACGGAAGGAGTTTGCGCGCGGCGCTCTTCGAGAGTTCCAGCCTGCCGGTGAGAGAACAATCGTCTCGCCCGGCCGAAAGTTCTAAACTGCGAAGGAGTGACGTTTGTCACTCCACCTTTACTTTTTTTGCGGCGAACAGGTTTTTAGACGAGTTACTTTCGTCTCTCTAGCTGCCACGCTGCCGGCCTAACACCTCACAGTGTGAAATCAAAGCGACGAAGAATGGATATTAGCCCTTAAGCACATTCTGACCTGTCTGACGACTGCGCCAGGCAATCGCGCAGGAAAGATATAGGATAAGCTGCATGTACTGCTGTGACCTCACTAACCGCTGGAGAGTGAAAAAATGGCTAAGGTCCTTTTGAACGTCTTTGTGGACTTTGAGACTCTAGGACGGACAGTTAACATCCTAACCGAGCAGGGTGTCACTGGTTTTTATTGCGTCGAATATTGGGGCATTTCGCCACAAAACTGGGAAGGCTTCGTCATCAAGGAGGAGCCGGAAATGGCCATTGAGGCGATCCGAGACCATACTGAGCGGGCTATGCAGGTCAATACGGTTATTGACGATAACCGGGTTGAGCCTATCACGCGCGCTCTTGCGGAGGGCCTCGCAGGGAAACGATATACGATTCTAAGCCTCCCTGTCGATTCGATCTCCGTGGCGGCACCATAAGAAGCCCTCACACGCAACGTGAGGTAGCTAAGTCTTAGCGAGCCAACTGATGTGCTTTGGTTCACTGTAAAGCTTTATAAGTACTGTTGAAATTCTTGACGAACGCAAAGGTTGACACGGCAATCGCGAAACCGTGGCATGTGATTACCGCGCCGCAGTGGCGATAGCAGTCGATGCGTCGCACGGGATACCCCTCACGTTTATTAACTCGTGCGAGAATTCTTACGTCAATAGCACAAGCGGGTGGACATATGGAAAGAACGGTTATTGACACTACGAAGGGCGTCGCGGGTATTTCGCGTCCATTTAAGAGCATCATAGAGCAACTAGGTCTGCACGATGAAGATGCTATTATGTACGTGGGTTTACCTGGAGTCTGCACTCCGTTTGTTGAGCTACTGTCGTACGCTATTAGGACTCTAAAAATCAGACAGGTTTTTGTGCCCAGTCTCGAGCTGAATTTAGCAAAGAAAGTGCAGTCTGTGGACAATATAGGTATTCAGTTCGGAGATCCTGTTGAAATCACTAAGGCCCGGGTCGTAGTCGTTCTGGGCGGATTAGCGATGCCGATTTCACCTGTAAGCCGCAACGATGTTTCCTTGTTCCTCGAGCGAGTTTTACTGCCAGGAGGTTCGGTAATCGGTGTCTGTTTCATGAACATGTTTGAACAAGCCGGGTGGACCTCGGCTATCCCGTTCAATTTTTTGATTGATGCGACTATCGACCCCGTCATGGTCGAACAATTCTCAAGGTAAAATGGCGCAAAGATTCGAATGCGTTACGACGTAATTATCAGGGACCCTCAAGTGGACAAGACACAATGAATGGCGCTGTTTCCGACATTCTGGAAAAAGTCAAAAGCGGTGGCCGAGTCGACCAAGAAGAAGCCCTCATTTTGCTCAACGTGCGTGGAGCTGACCTTCACGCAGTGTTCGCAGCTGCGGATACGCTCAGAGAGATGCGGGTCGGCGACGACGTAACCTACGTGATCAATCGAAACATAAACTTCACCAATATCTGCATCGGGTCGTGCGGATTTTGCGCCTTCAGAGCGCGACAGGACGGTCCCGAGGCCTATTTCTTGCCCGTAGATCAGATCGTCAAACGGGCGGTCGAAGCGCGACGCACAGGTGCGACCGAAGTTGGGATTTTCAGTGGGCTCCACCCGAAGGTGGATGGCAATACCTATGTAGAAATCGTGCGAGCCGTGAAGAAGGCCGTTCCGGACATCCACATACACGCCTTTTCACCCTCTGAAGTCGCATATGGCGCCGAAAAGCTGGGCATTTCACACGTCGAAATGCTCAAGATGCTCAAAGAAGCGGGACTCGATTCGATGCCGGGCACGGCAGCTGAGATTCTCGTCGATGACGTGCGAAAAACGTTGTGCCCACAAAAGATTGACACGAAAACGTGGACAGATATTATTGTTACGGCTCATCGGCTCGGAATTCCGACGACGTGCACGATGATGTACGGCCACATAGAGTCGTATCAGGACGTGGTAGACCACCTGCAGCTTCTGAGAACGATACAGGACACAACCGGCGGCTTTACGGAGTTCGTTCCGTTGACCTTCATCCATTATAACACGCCGATCTATCGTGCGGGCCTCGCACGTCCGGGCGCTACTGGACGAGAAGATCTTCTCATCTTTGCGTTGGGGCGAATGTATCTCGACAACATCCCGAATATACAAGTGTCCTGGGTCAAGTTAGGAACAAAATTCGCTCAAATTGCGCTGACCTGTGGTGCAAACGATCTTGGCGGCACATTGGTGGAGGAGAACATAACGCGGAGCGCGGGAGGGACAGCCGGGCAAAGCCTAACGCCAAGCGAGTTTATCAGAATAATCACCGACCTCGGACGTATCCCTCGAGTACGAGACACGCTTTACAAGATGCGGCCGGCATGAATATGCGAACGTTCCGCCGACACGGAAGCCCGTGCGTAATATAATAAGGTGGCTGTTCGCGACGTCGTCCATCAAAGGACTAGCTGCACCGTGGCGATTTGCGGTGCCCCTGCGTTATATCTGTTCGCAATGGCAACGAGGCGCATGCCAGAACAAATTCCTAGTTTTTGGAGCCAAAGCACCTCAAAAAAGTTCAAAAATGATGGTTTTTTGACCTACGAATTAAGAGTTAAAATCGGGATTCTAAGAGGATAAAAAACGCATTTTAATTTTATTGTGGTTTCGATATTTAATTCGTTATCGTATAAATAATGTTAAATACTATTACCTATCAATTGTCCCTGATCTAGCGAACCATATAATGCCAATAATTCATTTTAAGCAATTTTAATGCCGCAGAATACGCTGATTTCGCGGTTCGCTGGACTAGTGAATCAGAAATCTGGGCTTGAAAGCCAAATACCATACAAGGGAGGAGTTAAATGGATCCGCAAATGATGGTCGAGCTAGGCGCTTTGACCCTTGTTGGCGCTGCGGCCCTGATTGCTGGCGTGGCAGAGGATCTCGAATCCGATGTCGGTTCACAGAGTAACCCGAATTCGCAAGTACAGCTGGCCCCACAAATGGGCTATCTGCACAGGCTCTATAACAAGGCCATCTCTGGTGAACCGGCTTCTTATCCGTTCTACGCAGCAATCGGAGCGTCAACAGCACTATCGGTCTTGTCTGTCACTGGTAACAGCGGTCTGATAGGCGTCTTCTTCGCTCTTGTAGCCGGTGCTTTCGTTACTTCGTTGATACACGGCGTTTATGCCACGACGTCCTACATGGGCAGACTGGCAAGTCAATCGCGATTTGGGCAGCCAATCTATTTGGACGTCCTGCGAACGCATACGCCCGTGTTGATGGCACACGGCTTTGTAGCGAATTTTAGCGTCTTATTGTTGTCGTGGGTGCTAATAGCACAACACTTTAGTCCGTTCCCCTTCGTCGTGCTTGCATTTATTTGGGGGATCGCTCTGGGAGGCGTAGGTTCCGCAGTGGGCGACGTCCACCTTGGAACCGATAGGTACTACCAAGACAGGCCGTATGGCTCTGGCGTGAACGCCGCACATTCGGGCAGCGTCGTGCGCAAAGCCGAATCTGGCCTCAGGAATTCCATAGACTGCGCGTGGTTCTGTTCGAAATTCGGAGGACCGTTAACAGGACTGGGATTTGGCCTCGTCGTTTACCTGCACTTCTGGAAGGAAGTCGTGGTAACGAGCTGGTGGTCAGCACTCGCTGGCGTGATTATCGTCGTGATCTTCGTTATCATGAACACGTACCTCGAACGTTACTCGCGGCAGCGATACGGAACGTACAAGGAAGAGGCGGAGGAGTGATGCACGATGGTTTGGTTTAGTCTTTTATACTGGGTATGGATAATACTCGGAGGGATTCTGATCGGTGCAGGCGTACACTTCATCCCTGTCGGTGGCGCTCCCGCTGCCATGTCGCAGGCAACCGGCGTAGGTACCGGCACGACGATGCTTGCTGCCGCTTCGGGTCTTACGGGACTTATCGGGGCAGGCTCTGCCTATGCTTCGAGCGGCGGGAATTTTGCGTATACCATCGTCATGGGCGGCGTAAGCGCAGCGCTGATGATCTCGGTTCTAGCGTTTATCGCGAACGTCATGTACGTTTATGGTGCAGGCGTGCCGCTCGCATCGGCCAAAGTGAAATACGACCCTATCACAAAATGGCGTCAGGACCTATACGTATCGCGTGGTACTGAGGGTCACGGAACACCGATGTCCAGTTTTATCAGCGGCATCATAGGCGCATTCCTCGCCGGCGTCGGCGGCGCACTCGTATACTTCGCACTCGCTGCATCGTACGCAGGGATATCAGGATTCAACGCGACGTTTGGCGGCTATCCGGCTCCCTACTACGTCTCGCTCGCTGCGGCCTTTGCTATTGGGATATTCTTCCTTAACTGCGTGATGGCGTCGTACAACATCGGCGGAACGATCGAAGGATTCCACGATCCGAAGTTCAGGCGGTTGCCGAAGTCCATCGTAGCGAGTCTCGTCGTATCGGCAGTTGGTGGGCTATTTGCGCTGCTTATAGTCGTAATGCTACCAGGAGGGATCTGATATGGCTGAAGGTGAAAGATCACCACGGCAACTCCTTGTTATCGGGGTTGTTGGCGGCCTTGTCGGTATTTACCTCGCCAACTACCTGAACAGTATGACTAATACGGCGTGGTTTTCGTTCTTTGCCGCACTGGGGGCCGTACTCGCCGTCTTCTGGGGCGCAGACGCCGTCAGACGAGTGGCCAGTTACGGGCTAGGGACGGGCGTGCCCTCAATAGGCATGCTATCGCTCGGAGCCGGCCAAGTAGCCGTGTTGCTCGGGTTGGCAGTAGCAATGAACTTAAAAGTCCACTGGGCAGCTCCTATAATCGCGCTGATTCTAGCGGCGATTATCGGCATCGTGAACGGTGTCATGGCGCGGCGCGTCATCAAGATGAACATCGCCATAATGGAAATGTCGATGACGGAAATCGCAATGGCGGCGTCCCTTATCATTCTGGGTTTCAGTACTGCGATCGCAGGTGGCTTCGCCTTCGACTTGATCATGAAGTACGTGGTCGCGTCAGGGTTTATCATCGCCGTGTTCATCGTCGGCGGGATGGCAATGCTACATCCGTTTAACGCCTGCCTTGGGCCCGACGAGAGACAAAAGCGGACGCTCAATCTCGCGTTGTCGACAGGATTCATCGCCATGCTCGTAGCTGGAATCGCCGCGGGCGCGATCAACGGCATTCAGGCCGCAGTGCCCACGATGATAATCGCGATCTTCGGGTGGATCATCTACTACCTGCGGTTCTTCGCGGACACGAAAGAGGATGCGGCGGCGGTGCTGTCGACCGGTCTGTTACCGAAGGAGGAGGAAGTCGCATGAAGTTTGTTGACATGTCTTCTGACGTCGGCCTGCGAATGGATGTCGAGGAGTTTGTCATAGCCAAGGAGCGCGACGACCTCGTCTTCTATTCCTTGGAGTCCGTTGCGGCTCAGATCAAGGAGTATGACGTCATAGCCGAGGGCGTGGTGAACTCGCTAGGCACGGGCAAGCCGCTCATCGACACGTTTCCGGGCAGAGAACGGGCGCATTACTGGGCTGGCCTGTGGACCAACGCGTTCTATGGATTCACCGTGGGCATGATTTTCCTCGCCCTCGTGACCATCGTCCTAGTTGTCAGAGGAGGGGGGATATAGCCGTGGCAGAAAAAACCGCCCCAGCACCTAACTGGCCAGTGACCAAGGGAGATTTCTTCTTTGGCGATCCAGAGAGCCCCGTCTGTGTGGTGACCTTAGGGTCGCACTTCGGCAAAGTGTTTACAGACATCGGAGCAGCCATCGAAGGCACGGCAAAGACTGAGAACATCGGCCTTGAGAAAGTGATCGTGAACATCATCTCGAATCCGAATATTCGGTTTCTGATCCTCTGCGGCTCGGAAATCATGGGCCACGTGACCGGTCAATCTCTTGAGGCATTGTATAAGAACGGCGTGAAGGAAGGACGCATAATCGATGCACAGGGAGCAATCCCGTTCATAGAAAACCTAAGCGAAGAGCATCTTGAGAGGTTCCAAAAACAGGTCGAGTTCATCAGCATCATTGGCAACGAGGATGTCAGCGCGATATCCGCGAAGGTCAAGGAGCTGGTCGGACGAGACCCCGGAGCTTATCCAGAACCTCCGGTCGTCGTTGAGATCAAAGAGAAAGAAACCGAGGAGGCCATTGTAGAGGCCCCTATGGCAGCAGAAGTAGCGGCCTTGCAATCCCGCGTGCAGAATTTGCAGTTCCACATGAAGACCATCGGGAACTTCAACAAGTACGCCGCCGGCGTCTATGCCGGGAAGATCGAGGGAATTGTGATAGGGTTGCTCATTTCGATCGGAATCTTGGGGTTACTAGCCCTAGCTTGAGGTGAGAAAATGGCAGCAGAACGTTTTGGCGGAGGCGGCGCAGAGCAGGCACCAGCCGGCGAAGCAGCCGAACCGACAACAGCCATTGAGTTCGACCAGGGCATAGCTAAACCCTTGGCACCGAGCATGGCATCCTTGGACGCATTGATGAACGACATAAGGTATCGTGCGCTACTTACCACGCGAACACTTAAGCTTGACTCCGGGTACGGGGTCAGCTCCATACTCGGGTTTGCGTTAGGCTTCGCGGGCGCGTGCCTTATTGCAGGACTGCCGTTGCTCTACTACTTCCTAAAGTGAGGTTTGAGAATATGCCAAAGCAATTCCCACAGGTAATGGTAGACCAAACAGACTACCGAGAGCTCCAGCACGAACTCGATTCGGTCGAAGAGCGACTGGAGTTTGCAATGGCCGAAGTGGCGCAGCGGTACGGGCAGCGCGTCGGTAGGGACATAGGCATCGCCTATGGCCTCATCGGAGGGATCATCCTATTCCTCGTGCTCAACGCGCTAACGCAATACGCGACCTTGGTTAGGATATTCGGGTGAATG
>JACWML010000101.1 GCA_015661395.1 Methanomicrobia archaeon | reverse complement strand
AACGATCGAGCGGGCGCTGAAGGACTACATGGAATACACGGTCGTCTCTGATCTCTTCATGACGCCCACCGCCCAGCTTGCCGACCTCGTGCTACCGGCTGCTCACTGGCTTGAGCAGGATGACGTGGTCTTTATGCATGAAGTGTGGTGCGCTCTGAGCCGAAAGAAGCTCGCCCAGATTGGCGAGGCCAAGGACGATAGGGACGTGATCCTCGAGGTTGCGCACCGACTCGGCCTCAACGATGCCTTCCCCTGGCCGGACCGCTATGCCTACCTCGATTGGATCTGCGAGGGGACCGGCATGCGCTTCGAGGAGTTCAAGGAAAAGGATTTCGTCATGGGCGAGATGCGCTACAGAAAGCATGAGGAGCGTGGGTTCGGCACGCCCTCCCGCAAGTTCGAGTTCTACTCCACTGTCATGGAGCACGCGGGCCGCCCGCCCCTGCCGGTCTACGTCGAGCCGCCCATGTCTCCTGTCTCCACGCCCGAGCTCGCGCGGGACTATCCGCTGATTCTCATGACGGGCACGAAGGGACTATACTATTTCCATTCGGAGCTGCACCAGATCGATTCCCTGCGCAAGCGACACCCTGATCCCCTCGTCGAGATCAACCCCGAAACGGCGGCCCGTTTAGGCATATCGGACGGGGACTGGGTATCGGTCGAATCGCCCCACGCAAAGGTCAGACTCAAGGCAAAGCTCTTCGACGGCATCGCGCCCGACGTCGTCAACGCCGAGCACGCATGGTGGTACCCGGAGGCGGCCCCGCCCGACTATCGCTGGAAGGAATCGTGCGTCAACCTGCTCTTCGGGGACGACCATTTTGACCCGGACACGGGGGCAGAGCCGCTGAAGTGCTACATGTGCAGGATCGCGCCCGTCTAGCGGTCCGACCGAGCGAGCTCTTTGTGCCGTGACGCTTATCCTCACTTTTCGTGATTGCTCCAAGCCTTAATTTAGTCAGCGGTAGCAACGGGGCACTTGTTCTTATCTCAATGAGCGGTTGCCTGTCGCGCACTAGCACGTCAGTTGTGCCAACTGCAGCACCGACAGCAGCTCCAGATCAAGCGAGCGGGCGTGTCACAAGCATCCGAAGCACTAATCCTCGGCTCGAAACCCACATCTGAGGAAATCACGTGTATGCTGCGATGCTTGCTCCTAAAGAGGGGCAATAGTCACTGTTTTTCCCAAATACGAGACAAAAGAACCATCTCGTTTATCTCTTCTTGTCCTCTCCTGGGGAATCCAAGCCCCAAGTGCCAGGGGAACACGAGGGAGAACCACTTGTTTAGTCTGTTCACGTAGTTTTCCCAACTCCAGATAAGATCGGCGAACTCCTCCTTTGTCTCAACAGTATCCAATGAGTCCACAATGCCGTTACAGAGCTCGACAAGCTTGGGCAGATTCAACCACGGAGCAGGGCATTTAGGCGGGTCGGTATCGCCCAAGAGCTTGGCCATGTGCACCGTCAAGTACTTCCACATTCTCTTGCAGTGCTCAAGAGTAAAGACGGGATCTGCGATCGCGGATCGGATCGCAGGCTCGATCGTCCACCATCCCATGGCCTGAGTGTCCGAGACTAGGAACAGAAGGTTCCCCAACACCTGACCGTCTGTCCCCGCCCCACTTGGGAATATCCCGAGTCGGCTCATCGTGACCTCCTCAGGCTCCTCCCACCATATTCGGTCTATTTCCTCCTCGATTTCGTTTTTCACTTCTCGCCAGTGCTTAGCCACAACTTACACATCCTTTCTCTTTAGCCTGATCGTCTGGAGTTGGTGCGTGATGAATTGGGCGTTCCAGATCCTCCTCCCTGCCTCATAGAGTTCTCCTAGCAAAGCTTTAGAGACTCGTGCCACCACCGGACCTCTCGCCTCTAAAGGCTCGGTCATATCGGGTCCATAAGCAATCGCAATGTCGTGTCCTCCCATGTACACGATGGAGCCTGGCTTCAGTTGGCTGAGAAGAAGCCGTTTCTTTCCGAGGGGGGTGGCCTGTGAACCGATGGCAATAGGATGTTTCGGAGGCCGGCCACAACCGTGGAAGTAGTCCCCCGTGGACAACGTGTGGTGGCATATCATCTTCATGGGTTGGCCTAAAAGATCCCACAGGGTCTGGCACATTTCGGGTTCTTCTTGAATAAGGAGGGTTGCGGGGATTCCTGTTCTGAATGGAAACTCGATCAGAATCATTTTGTCCATAAGATTCGTTCTCCTTCCGTCAAGATGGTCTAAATTCATTTATTGTATTTGGACCTACTGAAGCATTCTCTGAAGAGGAAACGGCCACGACAAATGCCAACGCTCGTTCTTGGACAGTTTGGTAGATGCGCTCGGCAGTCCAGCGAGCTTTGAGAACGCATAGGGCAACCGTATCGTTGGATAGGTGTAATCGGTTTTTGCGTGATGGAGTGAGATTTGGCTGCGGTGAATCTCGAACAGCTCGCCTTTTAGTGCAACGTTGGCGCTAAGGCTTAGGTTATGTTCGACAGCTAGCATAATAGTGGAGGAATTGGAGTTGGGCACTTAACCGTTGTGATTAGTCGCGCACGACTAAGCAAAAAAGCAACGTGCAAAATAGATCAATGGCCGCAGGATCAGCGGGCTCACTGCAAAAGACCACCGCCCGAGCACGCATAAGACGTGTTTATCTGGAAAGTGGTTGAAATTACGGGCTGAGACAATTTGAATAAAAAAAGCGGGTTAAGGGGGTTAATATGACCAATAAGTTCCGCAAGGAGACAGATAGTTTAGGTGAAGTTAACGTACCTTCTGACAAGTTGTGGGGGACGCAAACACAACGTTCGTTGGAGCATTTCAGTATCGGCGGCGACTTAATGCCAAGAGAAATGATTGAATCCTACGCTATATTAAAAAAGGCAGCGGCTATAGTGAATTTCCAGCTCGGCCAGCTGACTGAGGACCGCCGGGATTTGATAGTCCAAGTGTGTGATGAAATTCTAGCCGGTCAACATCAGGATCAGTTTCCTCTTTATGTGTGGATGACTGGAAGCGGGACTCATTTCAACATGAATGTGAATGAGGTAATTTCCAATCGCTGCTCACAGTTAACGGGAAATCCGCTGGGCAGTAAAATGCCAGTGCATCCCAATGATCATGTTAATATGTCCCAGTCTTCAAATGACTCATTTCCATCTGCCATGCATGTCGCCGCAGTAAAAAACATAAATCAACGATTGATACCGTCCGTGAAACATTTACGTGATTCATTGCACGCCAAGGCAGAAGAATGGAAGGAGATTGTAAAGGTTGGTCGTACCCATATGCAGGATGCTACTCCCATCACTTTGGGACAGGAATTTTCTGGTTATGCGGGTCTGTTAGATGGTAATCTAGAACGTTTAGAGAATAATATGCAAGACGTGTATCATTTGGCTTTGGGAGGCACTGCTGTCGGGACGGGAATTAATGCCCCTCCGGGATTTGATAAAAAAGTGGCAGCTGAAATCGCAAGACAAACTGGCCTTCCCTTTATAACCGCGCCCAACAAATTCGCCGTTCAAGGTTCTCATGATGCTCTGGTTATGCTGAGCGGCAGCCTAAAAACCCTGGCAATCTCTCTATTTAAAATTGCTAATGATATTCGTATCTTAAGTTCTGGGCCGCGTTGTGGGTTAAATGAACTCAATATTCCATCTAATGAGCCCGGGTCTTCCATCATGCCCGGGAAGGTCAATCCGTCCCAATGTGAAGCTCTGGCCATGGTGGCCATTCAGGTGATGGCTAATGATACGGCAGTGGCTTTTGGCGGAGGGGGTGGTTATCTGGAGATGAATGTCTATAAACCGCTGATAATCCACAACATCATGCATTCCGTCCGAATTATGGCAGACGCGTGCCATAACTTCCGGATGTTCCTGGTGGAGGGGACTGAAGCTAATAAAACGCAGATCAACAACTTCTTAGAACGATCGCTGATGCTAGTGACTGCCCTTAGCCCTGTTATTGGTTATGACAAAGCATCAAAAGTGGCCCACTATGCACTGGATAATGATCTAACGCTTAAGGAAGCTGTTTTGGAGCTTGAATGTCTTCAGGAGGACGAATTTGACCGTGTGGCCGATCCAGCGAAGATGGTTTATCCCCGTGTCGCTCAGTATGAAGGCGAGGATAAATAGACGCTGGAAACGGTCAAAAACGTTTATTCAATAATGATGAGTCCTTTTTTCGCGTTGAAAATGGAGGGCTTATAGTGATTCATCACTACGATGTTCTCATCATCGGAGGAGGATTGACTGGACTTCGAGCTGCCCTGCGTGTCTCAGATGCCGGTCTAAACGGGGCGGTAGTTTCCAAGGTCCATCCGTTGCGTTCTCATTCGGTGGCAGCCCAGGGTGGGATGAATGCCTCACTGGGGAATGTCAAAGGCGAGGACGGTACGAAGGACAGCTGGAAAAACCACGCTTATGATACGGTAAAAGGATCGGATTATCTAGCCGACCAGGACGCCGTTGAACGCTTGTGCCGTGAGGCCCCTACCGCCGTCATCGAACTGGAACACATGGGAACGGTGTGGTCAAGACTGGCAGACGGAAAAATTGCACAGCGCCCTTTCGGAGGGGCAGGATTTCCCAGAACGTGTTACGCAGCAGATCGCACCGGTCACAACGCGCTCCACACCCTCTACGAGCACGTATCGGGTCGACAAATCCCGGTCTATGAGGAGTTTTTTGTAACATCACTAGTTACTAAAGACGGACGTTGCATTGGATGCACGGCCTTGGAGCTCATGACCGGCCAGGTCCACGGCTTCCTCGCAAAGGCAGTCCTTATGGCCTCTGGCGGCTTTGGCCGGATATTCAACAAGTCGACAAACGCGTTAATTAACACCGGAGACGGTCCGGCACTAGCGCTCCGTGCGGGTGCACTACTCAAGGATATGGAGTTTGTCCAGTTCCATCCCACTACCCTCTATGGGACGAACATTTTAATCACAGAAGGGGCCCGCGGCGAAGGAGGTATCCTCCTCAACCAGAATGGAGAGCGGTTCATGGAACGCTACGCTCCCAATTCGGTTGACCTTGCCCCGCGTGATGTGGTGGCACGGTCTATCGAACAGGAAATCGCAGAGGGAAGAGGTTATGATGGAGGTTATGTGCACCTTGACCTGCGCCATCTGGGTGCTGCTCGGATCACGGAACGGTTGCCAGGAATAAGGCAGATAGCCATTGATTTTGCTGGTGTCGATCCGATCCAAGATCCGGTACCAGTCCAGCCTGGTCAGCACTACTCAATGGGCGGTATTGATGCGGATATCAACGGCGCAACCGCGCTTCCGGGCCTCTATGCTGCAGGTGAATGTGCCTGCATCAGTGTCCATGGGGCCAACCGGTTGGGTGGAAATTCTCTCGTGGAAACGGTGGTATTCGGACGGCTAGTGGCCGAGAAGATCATTGAGGATGTTGAGGAGATGACCCTTGCCAATGATGAGCCGGTAAAAGCCGCCATAAAGAGTACAAATGATAGAATTGAAGGCATACTTCGACGTGAAGGAGGAGAACTCGTCTTTGGGATTAAGGATGTGATGACCAACAACATGTCCAACAAATTCGGAATATTCCGTGAAAAACAGAAGATGCGGGAAGGTCTCGACGAGATTAAAAAAATACAGGAACAAGTTGGTCACGTTTCACTCCAGAATAAAGAGCGCAAACTAAACCAGGCACTTATCAGGTTCTTAGAGCTGGAGGGAATGCTCCTGCTGGCTGAGGCAGTCGCGCGTGGTGCCCTTGCCCGGGAGGAGAGCCGAGGTTCCCACAAGAGGACCGATTATCCTGAACGTGACGATCTTAACTTCCTAAAACACACTCTGGTGGGATTGCGAGACGACACAATGCATGTTTCATATAAGCCCGTTACGTTAGGTGTGTTTGAGCCAAGGGAGCGCGTTTATTAATGAAACTCAAAGTGTACCGATACCATGAGGGAATGGCTGCGCCCCGTTACGATACCTTTCAGCTGGTGCCAAGTCCAGCGATGACGGTGTTAGAGGCTTTATTCCAGTTCCAGGAAAAACTCGACGATTCGCTTGCATTTCGTTATTCCTGCCGTGGAGCAGTCTGTGGAACTTGTGCGATGTTAATCAACAAAGTCCCCCGGCTTGCGTGCCGTACCCAAGTGGAATCTCTCCTGAAGGGAAATCTCAAGGTCGCTATTGCCCCATATCCGGCTATTGGGGAAACTGTGCCCTGGGACCCCGAAGAAGAGGTTTTAGTAGAGCCCCTCCCCCATTTGCCTGTAATTAGGGATCTCATTGTGGACATGGGCATATTTTTCCAGTACTACCGGTTCATAGCACCAGTCTTCCGACCATCGGATCCAGATCCTGAAAAGGAGCGAATTATGGATCCTGCTGCAGTTAAGAAGCTAGAGACGTATACCAACTGTGTTCTCTGCGCCGCTTGTCACGCGGCCTGTCCCGTTGTAGGACAAAATCCCGAATACCTTGGACCTGCTGCCCTAGCCAAACTCTACCGGTTCCACGTTGACCCTAGGGATGTTGAAGAAGACTCGACACTAAAACGAGCAGATATCCCCAATGGGTGGTGGGCCTGTGACTTGTATGGGAACTGTAATCGGGTGTGCCCCAAAGGCGTTCCCCCGAGAACCGCTATCGAAAAAGCTGTGGCAGCACTAAACAAAGAAAAAAAAGAAGCTTAATAAACAAAATTTGTCCCAAAAAAAGATCTTTTCGAAATGGAATCTATCCTTATTTTCATTGATTTGGCAGGGAATCTGAAATGAAATAACGCGTATGAAATGCCATCTTTTTGTTTATAATGACGAAAGGGAGATCAAAAAATGAACCTTAAACCCGGCACTAAGGGGAGGATATTCCAGATACCTACTGTGCTCTGTCTGCGGAGCAGCAAAATCCTATCTGCATCCAGTTAGCAATGACGGAGTCTCCGCAAAAAGGGTGGACAAAGGGGGGAAACCTGTGGAAAGGGATTTGACTTATTACCGTCATCGAGCCAGGGAGATGCTCGCTCGCGTGTGTGGTGTTTACCCAGTGTGCGACGGTGACCCGGATCATCTATGCACCGGACAAAAATATGGAGCGCCTATCGGCTTAGGGGGCGCAGGACAGGGCCAAGACATTTGAGGCAAACTATAGAGCCCTGCAACAGTACCGGCTGAAAATGCGGGTGATCAAGGCCCATCACGAACCAGAAATGTCCGTTTCAATCTTTGGGAAGGAGCTCGCCGCCCCGGTTATGGGGGCCGCCCTCTCCGGCGTGAAAAACAACATGAATGATGCCATGCCCGAAGAAGAATTTTATTGGGGTCTGTTAAAGGGAGCTCAGGCGTTCGGGACTATCGGCATGGTGGGAAACACCCCTACCAGTCCCGAAGACTTGGGGGTCACCACCGTAGGGAAGAACCAGGGATGGGGAATCCCGTTCTTCAAACCCCAGTCCCAGGATCGGTTAATTAAGCTCTTCCAGCTGGCAGAGAAACTGGATGTGATTGCCATTGGCGTTGACCTGGAAGGTGCGGGGTCTACTTCTTGGATCACTCCCGAGAAAAGGGTTTACCGGAAAAGTGAGGATAATTTACAGGAATTAGTAGAGTGCACCAGAAAACCCGTGATCTTCAAGGGTATTATGAGCACGGAAGACGCGGTTAAGGTGGTGGATTCCGGTGCCAGTGCATGTTATGTATCTAATCATGGGGGCAGAGTCCTAGACTGCGGCCAGGGAGTGGCAGAGGTACTCCTGATATAGCAGAGGAGATTTCAGGAAAGATCCCTATACTGGCGGATGGAACGGTGCGAACGGGATTTGACGTCCTCAAGATCAGGGCGCTTGGCGGGGATGTAGCCCTGATCGGCCGGCCCCTCGCACAAGTGTGTATTGGTGGGGGATACGTGGCGGTGAAGATGTATTTTGATTATGTTAAGGATGATCTTCGCCGAGCCATGCTATTGACAGGATGCGATACGCTCAAAGACGCAAACATGAGTATTTTGGATAAATTGGGGCAGCGGTAATCCAATATTCAAAGAACGTTTTGTATCTTTGAAAGAATCTATTCCTGAGGATTTGACTCGGACACAGTCTCGCTGTCTGGCTTATCAAAGACATTCGGACAACTTATCGTCGTCGTAACCGTTCAAACGAAACAGGCGTAAGGTGTAGCGCAAAGTCGCAAAAAAAGCAGGCGCAATATAGATGCGTCCCGCAGCGGCCTTGATGGCGGGATGATGTAGTCAAGATATTGCCAATGAAAGGGTGGACAATCACCTCCTGTCCACTCTTTTGCATCGCTCGGCACGTGCCAATTCAGAAATACCCTCTCCCGCCGCCTATGAAAAAAATGGCGATGATAGGTATGAACGTCTCAGGGAGGGCCGTACCGATTGCAGCTAGTATACCTCCCACCACACTCTCCGAAAGCTTGAATTTGCGCCCGATCCACTCGATCCCGTTGGTGGAGAGATCACAGCTGATGAAGACGAGCAGAATGCTGATGAGGAAGAGTGCAATATTCATGCGTGCCCCCCTATGATGCAACCTCCAGTTAAGTAGCTTTCTCGCCTCTGAACTGAAATTAGGGGCAGGAATGTAGACTAACGATGATTCGGCGGGCAAACTTGATAAAACGAGCAATACATGACTAGACTCTCGAAGTTGCGCAAAAATTTCTCTTGCAGAAGGAAAAATGAAAAAATACGCAATCTTAGGAATCTGCGTCATCACAGCGGTCTTGATGGCCGGATGTACGCAAACTACGCAAAGTGGACAGACGGCGGGATTGGGAAATCATGTTATCAGCGCCGCGAATCAGAACGTTACCGTCAAGAATTATCAATTTGATCCTCAGTTCTTGACGATTCCGCAAGGTGCAAACGTGACGTGGATCAATCAGGATTCGTCGAGCGGTGCATACGGCGGATCAACTTCGATTCAGCATCAAATAACCTCAAATAATTCGGCGTTTGCACAGTCGCCGCCTCTAAACACCGGAGACAAATACACGGTTCAGTTCAATCAAACCGGGACGTTCCCGTATCATTGCGCGATTCACACCTATATGACGGGAACGATCACCGTCGTCGCAAGGAACGCGACAACGACAGCAGCGGCAATGTAAAGAGATTAAGAAAAGAAAAGTGGTCGGATTAAGATTCGTCACTCACGGCGGGGGTGTTAAGCGACGTCAGATGGCTCAAGTCTCTGGGATTCGATGAGGTCGGCCTTGTCGTTCCTTGGGGCAACATTCTGAGCCCGGCTTTTATCCGCAAGGCCGGAATCACTTGTGCGGCATTGAATTGCTTTAACAGGGACGTCGAAGTCGCCTTAATTCAACAATATGGGGCGTATTCATACGACTGTTCCGCCGACACGAACGTAACACTAACGATTGTGGTTGTCTAGAGGAAGCAAAAACGTGTGAGAGCGCTGCTCGTCAAAGAAACGGGCAAGGTAACGCAGTTGGCAGAAACAACGGGCCTGTGTGTCAGCCGATTTACGACCGCCGGGGATTCGATTCCTCGCCATAATCACGCAAATGAATGGTATTATGAGCACGCAAAACGCGCAATGATCGTCGAAAACGCTACTGCTTGACATATGTTGGATACGAACTGCAAGCGGAGATATTGATTAAGGAGGGCATAGCGGAGTCTGTTGACGGAACTATGCCACAACGTCCGCATAACTTCATGTTTTGGCAAAAAATGAGATAACGCTGTGTGGCGTTATATAAATCAAGCAGTAACGGTTATGTTCACTCGAAAGTGGTTAACATATTTGCTCTGCATCTGTAGCGTTTGTATTGACCATCCTCCTTGTCCAACGGAGAGAGATGTAGATGTTTACGCAAACGCACCAGAGGTAAGCATCGAGAGTTTGTCAAAAGAGATAGAGGTAAGGTTATGAGTGCAGGTTATGTGAAGGTTGCTGAAACCTCAGAGGTTCCAGTCGGCACCATGAAAGAGGTTGAGGGTAAACAGCTTCTGATAGCAAACGTGAACGGCAACTACTATGCCATTAGCAATAAGTGCAGCCACATGGGAAACGCCCTTTCGCAAGGCGTTTTAGACGGCAATATTATGACATGCACGGGGCACAATGCACAGTTCGACGTCACCACTGGCAAGGTGGTTACTCGTCCAAAAGTGGCATTTTTGCATCCAAAGATAAAGGATGTGCCGTCCTACGAACTAAAGGTTGAAGACGAAAACATAATGGTTAAACTCTAATGGCGATAGAAGTTTTACTTTATAGTGCAATTTGATAATGGGCCTTAAATTCACGATTGATATAAACATCGAGGGCATAGAAGGTTAAAAATGGCATGCTGCCGTCCAAGTCAAACACAGATAGCGCATGTGATAAAAGACGCCTCGGATGATGAGATAACTCTCGTACCGCGCGACGAGAACGACCCCTATTATTTAGAGAGTGTCAAGATAAGCGCGGATAGGTGTTTTTAAGAATATGGCATTTTATGACATCACGTTTCGTGATTCGTTCGGATCAACTGTTAGTATGTCCGAATTTCGTGGAAACGTTGTTCTCATTGTTAACACAGCGACCAAATGCGGTCTGGCGGGTCAGTTTAAAGAACTCGAGGAACTTCACCAGACTTACAAAGACAAGGGACTTGTGGTGATTGGCTTTCCCTCTGACCAGTTTAAACAGGAGCCAGAGACAAATGAGACCATGGTTAAAGCTTGCCTGATAAATTTTGGCGTAACATTCCTCATTTCCGAGAAAATAAACGTTAACGGTAAAGATACCCATCCTCTCTTTGTTTATCTGAAAAAAGAGTTACCCGGAGGTATTCTTGG
>JACWML010000048.1 GCA_015661395.1 Methanomicrobia archaeon | reverse complement strand
AGAAAGATCGTCCGCTTCTCGTGTTTGAGTTCGAGGATGAAGTCTCGCACCGTTTTTTGGAACTCAGGATCGAGGTTCGCCGTCGGCTCATCGAGAAAGAGGACGCGCGGCTCGTGGATGAGTGCGCGGACGATGGCAAGCTTTTGTTTCATGCCTTTAGAAAAGGTTCTGACCGCGCGATCCCTTACCTCCCACAGCCCTAACATCCTGAGGAAGCGTTCGATCCTCTCCGTCCGTTGTGCTTCCGTGCACTCGTATAGGCGCCCATAAAAGTCGAGGTTCCGATAAGCGCTCAAGTCCTCGTAGAGACCAACGGTCAGGCATCAAGCCAATGATCTTCCTGATCTTCTGGACATCCGCATCGTTCCCAACCTCATACTCGCCTATCCTCGCCTCTCCGCTCGTCTTTGAGATGAGACATGCGAGCATCCGAATGGTCGTGGTCTTCCCTGCTCCGTTTGGTCCAAGAAAGCCAAACACCTCTCCCTCTCCCACATGAAGGGTCAGATCCTCAACCGCTATTACTTCACCAAACGTCTTGGTCAGATTTTGCGTTTCAATCAAAGCCGACACCCTTCCTCTTCACTAATTAACAGCATACTCCGCTCTCTTTTATCCTCTCCGTATTCTCTATCTCGTTGTTGCTTTTTTCGATTTAGAGTGCAGTTTAATCCCCGTTGTGGAGTTGACAGCGCAACCTACGCTTTACGATATGAAAAGTGCGTTAGCGACCGCCCCACGAACTGATGTCTCGCCAATTCTCAAAAAAAATGTTCGTTCAAAACCGTCAGTGAATTAGAAACTTGACCCCTAAAATGACGACAATAGTAGCCACGATGATGATGAGCAACCTTTGCCACACACTCAGACTGTATCCCTCCTCATATACTGCCTCTTTTTTGTTATTGCGTTTATCACAGTGCTTTCTGAACTCAAAAGCACGAAAGGCTTTTTATATCAACCTTAATGAAACTTGCCCTCTTGCAGACGGCATTGCCAATTATCACTAGGTAAACACGTGTTATGTGGCAGTATAAGCGAGCTAGACGCTTTCGTAAACGCTTATTTTTCGGATCGCAAAGTTCAACTCATAGTGAGGCTCACGCGATCGTTCGGGTCTGGCTAGTGTTGCGTCTGCTAGTATTTCATAATCTGTGTCTGCGGGTGCGTTGATAGTCATTGACTGGGCGCGATCAACAAGTGATTGAAGCGTTCCGAGCTCGACACCCGCGCTCTTCGCAAGTAGTTCGCCTTTTCTTTCGCGAGTTTCACCGCTTTTGTGAGGGCTTTGTTTCGAGACGATTGCTCGAGTTCTTTTCCCAATTGGAAATGCACTCCGCTCACCGAAGACTCGTTCGAGGTGCACGCTTGAGCGGTGTCACCCGCTTCTTTAGCACGTACTTTCACCGTGAGGTTACGCGTTGCACGGAAAAAGTCTTATATAATATGCATTTTTTTTGTGGAATCATAATACCGCGGCTTTTCAACGTTAAGGAAGATCGTTGCTATCTCACTCCCAATGTTAGCAGCGGAAAGCGCATTCATTATCGCATCAAATGTTTCAGCGCTGGCATTTTGTGCTTGCCGCGCGGTAGCGCGCTCACTCGTGATCGTAACTATGACCTTGCATTCGTCAGGTTCGACTGGCTCTTCTCTATACCCTGACACGAACAGCGTTCCATTGACTCCAGTCATTAGCTCACTCGCAAAGTTAAAAACATAAGATTGAGTAGTAAGGTTTGGATGCTTCATAGATTTCGAGCACAGAAATCGAACACCGTGCTTTGAAAATGGATTGTGTGAACATTACTGCGAATATGCAATGTCAGATGATGACCTACGGGAGATGGTAGAGTTTCGAGGCTTTAAAATGACAGATAGAATGACAGAAGCATTTGAAGGGAAGTCAGATAACTTCAATAAATGCATGGAAAAACTATTGGACATCAGCGTGCTTATTGAAGAGTTTGAGTCCGGTAAGTTAGACAGTGAGAAAACGATGCGCCTAATAAAGGACATCGTTGAGGCACCCGTGTATCCATAAAGCTGGTGAGTGAAAGATGACCCCGGAAGAATTTTTAGAACGCTGTAGAAGGATATACAGTAGAGAAGGAGATCGCGTCCACGAATTTGAAAACGATTGGGAAGCCGCCCACATAATGTTTGACCGATTATGTTGGGAAGCACTAAAGGACGCAGGATTCGGAGAAGGAATCAACTACGTATTAGAAGACGTAAAGCCGTCAATGTGGTATTGCATAGGTGATTGAAATGGTATGTGTAGAATGTGAAGACTTCTTTGCCAAAGGAATTATCGCTGCACTTGAGTTTTTTGAAGTGAACAAGCTCTATGGTAAAGACGAAATTAAATTTGAAAACATGAACGACTTAGCGACAAGAATCTTTGACGCTACCTGGAACAACATAGACTGGAGTGAGAAGGGAATAACGACGTGTGGGGATCTCGTCAAAGAGATCAAAGAGTTCTGCAAGAAAGGCGCGATCCAAAGCGCTAAGGACGGGCGTGACTCAACAGATACCGCAGCGTCATTTGCCAACGGTAGGGAGGTTGTCTTCCTGAAAATAATGGAGATGATCGTTGCGTATGAAAAGGGGGCTGAAAAATGAGTAGAAAGGAGACTAATTTATGGCACAAAACATTAAATTGATCGTTTATCCGGTTAAAGATATAGAAAAAGCTAAAGCATTTTATGGCAAATTTCTAGACGTAGAACCGTATGTCGAAGGCCCTTACTATGTTGGTTATAGAGTTGGTGATCAGGAAGTGGGATTAGACCCTAACTCTAAGATTGGGCCTATTGCTTATACGGACGTTAAGGATATCAAAAGCAGTCTTCAAACAATGGTTAAGGTCGGAGCTGAAGTTGTGCAAGATGTTAAGGAAGTAGGTGGTGGTTTGTTGATAGCTAAGGTGAAGGACATTGACGGTAACGTGGTTGGGCTAAGACAACAATCAAATGAGTAAGCCTATGTTACAGCGACATGCCGAGATTGATAGATATAGATAGAGAGATCGAAGAAATGGAAGCCAGCAAGCGCTGACGGCGACTCATACTTGCTACAAGAGGATACTGTCATATGCCAGCGAACTTTTACCCATACGAACATTAACCAAGCATAGCAGTCCGCAACCAACGACACAGCGTGTTCCTGTAATCTATTCCGTATCTCCTATCCCATTATCTCTTTTTTCGATTTAACTCTGATTTTGAGCTTGGATTTAAGATCACTACAATACGTCATGAGTTTCGGCATGAAAAGTGCCGTTTAAAATAGGAATTGTTAAGCCAACCTTCGCGTATTGCATCTTTCTAGCGATTCGCATAAGGCATATTTAGTCGAGCAACTACAGCTAATGCGAATGGCATATTTGCAGGAACTGCTGTAGCAAACGTCTATTTGATGCTATATTCGAAACTGAGCTTAGAAAGCGTTTTGAGACAACACCCGGCGTTTGCTAAAAAAAATTAGAAATTTTGGAACAACGTTCCTTCAAACAGGCTAATATCTGAGGGGCGGGTTTACGGCGGAGGTTTGCACAAACTGGAACCGCGAGAATTAGCGCATATTCCTGTTACAGCCATCTCTGAAATTGTCAAAAATGCAAAGGAATTCGCACTGATCAATATTCAAAAAGACGAGTTAAAGCTAAAGCAACCTTTTCACCTCGCGTAACCAACTTGCCCGTATGAGCTTTAATCGCTACCTCAGCAGTTTACCGGACGCTACGCATAAGAATAGCTGAGTGTTCGCATTGTACTTTCTCTTGGGCTACTACCTAACCATCCTTGTAGATTTCGAGCGCAGAAATCGCTAGCTTTTCTGCGTCGTGTGCGCACATGACCTGCTGCAACACTTCAATGATCTGGCGAAGCGGTGGCTCCGTAGCACTTTCCGTATCTAGGCGCCTACGCGGCTCCGTCAGAATCGACGTGACAAACGCGGCGAGGGTCTGTGCAAGCTGTTCTTTCAATTCTAGCGCATCCGCTCGGTGCAGACATATCTAACCGACCCGTATGCACACGCGTCTTAATAGCAACTAAAAGAAGGCGAGAGCCGGAGCCATAGACATGACCCCGGCAGTCTATCGCACTAGTACCCCAAAAGGAGATGTGTGTGCTATTTCGTGGGTAAAGACGCACGAAACGGTATAATCGTTTCCCTCAGCATTGTAGGGTGACGTTTGCCGCAGCTCCTTCCACCTATAATACGGGACACGGAAAACGGGCATTGCCCTTTAGTTGGCTGCGTCCTTGTCGCTATCTCGTCGAGCAAAGCACTTATTGATGATGAGACCAATTGAACGGGTCACCAAAAAAACAAAAGGGCGCTATCGGGACGCAGCCCGCACAACTTTTCTGATTTCACCTCTAAAGTGAAGTCGCAGGCCTGCGTTCCCGGTACGCGCTTGTGTACACGCAAGCGTGTCAAGGAGGTGAGACAGAATGAAAGTCCCGATGACTCCGGAAAACAAGGAGAAGTGCATTTGCATGAGCTGTCTTACCTACACGCAGAAGAGCCTATGGGTGGTGTATTTTGCGCCACTGGCAAGAGTGAGAAGACACCTGAGATGAAGGGATGCAACTGCCCCGGATGTCAGGTGTACGCTGATTACGCCCTTAAGGGAGGGTACTTCTGCATAAGAGGCGCAGCGGATTAGTCCGCCACGCCACACCTCTCGTTCCTTTTTCCATCAGCAGGGCGTGTGTATTTAACCGATCATGCACTTAATAAGTACTTAACTCAAAAAGTTTTTGGCTTAATCAGGGTTTAGCAACAAAAGGAGGGATAATGGTGCCTAAAGAAAAAATAACAGAAGAGGACGCAATCAAATTTGGAGAAGAAATAACAGAAGAGGAAGAAGAGGAAGCGAAAAAAGTTGGAGGGATAATAGAGGACGCAATCAAATTTGGAGAAGAAATAACAGAAGAGGAAGAAGAGGAAGCGAAAAAAGTTGGAGGGATAACAGAAGAGGAAGCGAAAAAATTAGCAGGCGTGCATGCAGAATATTATTCAGAGCTTGTCAGAAGGGGATTAAGCAACGACGCTGCTCTACAACTCGCCCAACAGTTCGTACGCTCGGCCTTGGCACGATAAGAAACTGCGTGGACCGTTGGATCGGAAAAAAGAGGGCGCTATTCATTTGCTGGTCGGCAACTTGATCTTCTGCATGCGCTGCGGTTTTGTCGCTTCGCCAGGCATCGCAACGTCAACCGTCTTCACTCGAGCTTAACATGGTTAGCGTTTACGATCGGGAGCAAAGCAGCCGTAGGAATTTATTTTTGTTTTTTTATTTCATACGAGAAGAATTAATTATAAGTGACGATGCCTTGAGGTCGCATCTCATCGCAACCTGAGCCGAGCAACCGCGCAGGAGATTGAGGTTTAGGGCCAGAGATAGAATGAGCGTTAGAGAGATCATCAGCGATTTCGTGCTTATAGCGCTTCTCTTCGCAGACGGGTTTTATCGGGGATTGCGTGGGCTGCCGCCGCGGATCGATTAATTATCAGGAGTCACTAAGTTGATTGCCAAAGCGGGCGCCGTTGACCCACTTTGCGCCGCGTATTTGTTTCACCCTTTCCCTAGCTCCTAGCTCATTATCTCTTTTCCGATTTCCTTTGTTTTTTGAGGCCCGTTCAGAAGCGTGGTGGCAAAAGCACACGTTGGTATGCCTCAAGAACCCTTGAGACGCAGCTGTGGCGCATCACAACGGTTATGCTTGAATGGCACCCCCAGTGACGTATGCAACCGATCTCCACGCATAAGATTAGCATCCAAAGCTCAAAGCCATCTCATGCCTACCCCATTATCAGGCTCCCGCGTGAGTTCCGCGAACTGGCAGGTAAAAGCGCAGAGATCTATCAAACGAGCTATGACGATGGAATTGCTTTCTTAATGAAGATCGTTGATCGTTCTAAAAAGAAGCTTAGCAGGGGCTCCAATTTCGAAAAGGAGCCTTCAAACGGCGGAGGTCGCCGGTTCGAATCCGGCCGAGCCCATTTGGTTGGGGTTCTTTTTTGTTGGGATCGACCTTGAAACTATCATTTTTAATAAAAAATGATCGAAGAACTTTAATTTCAGTTTCCAAGTCAAATACACGGTTTTCGAGTTCAGAGTTTTCTGAATTTGTGCAAAAATTGTCAACTTTTTTGTCAATAATGATCTTAAAAACAAGTTTGCTCTTTTCCTCACCTACATAGATTGCCGCCGTCTCGCCGACGAGGGTCTTGAACTCTCTCGGCAACCGAACGGTCGGATCTTCATGCGATGATGTTGAACTATGAATACCTATTTTACGTTTGCACAGAAATTGCATATATTCCTACTTCCCCCTTTGTTTGCGGCGTTTCATGCCTTCGTGAAGTGCAAAGAGGAGTTTGTCATGGCCATCATTTCTGAATAAATCCACCCATTGGAACTTTCGAAGCTTCTCGTCTTTCACCTCACAATCCTCCATACGGACCGATATTAGATAGATATCATCGTCAAGCATCTCCTCTTTCTTTTCGAAGGCTGCTCTAATCTCCTTTTGCATTATTCCTCGCCGATCTACCGAGTTTCGTGTGAGGCACAAAATGAAAAAGTCGGAGTGTTGGATTGCTTTACTTATTGTCGGCTCCCACTCGGCTCCGGCCGGAATGTCTTCAGTGTCTATCCACGGTTTGAATCCGTGAGACTGCAAGACGCGATATAACTCTCTGACAGCAGTTCCGTCAGATCGTGCATAACAAAGGAAGACACAAGGTTTTCCCAAGACTGTCGACTTGGCAGTGGCCTTGAATTTTATTTTTTTCTCAGAATGTTGATGCTCGAGGTCGTCGTAATATTGGTGTTCGGGTCCCTTCTCGCCTTCTTCAATATATCGTGTGCCGATTGGAGTAAGCCTCAAAACTGCTATTCTCCGGCCTAAAACAGGTTCTGCTTTCATAAGGCCTAACCCGTCAAAATGCAAAGCGAGGCTGTATATTTCGTCTTTTGTGTAACCGTGATTCTCACCGAATGGGTATAGTTCTTGGTCAAACACCAATCTACTGTCGTCACCCTCCACCAAACCATAGAAGTCTCTTATGAACTTGCCTCTTTTCTCTTTTAAGCTCAATTTTGCACTCCTTTGCGATTTGTGCTTGTTGCAGTATTCAACTCCTTTTGGAAGGAGACTATACATCGGGTCCTTCGTCTCTATTTTAATATACTCTTTGTATCTGAGCAACTCAGCGACTTCCACTTTTTCCGGCTCGGTATCGCGATCAAAGACCTTATACATGCCGCTTGTAGTGACATAGCGAGATCGTTTCATTGCTGCTTTACAAAAATCACGCAGCAGGTTCCGTTCCTGTTCGTCTAAGTCTTCTTCCACGTTCTTCACCTGCTTTTTTCGCTACAGTCTAAGATTGGAAAAGCGCTTCGCTGCGGAACTCAGCGTTAAAAAGTTAATGCTATTGCATCGGCAGAATGTCAGCACTTGTCGCTATGAATGTATACTCGCTCTTCTCTAAGGGCGGTAGAAGAAAGCTCCCGGAAAGTCCTGCGTTACAAAAAAAGTTGACCTCCAAACCACATGCCCATATAGAACACGTCGTGCGCACCGAGTTTGTATTCGGCAGTCGCGTCATCTAACAATGGATAAATCCTTTCGAGAAAGGCATCCTGCCAAATTTCGTCGCTGACATTTTCGAATCGGTAAAGCCTTTACTTCTCATTTCCGACATAATCCGGTCAGCAAGTCCCTCGAGTATTTCTCGTCGTTCAGTATCAATTTTCGTTTAAATCACCACGGATAACAACTTTTAAGCCTCATTGGCCCCGTCTTACTCTTTTGATTTGTTTTTGCGTGCGTTGCTATGATAGCAAAGCACTATCATAAGGTAAGCGTGCCTTTATATACTAGATGTTTATTACATCCATCAACGGTTAATCTCAAGTCGCGACTTTAAACGCTGCCCGCTGCGTGCTTAGTCACTATACAAAACTTCCGAATTGTATGATTTTCGGAAGTCTCGCAATTTATAAAAGGTTATGTTCGACTGTATGCTTTCGCTTCGCTTGTTCATTTCTCGGCCTGTATGTCTTGAGCCGTATTGCTTTCCATGCACGTATGACGCTGATACTCTGAGGTAAACGTAAACAAGTTTTAACGGGCTGTGCTACGTCAATCTCAAAGCGATTTGAGAGCCGCAAAATCCCTCGCCGAAGCGCCATTTGTCCGGTCAAGAAAAGATGTTACAGCACGGCGAGGCTTCTATCAAACGCTGGAAAAAAAAAGATGCGCCTTATGGGTACATCTGCGTCAGAGCTAAAAAGTAGTCGAAGCTCACGTCGATAACTCATCTAATCTATCGCAGTCGATCCCGTAAGGCGTTGCAGCTGAGCGTAGTTATCTGCGATAGTTGCCTCTAACTGTGGGAGCATTATGTCAGCTTGCCCTATTATGCGCTTTGCCTCCTCCCGTTTCAAGTTAGCCTCGAATATGATTGCTGCGCGTTGCTCGCCGTCAAGCGATTTAATCTCATCTTTGAGTATTTGGACCGTCAGCTCCGCGTTGCCGATTTCAGTTTTCTTGCTGGCGACCTCACCCCTCTTGGCTCTGAAGTGCTTGACCGTCCGCTCCGCGTTGCCGATTTCAGTTTTCGTGCTGGCGACATTATTCGTACTGACAGCGACGCCGTCAGTCTCATCTTGTTCTGTTTTTGTTTTTTCTTCCACAAAGATACAACGGCGGGTGAGGCCTTATAGCTGCGTACGTTTGATACGTCGAAAAAGCGGGAGATACCACCCGTACGTTTCAGAAGGATCGGCTGAACAATGCAATATGAGACAGCTTAAGCTTTCGCGTTTGCGTCCACTTTTGCGCGTAAAGAATTGAACCCGATTCACCACGAAGTCACCTCGCCGGGGGACATGGTGAACGGAACTATCGTTTTCCAAATTCCGCAGGACGCGCAGGCCACGACAAATCAGTCGACAAAGCGGCAATCTCTCTGCCGCATGCGGCTAAAAAAAGAGGTACTCATCGCTGTAATGAGCCAACACGAGAAGATCACAGCAGGTGCCTGGCCACAAGAACATCAACAGGACGGCGTGGTTGCAACTCTCAACTTTGGCACGCACCTGGCAAACTGCGAGTAAAGCCTTAAATCTTTATAGCCGAATTAGTAGCAGCTACGTTGTCTGTTGTGGTTTGACAGCCGCGAGAGCCCTATCTGCGCCTGCGAGTTTTGGCGTATGTCCGGTATGTGGTGACAAGGTTTACGTGAAGCATTGCACGAAGTGCCACCGCCGCGAACATAACGCGTGCATTGAGTGCGGTAAAGGCATGCCAAAGGTGCCGTACTATGACAAATGGGAGCGCCGCACCTACTTGGTAGAAGCGCGGACTAGCAATCTTTATTGTTCAAACGCGTGCCGCCAGAAGGCGTACCGCAGGCGTAAGAAATGAATCATGAAAGAAGAACGACTTAAGCAGGGTTCCTTGCTCACACTGCGGACCAGACAGTTAACGCTTGAGCTGTGGGTGCCCTGGCGATTGATAAGAAAATGAAAGCTAAATCTAAATCTAAAAACATCAAGAAGCGACGCGAGGACGTGCCAGGCCGACCTATTAAAGGCAATAAATGGACTCGTTTCGCTGAGACTGAGACGAAAAGATGACTATGGAAATAGCGCGTATCTTACCACTCAATAGGGGATTATTGCCTCACTCGAAAAAAGAAGGATGTAGAGGGCTCAGAATCGAAAAAAGAAATAATGAGCTAGGAGCTACGGAGAGGCTAAAAGCAATATGCTACTAGAGTACTAGAATACTAGAATTGCCCCCGCGTGACCCGAGATTATCTCCTGCTGAACGGCTGGGGCTTCAGTTAGCCATCGAGGGCGGCAAATTCTAACGAGAGCGGCCTATCGGGCGAGCGTGAGTGATAGGTTACGGTGGTTGCTGCGGCCGGTTGTCTTTGCGAAGGCTCGTGCCTCAGCAATATCTTTCTTTCTATAGCGAAGACCGATATAGCAGTGCAAACAGGTCACTAGTGAGGATGTGATAAAAACGGGAGACTCAGAGAAACACGAAGTGAATCCACCTGACCAATGCAATGGCTGTGGTACTGGAAAGATAACCGCTGTTAGGGCAAAGCGTGACCGCCCTGAGTGTGAACCGTGCTCAACGGTGCAGATTAGCAATCCACGGTTTAATTACTGCTACGATCGGTGGTGCGAAAAAAACCCCTATAAAGCGGCTTTCGTAAAAGCGGATATTGCTGGCTATTGGCGATCACGGAGTAATTAAAGACAATCGCTAGTAAGTGTCGCTGATCTGCCACTTTCTCTCTACTTTTGATGCAGGAGATCACTAATCTGGAAACATTATTACAAACTGAACGTGGTATTACGTCGGAACTACGGCGCGATAAAGAAACCACGCAAAAGCAGCTTGAACTTGTGACGCTGCGATTACCAGCGCCTAAAGTTGGTTTCTGGGCGCGACTCTTTGGCGGTGGGAGAAAGAAGGAAGAGTGAATCTGTCAGTCTTAAAGCTGCTTATATTGTGAACGGAATAAATGCTACGATCAACGGTGGAACCTACAAAAGCACTTCATCAGATGAAGCTGTATTTTTGGTTGTTAATGGCGCTCGTTTAACAATAAAAGAGGCAACTGTTGATAAAACAGGAGAGGTAAGTCAGGCCAAACAAAATGCTCCAAATGATGACAGTGGC
>JACWML010000004.1 GCA_015661395.1 Methanomicrobia archaeon | reverse complement strand
GGAACGGCGAATCCTCACAGGTGCAAGCTAAAAAGGGTGAATGAGCAGTCCAGACGACACCCAGGTTAAGCGCTTAGATGAATGCCACTTGAAACAGAAGGAGGCTTACAACCCCCACTCCAATCTTATTATTGAACATTTTTCTGGCACGCGAGAAAGCTTTATATCAATCTCGCATAACATATTGCTGCCTTTCAAACTAGAAAACCAAAGGCTTGAGGGAAGAAATGGACTTGAGAGAGCTAGCAGAAGACATTCGCACTCGTTTTTTGGAACAAGGTGTCACTGTTCCCACCAGCGACATTGAACAGCGGCTGAACAGCCTCGTTTACGATTTTAAAGTGCCAATCGAAGAAGCAAGAAGGAGCGTGGTTTCTTATTTTGCCAAACTCCATCCCAAAGAAGGCGTTGCTTCCGAAACCGAGGTAATCTACGCAAAAATCACAGACATAAATGCGGAAGATAGATGGATCAACCTCCGCGTGCGGGTCGTACAGCTGTGGGAGCCCAATTCGCCATCAATAGCACAAGTCGGCCTCCTCGGCGACGAGACGGGGACCATCAAGTTTACGAGCTGGTCAAATGCGAACTTGCCCATTCTCAGGGACGGACAAAGCTACTCGATACGCAACGTGGTCACAAAATCGTGGCAGGGGCGTTTCAGCGTTAGCTTGAACAAAGCATCCGAAATTGCACCACTCGATGAAGAGGTAACAGTCGGTCGCGCAGAGGGCGAGATCTCTGGTGCAATTATCGACGTGCAGTCCGGCTCGGGATTAGTCAAAAGATGTCCGGAATGCAGTCGCGTCGTCGTCAAGGGACACTGCGCGGAGCACGGCGAAGTAACTGGAGTGTACGATTTGCGCGTGAAAGGTGTGCTCGATAACGGCGAGATCGTGTCAGACGTGCTCTTTAATCGAGAGATGACGGAAAGATTGACCGGAATCACGCTGGAGGCAGCTAAAGAGATGGCTATGGAAGCGCTCGACCAAAACGTCGCGGCAGACGCCATGAAGGCCGTCATCATCGGACGCTACTATAGGGTGCGCGGTAACAAAACCCCGCGATGGCTGCTGATAACAGACTTTGAAGAGCTGCCTAAGATGGACGAGGAGGACATTGATGCCGTCCTCAAGAGGGCGCAGGGGAGTCTTTGATGTCATTGAGACAACGAGAAGTAGCACGACGCCTCTACGCGAAAGAGCTCAGCGAGTCGACGCTCGTCTACAAGGAACACGAAGATACCTACGCGCCACAGTATCTCTTGACCCCAACAGGCGCCAAATGCAATCGTGTGTTTGTCGTCGGTACACTTACGGAAAAGGAAAACGTTGGCGTCGATTCTGACTACTGGCGCGCTCGACTGGCCGATCCGACAGGCGTTTTTCCCATATACGCTGGACAGTATCAGCAACAGGCAGTCACCCAGTTGAGTGCAATAGAAGTACCTGCGTTCGTGGCTGTCGTAGGCAAGCTGAACGTATTTCGCACTAACGACGGTCCGGTCAAGGTATCCATACGGCCTGAATTCATCAACGTTGTCGATTCCGAAACACGAAACAGATGGGTATTAGAAACTGCCGAGAAAACCCTCGAACGGATTGAACGGTTGCAACTCGATAACGAAGATGCGGCAAAAGTCCGCGATCACTATGGCATCGATACACGCCTTTACGTGGAGATCGTTATCGAAGCTCTTAAAGCACTTAAGAAAGAGTACGAGACGTGAGCACAGTCGGCCGAATCGGTCAGAAGTCGACGTCATCCCACCTCCAATCGGAGTTTAACAATGCTGTATGGTGTCTCTTCAGCGATTGAGCTTGACGTTAAAGAATTTATCGTAAGCGCCGCTGCGACCTTTACTGCTATCGAGCTAGTTTCTGAGTTTCCCCACGTCCACTATAGCACCCCCAACGTGAGCCTGCTCTCTGAGCTTAAGCGGAGCTACGATCTCACGTACACGATGCACGCACCTTTCTGCAGCGTGAATCTTGCTAGCATTAATCCCAAGCTTCGTAACGCGTCCCTTTACGAAATACTCAACTCGATCACGTACGCAAGCGAACTCGGCTGCGAATTAGTCGTGGTTCACCCTGGTATCGTCAGCTTTCCGAGAAGCTTGCAAAAATTCGAGCGGATCGCAAAGGAAAATGAAGATGACTCTTTTTTGCGCATATGTGAAAAAGCAGAGAACGAAAAAATTCTCGTCTGCATAGAAAATATGCCGCGGTTCCCGCCCGCTTTTAAAGAAGCTTGGACTGGCGACGCTCTCGTAGAAATCGTCGACGAACTGAGATCAAGGTTCTTGCAGGTGGCCCTAGACGTGGGCCACTGCAACACCACCGACATTCCAGTACCACAAATGATTCATAAGTTCGGCGCGCGAATCAAGCACGTGCACATCCACGATAACGACGGGTTTCGAGAAACGCACTCGGTTGTTGGGCAAGGATCAGTTCCGTGGCGAGCTGTCATTGAGGCATTAAACAAAATAGGATATGACGGGCTCCTAATAGACGAACATCGGACGATTGAAGGACAAAAGCGCGGAAGAGATTATCTGGAACCAATCATTCAGTCTTTCTGCTAGATGATGGCGCGTCATAACCGGGTTCTTTGAGCAGTGACATTGCGGTTTCGAAGGGTATACCTTTCTTTTTCGCCCCAATTTTCGCTATAGAGGCAAGATCGACGCCTGAACTGAGTTCTATATATCCCAAGCGCTGTGCTTGTTTCAAAAAACCTTCACCGACATCGGTTCGCACGATTACAACCGTGTGTCCAGGTGAGGCGCCAACGCTTCCGAACGACAAATCAGCATCTTCACTTGTAAAGTCCACGCAGTGCTCGCATCCAGTTCTCTTTGACGTGCGCAAGTCTTTTAGAGGCAACTCGAGCGCGGCTTTATCTCTCAGTTTTACGATGAACTTTCCCTTCACGTCGAAACCGCTTATCTCCCACGGCTTAATCCCGTGGCCTGTTCGCAACTCTTCGAGGAGACTATCCGTAAATATTTCTGTGCAAAACAGCCCGAGCGAAACTCGAATTGCGTTTTTGTATATTGACAAGACGTCGACGTTCGATTGCCGAATCCTTTTGACCGCACTAGTCACGCAAGGCGTCCCAACTATAGCAATCTTGTGCAGCTCTCTGTCTGCTATGGCTTCTCTGAGTGCCTTCAAAATAGGCGCCCACACGTATCTCGATCCTGCTGCCCCAAGAACCGCGTCAGACGTTTGAACGAATGCAGGCTGAGCTGCTTGGCTCCATTTATCTACGCCCATCACGATCGCGCCGTCAATCGCGTTCGATTCGAAAGCGGCTGCGAGTACGGAGCTGACAACTCCGCCAGATTGGGCGTCAGAAACGCGAATCTTGGATTTTGATTCGTATATCGATAGGATAGTACCAAAACCGTCAGAGCAGGTTTCATCAGCTCTCGGACAAGCATAGTAACAAGCCGCGCAAGGAACCTCATCACGCGTCACCTTACAATAATCGTTGGACTTGGGATGGCGAGGCTCCTCGTCAAAATAAAGGGCTTCTGTCGGGCATACGCCAACACACGCCCCACATCCGCAGCATTTTTCCGTATCCCAGACTTTCCGTTTCAGGTCTTTGTATGAGAGAAGGTCCATGTCGCCTCCACAACTTATTCACAGGTATATAATGCAGCATATGGCCTATGAGAGAGTGGCGCGATCTTTGTGAATTCGGAGTCAAGTAGGCTCTCAAGGTCAAGGCCAAAAACATGGCAGTACTCCTTAAGAACTTTTTTAACAGCGATTTCGTCGTCTGAAGTCAGTGGAAATTGCGACGCGCCGTTGCCTAGCTTGCTGTCGTCGACGTTGCCCCTGACGTAAATAGCGCCGCCGTGTTGTCCTGTAGCTATCCAATCGCCTAAAATCTCGGCTTTTTTGGCCCTGTTATGAATTCCCAAAACAATGATCATCCCACCAGCCATGTACTCTCCGAGGAAATCTCCAGCCCGTCCACCGGCAACTATTATCGGAACGTTGGACTTGTAAGTCTTCATATGTATGCCGACTCTGTAGCCGACGTCGCCGCGGACAAAGATTTTGCCCCCCCTCATACTGTGACCCAAGATGTCGCGCCCGTCCCCGTGTATGATTATTTTCCCGGAACTCATGGTGTTTCCGACGCCGTCTTGGGCGTTACCAAAGACGGTTACCGTTGGACCATCCATAAACATTCCCAAATCGTTTCCAGGGGTGCCATAGATATCGATATTGAGCTTGCCTTTGAGGCAGTCAGCAATAAACCTTTGGCCGTTTACGTCCTCAAGCGTCAACTCAGCTACGCCAGCCTGAACCGCCTGAAAGATCTCCTCATTGAGCTCCTTGTAATGCTTATAATTAGCTACTATGCGCATGCGCTTACCTAGCTGCCTGCCGGTTGGACACCGAGTATTTCCAACATGGTGTGATCCAGACCATAGCCCCTGAGCCTGTCACGATTTCCTCTCAAACTTTCGATTGAGTTTATTCCTGCTGCGCCGAGGATCTCTTTCAGCTCAATCGACCAAGCCAATAGCAAGTTCGACACATGCTGCGCACCTTCAACGGGATCGAGTCGCGACCTTAGTCTCGGATCTTGCGTAGCTATCCCCCAAGCACATTTACCGGTATAGCATCGCTTACACACGGTGCAGCCGAGCGCGATGAGGGCGGCAGTGCCTATCTTCACGGCGTCAGCGCCAAGCGCTATCGCCTTTGCGACGTCGCCGCTATTCCGTATAGTGCCACTGGCAATTATGCTCGTTTCATTCCGTATACCTTCTTCGCGTAATCGCTGATCTACACTCGCAAGTGCCAGTTCGATGGGAATGCCAACGTTATCTCGAATTACCTTAGGAGTGGCACCCGTGCCCGCTCGAAATCCGTCGATTACGATCGCATCCGCGCCTGCGCGACAAATACCACTGGAGATTGCAGCAACGTTATGAACGGCAGCTATCTTAACCAAGACGGGTTTTTTGTATCGCGTGGCTTCCTTTAGTGAGTTTACGAGTTGGGCGAGGTCCTCGATCGAATAGATGTCGTGGTGCGGGGCCGGACTTATGGCATCGGCCCCTACCGGGATCATTCGCGCTTCGGATATTTCTTCGGTTATCTTAGTTCCCGGTAAGTGACCTCCAATCCCCGGTTTCGCCCCTTGACCGATCTTAATCTCAACGGCGGCCCCGGCTTCCAGGTAGGCCGGGTGAACGCCAAACCTTCCGCTAGCAACTTGCACAATAATGTGGTCTGCATACGGGTAGAGCTTCTTGTGGAGGCCCCCCTCCCCAGAGCCCATAGTTGTACCGCGCATCACCGCAGCACGTGCCAGCGCCTCATGTGCTTCAAGACTAATAGCTCCGTAGGACATTTGAGCTATCATAATTGGAATCTCAAGCCTAAGCGCTGGCGAAAGCTCGGTCTTAAGCTTAAGACTGTCGTCTAGCTCTTCAAGCTCGACGAATCGGGGCTTTCGACCGATATAAGTTCGAAGTTCGATTGGCTCCCGCAAAGGGTCGATTGCTGGGTTTGTTACCTGACAAGCATCAAGAAGCAGATTGTCGAAGATGACACGTTCGTGCAGTTCGTTTCCAGTGCTCGCTAGGAGTATGGCGCCTGTTCTCGACTGCGTGAATACGTCCCTCCGAGCGTTCTCAGTCCAAATTGGGTGGGCACTCATAGCCGAGGGCGTTCGACGAAGCGCTATGGCATCTTCTGGGCACATACTAACGCATCTCTGGCACGCAACGCATCGATCGTCAAACGCCTTGACTTTGTTATCTCGCCATTCTAGTGCGCCGAACGAGCAATTCTCGATGCACCTTTTGCACAGCCTGCACGCTTGCCTGTCAATGATAACCCTGAACTCAGGAACGGAACTATACATCTCCATTCACCATCGCGACTGTCGGCTCTCCCGCGCGTGGCGCCCACACGTTGTCTGGATTCCTGCAAACAGCCTTAATCGCACTCTCCTCGCTCGCCATAAACGTCGTTTCATCTTTTCGAGCGCAGATGAGTGGCCGCAACTTGATTCGGTCCGAAAGCCCCACCATGGTACCATTGCCCGCAACTCCGGTGAGCCCTGAACCATTTGCAATAACAATGCTAAACGGCCCGTTGACCATTGCAGGACCGTAGGTCATTCTCAGCGCCTCTACGATCCGCCTCTTCTCAGGCGGCATTCGCTCGATCTGTTCCCAGAACGGAGGAGCTAGTACCTCGGATGCAACTTCGATGGGCAGCTTGTGTCGTCTAACCAAAAGATCCCACAGATAAGCCAAAACTTCGGAATCGGTAAAATAGCTGCACTTATACCCGTACGACTCAAGGAACCGTTTGTTAGTTCCGTAACTAGTAATCTCTCCGTTATGCACAATGCTATTATCTAAGATGCTGAATGGATGTGCCCCGCCCCACCAACCGCGCGTGTTTGTAGGGTATCTCCCGTGAGCTAACCACATATACGCCTTGTAATTCTCAAGCTTATACAGCTTTGCTACTTCGTCCGGGTAGCCAATGGCTTTGAAAACGCCCATGTTCTTGCCACTCGAGATGACTAAGGCGCCGCCTGTATTGTTGATCTTCATCGCAAGATCAATGATATAGTTGTCTGCGTCGTTTGTGTACCGTTCAGGCACGTCGACAAAGAAGCGCCAAGGGGTGTAATCTTGTGGTATACGTTCCACGTTGCGCGTTTCAATTTCTTCGTCTTTATAAATATTGACATAGTCCTTCAGCATCTCAGCTACTTGATCTTTCAGTTCAACATCCTTCAGAAGGATATGTAGGGCGTAGTAGTCTTTGTATTCGGGATACAGCCCATAAGCTGCGAATCCTCCTCCCAGCCCATTGCATCGTTCATTCATTAGGGTAATTCCCTCAATAATGTATTTTGCAGAAAAAAGCTTGCCGTTTTCGTTTACGATGCCTAATATGCTACACAAGTTTACTACCGCCCTATTTTTTTTATCTTTTCATTTTTATAAAATTTTTGTGCTTCCAACGTCTGTTATAAGAACACAGAGATAGACTTTCACCACTAGTGCAATTTATTTGACCTGCAAAATTGTTTTAGGAGCGCCTCCGTTCTCTTTCAGCCCTGCCAACGGAGAATAGGGCTTTTGGAAACACGGTTCCTATTATTCATATATATACCTATTGTGAAATATAATTTTTGTGTGCCGCGCCGAAGACGACAGTTGAGTACCCCCAAAAAAGACTTACTTTACCACAAGAATCTGAATAAGCAAAAGCAAGCGGGACATCTTTCCATTCTCTCGCTTGCAACATAGACAGCGGAAGACTGCAGGGTTTTTGAGGCCGCTCGCACTTGCAGACTAACGGTACGCATGACCGAGCGCTGGCTTAAACGGGTTGGCCGCTCGACCCGCGCCAGTCTCGGTGCCTTTCACAGGTGAGCTTTTTTATGTGAAGCGTACTTTCTACTAGTTAAACGCGCAATGCCTAGAGGGATCCTATGGTCGAAACTAAAAGCATTTTGATCGTCGACGACGATGAGACAATCCTAGCAGTCTTGAAAGAGATTTTACGGCTAGACGGCTACGTAGTAGAAACAGCTTCTACCGGCAAAGAAGCTCTTGAGAGGTCGGATGCTGCCTTTTTCAACTTATGCCTGTTAGACATCAAGCTACCCGACATGGAGGGCACTGAGCTTATCACTGAACTGCACAAGACTAATCCACAAATGATAAAGATAATCATCACCGGGTTCCCGAGTTTCGAGAATGCGGTAAAGTCCCTTAATCTCGGAGCGGACGCGTACATTATGAAACCCGTAAATTCCAAGGAATTGCTTGAGCTGGTGTCAGAAAAAATTAGAGAGCAGCAAGAAGCAAACCAAATGAGCGAGGATAGAGTCTCCGATTGGGTAAAAGATAGAATTCGCCAGATTGAGCGAGAACAAGATAAAGATTGAGACTTTAAGTAGGGGCCAGCTGCGATATCAGCGCTCCTAAGCGAGCGAAATAGGTCGCAGCAAACCTGCGCTGCATATGGTCTTTGATTAGAAGTTTCCGGAGCCATGTCATCTCATAGTAACCGTAAAAATGCGGGGATCAAGAAAGCCAAAAACCTGTCACCGACTGAAGAAGAGATCGAGCAACTGATGGCTGTTTTATCAGAAGTACAGAACCCACAAACAAGGATGAGGGCGGCGGAAGCACTAGGCAAAATTGGAGAGCCAGCGATTAAGCCTCTGGCCTCAGCGCTAACGGAAGAAAGATGGGAAGTGCGCAGTAACGTTATTTTGGCGCTTGAGAAGATAGGACAGCCCGCAACACACGTATTCCAACAGGCAATGACCGATCAAGATTGGTTCGTGCGAGCAACTGCAGTGAAGGCACTCGGCCAAATCAAGGATCCGCGAGCCGTCAAAAGCCTTATAAGTGTCTTGAGCGACAAAGACTGGTTCGTTCGTGAGCGCGCAGCCGAAGCGTTGAGCAAGATCGGAGAGCCCGCGATTGACTTCGTGAGCGCGCAGCCGAAGCGTTGAGCAAGATCGGAGAGCCCGCGATTGACCCGCTGATTGCAGCTCTGAAGGATCGAAACGGACTTGTTCGTGAGCGCGCAGCCGAAGTTCTCGGCAAAGTAGGTGACGCGACGAGTATAAAACCCCTGATGGAAGCTTTCCACGACGATGAACTTTACGTGAGAGCTAAAGCTATTCTGGCATTTGAAAGAGTGAAAAGAAGGATCGCCCAAAGCGCCGCGCGCTAGAATCCTCGCAAACGGTAGTAATAGCGTTTCGGACCTACCTTGACCTTCAAGTTACAGGAATAGCTTAGTCTGTTCATTGAGGTCGTGCGCGTCTTCAGGCCGTATTTTCATGCGCACGAGATTGCTGGCTTAGTTCCTCACCTATGAAGATCAAGGAGCCTCAAAAAATACTCGTGAAATCTCAAATCATTGCCTAATTCTGGATGAAACGCCAGTGCGAGCTTGTTTCCTTGTTGCGCAGCAACGCCGTACTTCTCGAAACGAGCTAATACGTCAGTTGCGTCTCCGACCTGCGTAATCGCAGGAGCTCGAATGAATATACCATCAAACGGAGAATTGAAAACTGTCACCGTCAATGGGGCCTGAAAAGACTCCGCTTGTCTCCCAAACGCGTTTCTTTTGACCTGCATGTCTATAAGTCCCAAACCTTCCACATGCTCATCTTTGTAGTCAGACATGATAATTAAGCCGGCGCAAGTCCCCATCATAGGGATGCCCTTGTTCTCAAGTATCTCCTTATCAATCCCTTCAAAATGCAATATCCTTGAAATTGTGGTGCTTTCGCCGCCGGGAATTATCAAACCGTCACAGTGTGGAACAATGCCTGCCCGCTTTATCGTCACTATTTTGCAGTCCAAATCCTTCGAGGACTTTTCTAAAGCCGTTATATGCTCTGAAACAGCACCCTGAATAGCAACTACGCCGATAGTTAACATTGACTGATTCCTTCATGACTTGTCGCATGCTGTGCCAAAAACGCCCACTGCAACCATTTTGTCTATGGCTTATAATACAACGACGACGAAAAGATCTGTTGCAGCAACTGCACACGTTCGCAAGAAACTCTGTAATGAGTAGCATAAGGCTTACGATATAAAAGAATCGGAGGCAATGCGAACGTTTGAGCTGAGCAAAAACTGTGACTCACTGGCAATATCATACATTTGAACGTAGCAATCGATGAAATCGATAGGTATTTAGCCCAAAATGTTTTACGTTTTACATAATGGCCAAGGACAAGATTTTCAACATTAGAGTCTCAGAAGATGACTATGCCAAGCTGAAACAACTGGGCAGCATTCGGGCACGTGAGATTTTGCTCGATGCCGTGAACGATCAACTTTTTGAGCAGGTTCCGAAAAGCGAGATGGAGAGACTCATTTATAAGTACGACAAGCTGGATACAGCTTTGGCCAATCTTGAACAAAAGGTCCACATCATCGACCAAAAGGCTCTTTCCAAATTGATTGACGATGATTACGCACAAGCTGCACTCAGCGATTTTGAGGACCTTTTTCAGCGCGTGGATCGGTCCGTTGCAAATCTCAACAGAGAGAGGTTCGAACTCCTGAAGGTGAGGAGGGACGGAGCACGCTATGTTTACACCGGTGTCAGGGAACTCGCGATTAAGCACCGACTGAACGACCTGCTCGACCGCCCAGACCCGGAATTGTACAACGAGTTAGCTTCGAGACAATTGATCGATAACAAAGACAAATACAAGAAAAACATCAGCGAACTTATCAAGGGCATTCAGGATAGAATCAAAGAAGAAGAGCTACTCTTGAACTCGCTGAGAGCGATGAGTCCGTACATCATAATGAGAGAGAACATTCAAAGTCAGGTCGACGCTTTGCAGGAAGAAATGAAGGACGTGCTTTACGTTATCGAACACATAAAAGCTCTCGAAAAAAGATACGTACGAAACTTCCTAGAAAGCTTGAAGTTTAGCGGCGAGAACGAAAAGTCTTCAGCAGCCAAGCTCTTAGAAAACGAGGAATTCGTGGTGCGTTTCTATGACTCGGGTCTCTCCTTGTACGAAAAATTCGAAAAGTATCTTATCTGTTGCGGGGTCGATGAAGCTCGAGCAAAAGCAATAGTGAAAAAGCACATGACGTAACCTCTTAAGCGTCCATCTGACTCAAAAAATAGGAAAAGAGAGCACAGCACTCAGAAACTATGGACTCGACGGGAATCGAACCCGTGGCATCCACGTCTTTCTCCTGAGATGCGAACGTGGCACTCTACCCCTGAGTTACGAGCCCCGAACGCTAAATGATGCCGGGCTTTAAATAACTTGCCAACTTCAAGCGGATGTTCGTGCTTGATCGAAGTCTCCGGTGATGTCAGCGGAAAAAATATAGAGAAGGAGCGGGCTCAGAATAGGATCTCAATATCCAGCTCCTCCGCCAGTTCTTTGTAACGATTTCTAATTGTTACTTCGGTTACACCGGCAACGTCAGCCACCTCTCGTTGTGTACGCCTGTCACCGCAGATAACCGAAGCTATATAGATAGCTGCGGCGGCGACCCCTGTCGGGCCTCGCCCGCTCGTTAGTTCTTTTTCCGCTGCTTGTCTCAGTATTTCGACCGCCTTGGATTGAACTTCACCCTTGAGCTTTAGGCCGGAACAGAATCTCGGTACATAGTCTATCGGCGATGTCGGGGTCAGTTTCAGATCAAGTTCCCGTGAAATGAATCTATAAGTCCTTCCGATCTCTTTTCGACTCACCCGCGAAACCTCTGCAATTTCGTCGAGAGTTCGTGGAACTGAGCACTGACGGCACGCAGCGTATAGAGCCGCAGCCGCAACGCCTTCGATGCTTCTTCCTCGAATAAGATTCTTGTCGACTGCTTTTCGATACACGACAGCAGCCGTTTCCCTCACATTTCTTGATAACCCAAGCGCTGACGCCATTCTGTCAAGCTCAGACAAGGCAAACGCTAAGTTTCTTTCTGTAGCATTTGACACGCGAATTCGTCGCTGCCATTTGCGTAATCGATAGAGTTGCGCCCTGTTCTTGGAAGAGATAGATCGGCCGTACGAATCCCGGTTTCGCCAGTCTATCATCGTGGACAATCCCTTGTCGTGGATGGTATACGTCATAGGGGCGCCCACACGGCTCCTTTTCATGCGTTGATCGTGATCAAATGCCCGCCATTCAGGACCCATGTCCATGAAATCTTCATCAATAACCAAACCGCATTTGTCGCATACAAGCTCCGCTCTTTCGTAGTCTTGGACTAGCTGTCGCGAACCGCATTCGGGGCAAACAGCTTTCGATTCCTCGTACTCTCCAAGCTCTTTCTGGCGCTCTTTTGTAACTTCTCGCGCTTTTGCGCGCTCTATTATCCGCTCTTTTTCTACTTCAACCATATATTCACCTTTGAGCTCAGATGTAGACCTTCTCGCCACGGAGTTCTCGCAAGTTAGCGAGAGCAAGGTTCTTAAACGGCTTCACAGAAACATATGGCGACGTTACTGGACCAAACACGTCATGCACCGTGCCAATTCTTTTCATTCGCTTCGTTACTACCGGAGAATCAATCGTTGGGAAGAATTCAGCTTTAAGAATAATATAGCCGTGACTCGATACGTGAACTACAGTACCTACCCTTCTCAAATCCTGACCCCAAACGTTACATATATATATGATATATCAAACTATTTAAAGTTTGGGGAAAATTTATAAAATTTTGTTGAGAAGGGACGTAGCATTTCGACGAATTAAGCGCAGCGCGTGGTCTTCGTTCAAACCAGCCCCGCGTGCGATCTGTTCGGCCTCAGCATTCGTCAGCAACTCAGTGCCGTGGCAGTCTGAGTTTACGAGGAGGTTCGAGGCAATTTTAGCCACGTGGCCGTTAGTGACGTTGTGGCCGCATCGGGCTGTAAGCTCCAGATAGATTCCATTCTGATTCGCAAGCTCTACATCTTCCTGGCTCACGAGGCCTGGATGTGCAATGATGTTGACATCGCTAACAGCTGCAGCCGCCTTGTTTGTTCCTTGCGCCACCGGCTCAGCGATGGTCTCACCGTGTACGATTACTAGTTGTGCACCTAACGCTTTCGCTTTCCCAACAAGCTTGGGAATTTTTTCTGGTACGACGTGAGTAATCTCAGCTCCAACGAGAACTTCGATCCCGCTGGATCCCTCCGCCGCTCGCTTTGTTGCGCGTATCACTGAATCGATGTTAGAGAAGTCTACGTGATCTGTTAGCGCAATGGCCTCGTGATCTGCCACATACGCCCGTCTTATGAGTTCACTCGGCAGAAGCGCACCGTCGCTCAGAATAGTGTGCGTGTGAAATTCTATTCGCTTGTTCATTTATCTTCAAGAATCGTGCGGAGCTCGCGATGCTTTTATCGCGCGCGCAATTTGCCGTATCGCCTCTCGCTTTGCGCCATTGACGTCTATGAGCAACCGCCCTTTGTGTTCCCACCAAAGCCGTGGATATGCTTTCTCATCTTCATAGGTGGGACTCAATCCTAGTTCCTGCGCCGCGCGAACGATTTCCTTGATATCTGGCGCCCCTACCGAATCTCCCTTGGCTAAGATTCGACCTTCTTTTCGCGTTTTATGCGCGTCGATGTAGACCGGCCAAACGACCCTTTTTGCAGTCTTCGCCATTGTTTGATAGCATCCCGCGTTACAGATATTTTAATATTGTCAAAACAGACATTAAAGACTATGCACAAGCTGGAGATCGAGGTAGGCAGGGATATTCTTAAAAAGAATAAGGAGGAGGCAAATCAGAACTTAACTGCGCTCAAACGATATAACATCCGGGCGTTCGACATACTGGGGTCAATCGGCTCAGGAAAGACGTCAATTATCGAGAAGGTTGCCCCAATCTTGGAGCGCCGAGGATTACAAATCGGAGCGATTGCAGGCGACGTTGCTGGCGAGGATGATTTTGTTCGAATGAAGGCGCTCAATATCCCGGTTGTTAACCTAAACACCGGAACAGAATGTCACCTCGATGCACATCTTGTTAGCCACGCCATTGAAAGACTGCCTCTCAAAAAGTTGGACATTCTGTTTATCGAAAACGTTGGAAACATGGTGTGTCCGACGGACTTTGAACTTGGGACTGATGCGAGAATTGTAGTTGTAAGTGTCACTGAGGGGGATGACGTCGTGAACAAACACCCCATGATCTTCAGGGTCAGCGATATTGGGATTATCAACAAAATCGACTTAGCGGAGGCAGTCGGAGCGAGCGTAGCACGTATGAAGAATGATATGAAGCGAATTGCCCCACAGGTCAAACAAATCTCAATGAGCGTAAGAACGGGTGAGGGGATAAGTCAGCTTGTCGACGATCTTCTGAACTACTAGTATTTCTTGTCGTTTCGGATGACTATTGTTCTGCAAGGAGAATCGCGTTGATTGATCCGTCCTGGCCAGGTCGGTTGGTAACTTTCGCTTTGCCTAAGGTTGTTTGAACAACTGCACCTTTCGTGATTATGTTACGCCGGACGTAGTTCCTATTTGCAGCGTTAAGTTCGACCGTCTGAATATCCGCTTTGCTCGTCTTGCCTGTCGAAGCATCAGTCACATTCACATGAGCGCCCATGAGAAGCCGTATCTTTAAGTTGCCGCCGAATCCCGAAACTTGCTTCTTTCTGGTCTCTCCAAGCTGCGTAAGCGTCGACTCTCTTCCCATCTCATGTTTCCTCTTGCCGGCAGAGTGTTTGACTCTGCCTCCGGTGCTGCGGCGCACAGATTTTCCTTGCCACTTCATGTGTTAGCCCGTTGCTTAATGTTTGATAGGGGCTGTTATAGCAGATTCCTTATTTCAAGCTTTCGTATGGCTGATTTCCGCGTCACTGCGTCTGAAAGTTTTGCTTATCTACGCGAGAAAGAGTTGACCTACCGCCACGCTGGATGACGCTCTGGCATTCAACACGTCGAGCATTCAAGCCTCGCTAACGCAGGCGAATTAAACGTCGCCAGTGCGGAGATCCCGTGAGAATCGAATTGACTATCCCTCTTCCGCAAAAAAGACTTGCACCGCTTGTCGGGGCAGCAGCTTCACAAGCACTTCGTGCTACGTGGAGGTACGCTGATTTCTTTGACTCAGAAGCACGAATTCTGCTATGAGGGCCTCTAGTTGTATCCTTTCGTCGGCCCCTTCACTGAGTCGAAAATCAATCTCTCCAACACTGTTAATGAGCTGCACTTTTGTCTGGTCAGAGATATCAAGGTTTAAGAGCGCTTTGTGGATTTGTACTACAATTTCGCTTCCAGAAAAACCTTGTTCCAGAAGAAGAGCGTCCAGCGACGACAGCGCAAGTTTAAGCTTGCCTCCGATGGAAGCGCATACAAGCTCCTCAATTGCTTGCGGGTCGGGGGTCGCTGTAATTTGATAGATTGTTTCCTGATCAATCTCTGTTTTTATCGACGCTGCCGACTGCAGTGTGTTAATGGCTCGACGCAGATCTCCCGCGGCCACATAACTAATGGCGCCCAAAGCTTCGTCGCTTATTTCTAACTGCTCTTTCGTGGCAATGTATCTCAACTGTGCCGACAGCTCGGTTTCCCCAAGTGGTTTGAAACGATAAACAGCGCATCTGGATTGTATTGGTTCAATTATTTTGCTCGAATAGTTACACGACAAAATGAATCGACAGGACATGCTGAAGCTCTCCATAGTCCTCCGCAAAGCCGATTGCGCGTCAGGTGTCAGCGAATCAGCCTCATCCAAAAAAATAATCTTGAAAGGCGCACTAACAGGAGCGGTTCGGGCAAAGTTCTTGATCTTGTTGCGAACAACTTCAATGCCACGTTCATCGGAAGCATTGAGCTCGGTGAAGTTGCTCCTCCAATCATCTCCGTAGAGTTCGTGTGCCAGGGCGATTGCCGCACTGGTTTTTCCCGTGCCGGCTGCTCCTGCAAACATCAGATGCGGCATGTTCTCTAATTTGACATAGGATTGAAGTCTCTTTACGACTTGATCTTGTCCAACAACTTGGCTTAGCTTGCGCGGACGGTATTTCTCAATCCATATTTCTTCGATATCGATCGCCCCCGAGTCTATTTATTTGCTCACAGCCACTGCGCAATAACGCAGTTGGCTGATAATTGACGATTTGCGCTTTGTTCTTCTGCTACTAAGCTATGCGACACACTTAATGACTTCCGTCCTCTAAGCGGGCGACGCAAAGCTTATGAAACGTCTGCAGAAGACGGCTTTGCTCCGAGCCGACAGTTTCAGCCGCTCGCAGATCTATCTGGGCGTCATCGTCTCTGATGTTCGTTCAACTACGTTCGCCATAGTCGTTTCTGGCGATTCGTGTTCACGTTATTCCACGGTCTCAAACCTGCCCTCAAGCTTTCTGAGCACTTTGGGGAGAGTCGTATACTCCATCTCCTGAAGTGGCAGCCTATGGGGCTCAAAGGGCCCATGTCGCCTCATATAATTGGCTATCAGATTTGCTTCGTCGCGCGCGGCATCGTACGCAGGATCATTGAAAAGATCGACAGGTCCAACAAACTTGCCGTTAGCTATTTGAAATCCCGCGGCGACAGCACGTGGAGGGCCATCAAAGCGAGTGCACTTTGCGTTTTCAAAAGCGACCGGCATGACAGGGCCATTATGACTGCCTCGCATCCAGCCACTGACGAGATGTGGGAACGTCCAGGGTTCCAGCACCTCGCCGAGGGCTGGCAATCCAGACTGAGACCGCACGAGCGCCACTGGATCGTCTTTACCCACGTATTCGCCCGCGATTTCAAACAGCTTTTCGGTGCTCACAGCTGCGACCGGTTCGTCGGATGGCAATTTGCCCCCTTCTTTTGGGAAGACCCGCTTTATGACGTAGCGGCTTTTTGCGCCGATTAGTGCGAGCATATCATACATCTCAGCCGGACAATCCATGAAAACGCGCGTGTGATCCTTAATATCCCATATCTCGAATCTGAAGCCCTGATGCATACTAGGATCGATCACAAGTCCTGCAGTGTTGAATGGATCGGCAAACATCTTATAAACCGGAAGGTTGAAAGCACCAGGCTCGGTCTTATCCATCATGAAGGCGATCAGAGGCTCGCCCGTTCGTTCTGTGAACTCCATTTCAGTAGCACCTGGGCCCATTCCGCGTATGTTCCCCGAAAAAGAGTCTTTCAACATGTCCTGGCCGGCCCCATACAGCTTCAGGACTTTTGCAACGTCTGTGCAGGTAGTAAAAATCTTCCAGGCGAGTTCGTGCACATCTGCATGATTTTCGCCTTTGGAGTGTCCCATAAGAAGCTCAAGGTCATCGCCCACACCCATAACCCTGAAATCCAAAATCATGCCTGTTTGCACAGCTTCTCTAAGAATCTCCTCTGCCTTTTGGCAGAGGTGTGGGTGAACGGTCGCGTGTCCTGGAAACCCTCCAACGTCCGCTTTTATCAAGCTTATTGTTACCTTAGTCATAATTGACCACCGATGCTGATTTGAAAAATGTCGTCAGCCAAACTTTAATATACGTCCCGCATATTTAACATTCGCGAAAACAAACAGTCTGTTATTCTCCCCAAGCGCCTGTTCGCCGATGAGGAAAGGTTTAAATTGAGCGAGCCTATATTAAGAGCGGTGAGGTTTTCCTATCGCTAATTGTGGAATGGTAGTTGACCTGTTAGAGTACAGTATCGAAGTATATAGAGGGCTCGTAGCTCAGTTAGGCAGAGCACCTGGCTTTTAACCCGGAGAAGGAGAGATACCAGGCGGTCAAGGGTTCAACTCCCTTCGAGCCCGCCTTCAATTGCCGGCTAAACGATAAACGCAACAAATCTCGAAGTAGCCAATAACAGAACAGATTGAACGACGCTCGGAGAATAAAGATCTGCTTTGTAGAATTTCGAATCCACTCATCTTTTGTCCCTCTCGGATGCAGTTTGGTGGTGCGCATGAAAAACCTGAATGTTATAAAGCATGAAATGGTACCTGAGCACTTCATCATGTCTGACGAAGAAGTGCACGAGTTGCTAGCGCGATACAGCATCGAGCTCAAGCAACTGCCTAAAATATCGGTAACAGATCCCGCGTGCAAAGAAATTGCAGCGAAAAAAGATAACGTAATACGAATAAAACGCCGGAGTCTGACGGCGGACGAAGCCGTATCCTACCGTCTCGTGATCGACACAAAAATGGGGTGAGAATTTGATAGACAGGCAGGCAATATCCAGAAGCTATTTCACAAGAGACAAGATTGCGCAGCATCACATCAACTCTTTTGACGATTTTATCGAGCTAGGGTTACAGAAGATCATTGATGAGCAGACCGTAATCGATACAGACGTCCCCGGCCTTCTCGTGAAGCTTGGCCGTATTCGGGTTGATACGCCAAAAGTGCGCGAAGCAGACGGCTCGCTCGAGGAGCTTTACCCTACGGAAGCGCGACTTCGAAACATTACGTATGCCGCACCAATTTTTCTCGAAATGACCCTCATACAAGGAGACATCGAAAAAGAACCTGAGGAAGTCGAAGTCGGCCTAATGCCGATAATGGTGGGTTCGAAGGCGTGCAACCTCTCAAAACTCTCCGACGGTCAGATGGTCAAGCTGGGCGAAGATCCGGCGGATCCCGGCGGATACTTCATTGTCAGCGGATCAGAGCGGGTAATAATAACCCTCGAGGATCTCGCACCAAACAAGATCTTTGCTGAGTATGATGAACGCTATGGCGGACGAATAGAGGTCGCCAAAGTTTTTTCACAGCGCAGAGGGTACAAAGCGCTGGTCATGGTAGAAAGGGGGCGTGACTCGATTCTGGAGGTCTCATTCCCCTCGGTTTCCGGGCGAATCAACTACATAATGCTTGTCAGAGCGCTTGGTCTGGTGACTGATCAAGACATTGTCCAATCAGTATCCGATGATCCGGAAATCATCAAATTCATGTTAGAGAATATCGAGGAGGCAGAAGACTTTCCCCAAGACGCAGAGGAGTCGCTTGAACCATACCACCTAAGAATTCAGGAATCATCCATGAAAAGACTCGGCGAGAAAGTTGCTGCTGGCCAAGCGACCGAATATCAGGCGAAACGGTCTAATTATGTTGTCGATCGCTATCTCCTGCCCCACTTAAATGATCCGCTTCTCTCCGAGGAAGAAACGCGACTCGTCAAAGCGCACTTTCTCGGGAGAATGGCGGAAGCCTGCTTCAAACTTGCTCTGCGCAAACGCGGAGAAGATGATAAAGACCACTACGCTAACAAGCGTTTGAAACTCGCTGGCGATCTGATGGAAGATCTCTTTCGCGTCTCGTTTAGTCGACTTACAAGAGACATCAAGTACCAGCTTGAGCGAGCGGACATGAGAAATCGCGAGCTTAATGTGTTGACTGCGGTGAGGGCAGATGTCCTAACAGAGAGGCTCACCCACCCCCTTGCCACTGGGAACTGGGTCGGAGGGCGAACAGGCGTGTCGCAGCTCCTTGACCGAACCGACTACATGGCGATGTTGTCGCACTTGAGAAGGGTAATTTCACCGCTGTCTCGAGCGCAGCCTCACTTTGAGGCCCGTGACCTGCACCCGACTCAATGGGGCCGCATCTGTCCGAGTGAGACACCAGAAGGCCCAAACTGTGGCCTCGTAAAGAACTTTGCTCAGCAGGTCGAACTTTCAACCGCTCTAGAAGACGAAACTACTGTCCTGTCGGCACTTGAAGAACTTGGCTATACGCCCATCGGACGCGAAGTCGTGTCGGAGGTTGAAGCTGATGACTGAAGCTAGGATCTACCTTGATGGCGCCCTAAAGGGAACGCACAGCAATCCAAAGCAATTTGTTGACCAATTTCGAACAAAACGAAGACGCGGCGAGCTTCCGCATCTGATAAATATTGCTTATCACGAAGACACGAACGAAATCAATATCAACACGGATTCCGGAAGAGCTCGTAGGCCGCTTATAATTATTGAGGGGGGGGCACCGCTCATTTCCGAAGAGCACATCCTGAAGCTCAAACAAGGAGAGCTCTCTTTTGACGATTTTGTAGAAAACGGACTCATTGAGTACATCGATGCCGAAGAGGAAGAGAATATCTACGTTGCTGTCGCGCCTGAAGATCTTACTAGTGAACATACACACCTCGAGATCGATCCATCGCTCATTTTGGGGATAGCTACGGGGTTGGTCCCATACCCGGAGCATAATGCCTCGCCGCGCAACACAATGGGGGCGGGTATGGTAAAGCAGTCGTTAGGCGCTTCGTGCGCCAACTGGAAGCTGAGACCCGATACTCGTTCGCACTATTTGCATTATCCGCAGCTCGGACTCGTAAAAACGAACGCAATGGAAGCGGTAGGCTTTGACGACAGGCTCTCGGGACAGAACTTCGTTGTCGCCGTCCAATCCTACGAGGGCTACAACATTGAAGATGCTCTCATTATCAATAAGAACTCGATCGAACGAGGACTGGGCAGAAGCCACTTTTTCCGCACCTACGAAGCTGAAGAACGCCGATACCCGGGGGGGCAAGAAGATAAGTTTGAAATACCTGACGCGGAAGTTCGCGGCGCACGGGGCCCGGAAGTTTATGCAAACCTAGACGAAGACGGTTTCGTCAATCCAGAGGCCGAAGTGCAACCCAATGATGTGCTGGTAGGAAAGACTAGCCCGCCAAGATTTCTCGAAGAGCCCACGGAGCTCGGTGGCATCAGCACCCAAAAAAGGCGTGAAACTTCCGTGACGATGCGTTCGAATGAGAGTGGCGTTGTGGACGCAGTCATCATTACGGAAGGTGAGAACGGATCCAGATTAGTCAAAGTCAGAACTAGGGATCAAAGAGTACCGGAACTAGGAGACAAGTTCGCTTCGAGACACGGGCAGAAAGGTGTAATCGGACTCATCGTGCCGCAAGAAGACATGCCATTTACCGAAGACGGGATCGTTCCTGATTTGATCATCAATCCTCATGCGATCCCATCGCGAATGACCGTCGGCCACGTTTTGGAGATGATAGGCGGAAAAGTCGGAAGTCTCGAAGGAAGGCGGATAGACGGTACTGCATTTTCTGGCGAACCTGAAGTCACTTTGAGGGCCGCGCTGAAAAGAAACGGCTTCTCGCATACAGGGAAGGAGGTACTGTACGACGGGATCGCGGGCGAAATGCTGGCCGCCGACATGTTTGTCGGGGTGATCCTTTACCAAAAGCTGCACCACATGGTGTCAGAGAAACTGCACGCGCGATCGCGTGGACCCGTCCAAGTGCTAACGCATCAACCGACCGAAGGTCGAGCGCGCGAAGGAGGATTACGATTCGGCGAGATGGAGCGTGATGTGATGATTGGCCACGGCGCGGCTTTGGCGTTGAAAGAACGACTCGTCGACGAATCAGACAAAGTTGAAGAGTATGTATGTACTGCGTGCGGGATGATAGCCACTTTTGATAAACGTCGTAACGTAGTCTATTGCCCTAATTGCGGAGCAGATACCGATATCTACAAAGTTGAAATGAGCTACGCTTTCAAATTGTTGCTAGATGAGATGAAGGCTCTTGGTATTGCCCCCCGCATTGAATTGGAAGACGCGGTCTAATCGGGAGGATCACATGAGCAGCCCTAAGCGAATCGGAAAAATCAAATTTGGATTGCTTTCACCAAAAGAATATCGGAAGATGAGTGTAACGAAAGTTATTACTGCTGACACTTATGATGACGACGGTTTCCCCATTGAAATGGGTCTTATGGATCCGCGGCTGGGAGTTATAGACCCAGGCCTTCGATGCAAGACCTGTGCACAGCGTGCGGGCGAATGCCCTGGCCACTTCGGCCATATCGAACTTGCCGCTCCCGTAGTCCACGTTGGATTTGCAAAGCTTATACGGAAAATACTTAGAGCCACATGTCGCCGCTGCGGACACCTGTTGCTCGATGAGATGCAGCAGCACGAATTCCTTCTCAAAATGCACGAACTGAAGGACAAGAGTTACTCCACTGAAGAGATTGTCAAAAACGTCATCAAAGAAGCGCGAAAAGCAATCACGTGCCCCTACTGTGCAGAGCAGCAGAAGGAGATAAAGTACGAAAAGCCGACTCGCTACGTTGAAGATAGTCACAAATTGATGCCGGCAGATATCCGTGATAGATTTGAACGGATACCAGATAGCGACATTGAGCTGCTCGGTCTCGACGCCACTAACGTACGTCCGGAATGGATGATACTAACAGTCTTGCCTGTCCCGCCTGTAACTACACGACCCTCGATCACGCTTGAAAACGGCCAAAGATCCGAAGATGACCTAACGCACAAGCTCGTAGACATCATCAGAATAAACCAGAGATTTCAAGAAAATCGTGAGGCAGGCGCACCGCAACTTATTATCGAAGACCTGTGGGAACTCTTGCAGTATCACATCACCACATTCCTTGACAACGAAGTGTCAGGAGTGCCCCCTGCAAGACATCGCAGCGGGAGGCCTTTGAAAACGCTCTCGCAAAGACTCAAAGGCAAAGACGGGCGATTCAGAGGGAGTCTCTCGGGTAAAAGGGTGAACTTCTCGGCACGAACCGTCATTTCCCCTGACCCCAACCTCAGTGTGAATGAAGTGGGCGTTCCTGAAGCTATCGCCCGTGAGATGACCGTGCCTATTATTGTGACCCCGCGGAATATGGGGGCGTTGCAGGAGTATATTAAGCGCGGCCCGCTTAACCACCCCGGAGCGAACTATATAAAACGACCTGACGGGAGACGCGTGAAGATTACAGACAAGAACGGAGACGAGATCGCGGAGACAGTTGAAAACGCATGGGTCGTCGAAAGACAGCTAAAGGACGGGGATATTGTCCTTTTCAACCGACAGCCATCACTCCATCGAATGAGCATCATGGCTCATAGAGTCAAAGTGATGCCTTTCAAGACTTTTCGGCTAAACCCCGCCGTATGCCCACCGTACAACGCCGATTTCGATGGAGACGAAATGAACCTGCACGTGCCGCAAACCGAAGAAGCGCGCGCCGAAGCGCGCATCCTTATGCAAGTGGAGCAAAACATCCTCTCCCCAAGGTTCGGCGGCCCGATTATTGGCGGGATACACGACCATATCTCCGGGCTCTTTTTGCTTACCCAAAAAGGTTCTAAATTTACAAAAAGCGAAGTCTACGAGCTTCTTAAGAAGTGCACCGTTGAAAAACCGCTCCCTGAACCTGCAATCATAGAAGAAGACGTAGCCTTTTACAGCGGCAAGCAGGTGTTCAGTCAAATACTCCCAGAGCAGCTGAATCTGACACTAAAAGCCAAGAAATGCGTCATGCATGGAGTATGCCTCAAAACTGAGTGTGAAATAGATGCATACGTCAAGATTGAAGCAGGCAACTTGATTTGTGGCATAATTGATGAAAAATCAATTGGGGCCTTTAGCGGCGCAATACTGGATGGCATAATCAGGGAATACCATGATACTGGTTTTACAGAGGCGTCGCGATTTCTGGATAACGCGACTAAACTTGCGATAAGAAGCATCATGAAGTTCGGGTTCAGCTTCGGAATTGATGACGAAGACGTTTCTCAGCAGGCACAACTGGAAATAGAAGAGATCATAGAAAAAGCGGAAGAGCGCGTCGAGGCGCTAATAAATGCTTATGAATTCGGAGAGCTTGAATCCATGCCTGGTCGGACGCTCAACGAAACTCTAGAGATGAAAATAATGCAAGAACTCGGTCGCGCAAGAGATAAGGCAGGAGAAATTGCGGGGAAGAACCTCGGATTTGCAGGCGAGCTAGCACTTGACAATTCGGCTGTCGTGATGGCTGTTTCCGGAGCGCGCGGGTCAATGTTGAACCTTACGCAGATGGCCGGCAGCGTAGGCCAACAGTCAGTGAGAGGTGAGCGGATCAGCCGAGGATACTACGATAGGACGCTGCCTCATTTTAGAAAAGGCGATCTTGGCGCTGATGCGCGCGGCTTCGTCAGGTCGAGCTACAAGAAGGGCCTGACGCCGACAGAGTTCTTCTTTCACGCTATTGGAGGAAGAGAGGGGCTTGTCGACACGGCTGTTAGGACGTCTCAGTCTGGATACCTCCAAAGACGGCTCATAAACGCGCTCCAAGACTTGGAAGTGCAATATGACGGGACAGTGCGATCCGGAGAGAAAGTCGTTCAGTTCGTTTACGGGGAAGACGGCATTGACCCTACCAAAAGTGACTATGGTAAGTCTGTCAACGTGCAGAAAATCGTACAGAGCGTCATTGAAAAACACAGAAGCGGGTGAGTTCCATGGATCTTCAAGAAGCAGTAAGTGGACTTAAGTTGCCTTTAAACGTAAAGAACGATCTATTTGCAGAATTAAATAGCTTGCAGCTGTCCGAAAACGAAATCACTGAGATACTTCAGACGACGCAAGACGTGTACGCAAGATCGAAAGTGGAACCGTGCGAGGCCGTTGGAACGATCGCAGCCCAGTCAATCGGAGAACCCGGAACGCAAATGACAATGAGGACTTTTCACTACGCAGGGGTAGCTGACATCAATGTTACGCTTGGACTTCCGAGGCTCATAGAAATAGTCGACGCCCGAAAAGTACCTGATACACCGATGATGACTATATATCTCGATGCCGAGAACGCGAATGACAGAGACAAAGCCTTGGAACTTGGCTGGGAGATTGAAGCGACGCGAGTAAGCGACATTGCAGATATCCTTACTGATACGGATGAGATGCAGATCTATTTAGAATTTGATGACCGGGTTCTGCAACAGCGGCGGGTCGATTTGGACGACGTTGTGACTAAACTTCAGGCGCTTCAGGATGTCGATGTTCGCGTAGATGGATCTAACGTAGTATTGAGCCCTTCAGTCAAGCGCTACAGGGCCTTGCTTCAAATCGTAGAAAAAGTCAGGACAATGGTCATTAAAGGCATCGACGATATTAAGCGGGTCGTCGTACGAAAAGAACGCGAGGAGTACGTTCTCTACACAGAGGGTTCGTCTTTGAAAAAGGTCATACCGCTAGCACACATTGACGCGACCCGAACGAAGACAAATAACATCAACGAGATGGCTGAGGTTTTCGGTATCGAAGCAGCCCGGAACTCCATCATTGACGAGGCAATGAGCACGTTGCGTGAGCAAGGACTGACAGTTGATGTTAGGCATATAATGCTTGTGGCAGATATGATGACAATTGATGGCGAAGTGAAACAGATTGGGCGGCACGGTATTGCAGGAGAAAAAACGAGTGTGCTGTCGCGAGCTGCTTTTGAAGTCACCGTAAATCACTTGCTCGATGCCGCCGTCCGCGGCGAGATAGACGAGCTTGAAGGCGTCACCGAGAACGTGATTGTGGGCCAACCTATTCGACTCGGAACTGGCGACGTTCGGTTAGTCGCAAGAACGAGCAAAGTATAAATTCTGAGGCAAAAATGGAGCTAGATATCGCTAAATCCTTAAGAACGGCAATCAGAGACGGAACGGTCTCGGTAGGCGCAAAAAATACTCTTAAATCAATCAAGAAAGGCGACGCCCAGTTGGTTATCCTGGCCTCTAACTGTCCGCAAAGGTTTCGCGATATAATATTATCAAGCAGTGTGTCTACGGCGAGTCTCGAGGTCAACAGCGTAGAATTAGGATCAGTTTGTGGAAAGCCGTTCACGATATCCGCCCTTTCGATCGTAGATCCAGGATCTTCAGACATTATGTCTCTAAGGGAAAAGGAGATAAATAATGACAGAAGTTAAGCTCACAACAGAAGGGATACGCTACATAGCCTTGTTTGAGAGTTTAACCGGAGCAATCGCCCGTGATTGCTATGTCGACGACGAGAACGATCGCGTGATATTCGTCGTCAAGAAAGGAGATATGGGCCTTGCGATCGGCAAGAATGGCAACAACATAAACAGAGTGAAAAAATCAATCGGGAAGCACATCGAAATAGTCGAGTACTCCGATGAAGTCGACGAGTTTGTTGCCAATGCACTTCAACCAGTTTTCGTTAAGAGAGTACAAGTCGTTGTAAAAGAGAACAGGAAACTTGCCTACGTTGAAGTCATGTCCAAGGATCGTGGAATAGCGATTGGAAAAAACGGCAGAAACATTCAAAAAGCAAAAGTGCTTGCGCAAAGGCACTACGGCCTAGAAGACGTGATTATTCAGTAATATCCTTCAAACGAGGAGTCATCATGGGAAGGGGCATATATTCGGCACGTAAACTGAAAAAGGACCATAAAGCGTTTCGATGGAGCGACAAAAACTTCAGCCGTCGCGTACTCCATCTGGACGAAAAAGCGGACCCGTTAGAAGGCGCACCGCAAGCACGAGGAATAGTGCTTGAAAAAGTAGGCGTAGAAGCAAAGCAGCCAAATTCAGCTATACGCAAGTGCGTCAGAATCCAACTGATCAAAAACGGACGACAGGTAACCGCCTTCTGTCCCGGGGTAGCAGCTGTGAACTTCATCGACGAGCACGACGAGGTAACCGTGGAAGGGATTGGCGGCAGAATGGGTGGCTCAATGGGAGATATCCCAGGCGTGCGGTTCAAGGTTATAAAGGTGAATAACGTTTCTCTTGAAGAAATGGTCCGCGGCAGAAAAGAAAAACCAGTAAGGTAGAGAACATGCCAACAGATAACAATAGCTTACTCTTCGGCAAGTGGGAGATTGCCGACATTCACGTTGAAGACCCGGGTGTAAGGCGCTACGTTCACTTTGAATCACCAGCAATTCTCACCGGCGGAAGACACGCGCGCCAGCAATTCAACAAGTCAAACTTATCTATCGTCGAGCGGCTAACCAACAAACTCATGCGCGGAGAAGGTAACACGGGAAAGAAAATCAAGGCGTATGGCACTATAAAAAAGTCATTCGAAACAATAAACAAGCGCACAAAGGAAAACCCGGTGAAGTTGCTCATTCAAGCCGTCGAAAACGCAGGACCTCGGGAAGAGACAGTACGGTTGAAATACGGCGGTATATCGGTCCCAAAAGCTGTCGACACTGCGTCTCAGCGGCGTGTCGATTTAGCGCTAATGTACATCGCGCAAGGCGCAAAAAAGACTGCATTTAAAAGTAAACGCACTTTTGACGATTGCCTTGCCTCAGAGATTATAGCTGCCGCAAAGAATGACGTCCGTAGCTTCTCGATAAGCAAGAAAGAAGAAAAAGAACGAGTGGCTAAGGCAGCGCGATAACGCAGTATTTTCGGCGAAGCACATGGTAAGCAGGCAAAAAATGGTTGAGCGTGTCACGACGCTCATGGACCGACCAGAAAATATACGCAACATAGGGATTGTAGCGCATATAGATCACGGCAAGACTACGCTTTCTGACAATCTGCTCGCCGGAGCAGGCATGATTTCAAAGGAGCTGGCTGGCACACAACTATTCATGGACTTTGACGAAGAAGAACAAGCAAGAGGTATCACAATCAACTCAGCGAACGTATCGATGGTTCACGAGTTTCTTGGCAATGAGTACTTAATCAACCTCATCGATACGCCGGGGCACGTCGATTTCGGGGGAGACGTCACACGGGCCATGCGAGCGGTTGACGGAGCAGTCGTCGTAGTCGATGCCGTTGAAGGGACGATGCCTCAAACAGAAACAGTCTTGCGACAAGCGCTCAAGGAAAATGTCAAACCAATTCTCTTCATTAACAAAGTCGACAGACTTGTTAACGAGCTCAAATTAGATCCACAGGCTATGATGGGCAAGTTCGTCAATTTAATCAATCACGTTAACAAGCTGATCAAGGGGATGAGCGAGAAGAAGTTCAATGAGGGCTGGAAAGTTAAGGTCGATGATGGTTCTGTTGCGTTCGGATCCGCGCTGTACAACTGGGCCTTAAGCGTCCCTCAAATGGAAAAAACGAAGATCACATTCAAAGATGTATATGAATACTGTGCAAATAACAAGCAAAAAGATCTTGCAGACCGCAGCCCGCTTCATGAAATAGTGCTAAATATGGTTATCACGCACCTCCCGAATCCGCTGCAAGCGCAAAAGCAACGCGTTCCTGTGATATGGCACGGAGACAAGAACTCGGATGAGGGCAAAGCGATGCTGAGTTGCGACCAACACGGTCCCGTAGAGCTTATGGTTACCGACATATCTATCGACCCTCACGCAGGCGAAGTTGCGACAGGACGACTTTTCTCGGGGTCGCTAGAACGCGGACAAGAGCTTTCAATTTCAGGCATGCCAAACAAAAATCGAATTCAACAGGTAGGCATATTTATGGGCGCAGAGCGGATCGAAGTTGAGCGAATTCCGGCAGGTAACATCGCGGCCGTCACCGGACTGCGAGACGCGATAGTGGGCTCGACCGTTTCTTCTCTAAAAGGAGTCGCTCCTTTTGAAAGCATTAAACACGCAAGTGAGCCAGTAGTTACTGTTGCGGTCGAAGCCAAGAACATGAAAGACCTGCCTAAGCTCGTTGAAGTCCTGCGACAAGTCTCTAAGGAGGATCCGACGCTGCGGGTGACGATCAATGAAGAGACTGGAGAACACTTGATATCTGGCATGGGCGAACTGCACCTCGAGATAATTGCCCACAAAATCGAGAGAGATAAAAACGTGCAAATCACCACGTCAGAACCGATTGTGGTGTATAGAGAGACAGTTCAAGGCCGTGCAGGACCCGTCGAGGGCAAGTCTCCGAACCGCCATAACCGGTTCTACTTCGAAGTGGAAGCGTTACCGCGCGATGTGATTGTTTTACTAAAGGAGGGCGCCATCAACATGAACGCCCCGGAAACTGAACGGCGAGCGATCTTAATGGAAGCTGGCCTCGAAAAAGATGAAGCGCGAAACATCGCCGCTGTCTTCGAATCAAACCTTCTCCTAGACCTGACCAAAGGCATCCAATATCTGCGTGAAACGATGGAACTGATCATAGAAGGATTCCAGGAAGCAATGAAGACCGGGCCATTAACAAGAGAACCCTGCGAAGGCATAAAAGTGAAACTGGTCGATGTCACCCTACACGAAGACGCAGTCCATCGAGGTCCTGCGCAAGTCATACCTGCCGTTAGACAGGCGATATTCGCGGCCATCTTGATGGCCAAGGACGTGGTACTTGAACCGATGCAGAAGGTTTTTATCAGCGTCCCCCAAAGCCTAATGGGAAGCGCGACGCAACAAATACAAGGAAGGCGCGGTCAAATACTGGATATCGACTCCGAAGGCGACACAGTAGTTGTAGTTGGTAAAACCCCAGTCGCCGAAATGTTCGGTTTTGCCGGAGATTTACGATCCGCGACAGAAGGACGCGCGATATGGAGCACGGAATTCCTAGGATTTGAGGTGTTGACGCAAAGCTTACAACCAGAGATAGTAAAACAGATAAGGCAGAGAAAAGGCCTAAAAGCCGAGCTGCCAAAACCACACGACTTCATAGGCTGAAAGGAGGAAAGAACAAAAATGGCTGTAAAGCCCCATTTGAATTTAGCAATGATAGGTCACGTTGACCACGGCAAGAGCACGTTAGTTGGAAGGCTGTTGTTCGAGACTGGCAATGTAGGTGCGCACATAATTGAGTCATACAAGAAAGAAGCAGAGGCAAAGGGCAAAGGATCCTTTGAGTTTGCCTGGGTAATGGACTCACTAAAGGAAGAACGCGAACGCGGCGTCACGATCGACATAGCACACCAACGATTCGATACGGAAAACTACTACTTCACTATCGTCGACTGTCCAGGTCACCGCGACTTCGTAAAGAATATGATCACCGGAGCATCGCAGGCTGATGCTGCAATATTGGTGGTTGCAGCGCCTGACAGTGTAATGGCTCAAACAAAAGAGCACGTCTTTCTCGCACGGACGCTCGGAATCAATCAGCTAATCGTAGCGATCAACAAGATGGATGCTTCAAATTATAGCGAGAAGCGGTTCAATGAGGTCAAAGACGAAGTAGGAAAGCTACTGAAAACAGTCGGGTACAAAGAAGAGGACGTTCAATATGTCCCAGTTTCGGCGTTTAAAGGTGATAACGTAACCAAACTTAGTGACAACATGTCGTGGTACAGCGGTGAGACACTGTTACAGGAGATCAACAAGTTCAAAGTTCCTGAAAAACCAGTGAAGTTGCCTCTCAGATTACCCATACAGGACGTATACACGATTTCAGGTATCGGAACGGTGCCGGTTGGCAGAGTCGAAACGGGCATAATGAAGCGGGGAGACAAGGTAATATTCGAGCCCGCAAATATCCGAGGGGAAATCAAATCAATAGAAATGCATCACGAAGAAATTCCAGAGGCCGTTCCAGGTGATAACGTTGGTTTCAACGTCCGTGGCGTTGCTAAGAAGGATATTAAGCGCGGCGATGTTACCGGTCATCAAGACACGCCACCAAGTGTCGCAAAGGAATTTACGGCCCAGATCGTCGTTTTGCAGCATCCAAGTGCGATAACTGCGGGCTACACGCCCGTGTTCCATGCGCACACAGCGCAGGTGGCATGCACCTTCACGGAAATCAAGGCAAAGCTTGATCCCAGAACCGGTCAAGTAAAAGAGGCCAACCCAGACTTCATCAAAACAGGGGATGCAGCCATCATCCAAGTCCGGCCGACAAAGCCCTTGGTAATAGAGAAAGTAAAAGAGATACCGCAATTGGGTCGCTTTGCCATTCGGGACATGGGACAAACTATCGCAGCGGGCATGTGCATCGACATAGTCCCCCGGTAACGTCACGTGATTGAATGCAAAAAGCAAGAATAAGGCTTTCGGGAACGAGCCCGGAAATGCTTGATCACGTTTGTGAACAAGTTAAGAGCATAGCCGACAGGACAGGAGTCAACCTGTCCGGGCCAGTCCCTCTTCCCACGAAAAGGCTTAGAGTACCGACGCGAAAAAGTCCCGACGGCGAAGGGACTGCCACGTGGGAGCACTGGGAAATGCGCGTCCACAAACGACTTATCGATCTTGATGCTGATGAGCGGGCGCTTCGGCAGCTCATGAGAATACAAGTCCCGAAAGATATCAACATCGAAATAGTACTGGAAGGCTGACGGTCTCGCCCATTCAGGATGATTTTGCTTGAAAAACGCGCAAGCCAAAGCTTGTGATGAACGAGTTGACGGCCGAGGTAGCCAAGTGGACTACGGCGCCAGCCTTGAGCGTTCCTCTTAGGTTCAATGAGAGCTGGTGAGGCTTTCGCCTCGCAGGGGTTCAAATCCCTTCCTCGGCGCTCCTATTTTGTAATGTGTTTTTCCCACGGCTTAATGATGCACAGCTGCTTGTTCGTTTCATCGACGTTAACGATCGAGTAACTTATACCTCGCCTGTCGAGGAAATCAATGAAAAAGTGCTCGAAGTAAGCGGATTTATCCTCATCAAACCTGGTAGCCGCAAGAACGAATGCCATCATATTCTGACAAAAGCGCGAGGCGAGCCAATAGTAATCGTCGTCAGAAATGTGGTACTTTACTGGTGGTTTCTCTTTCGCCGACTTGGCTCTGCGCAACAACATGATTGTAGCCTAGCAAGTCTGTGTACTTACCACCACATTCAGCCTTTAAAAATGTTCTTCTCGATTGCGCGAGAAACCGGGCACCTAAAACGTGCAAAGAGCCAGAACGGCCCATTTGCCTCATTGTGCACACTGCTGAAGTGTGAGTTGCCACCCTCAACCAAAAAGCCACCGAGTCCGCAAAGCACTTTCCTTAGCGTCGAATCACCAGCGAGGCCCTAGCTAAACCCAAACAGCGGCATAGGTTGCGAGGATACCCAATGAATTTTAAATACCAAAGATTCATAGTTAATTCAAATGAGTGATGAAATTAAGTTTGTAATACCCAAAGGCAGCCTGGAGGAACAAACGATCAAGTTCTTGAAGCTGGCAGACCTAGAAGTTATTCGAAAAAGCCCGAGGGACTACAATCCGAAGATTAAAGATTTCAGAATAAGTAGCGTAAAAGTACTGAGGCCTCAAGAGATCCCTCAATATGTTGCGGCAGCCTATTTTGATCTCGGCATAACTGGATTGGATTGGGTACGCGAGACCGGCAGTGACGTACGTATCATCGCGGAGCTGCCATACAGCAAAACCGCGTCCGAAAAGGTCAAGATCGTGCTCGCAGTCCACGAACAATCGACGGCAAATTCTCCGTTTGATTTGAGGCAAGGCAGTAGGATTTCGACAGAATATCCACGTCTAGCAAAGCAATATTTCGAGCAGAAGGGAATTTCCGTTGACATATTCTTGTCGTACGGCGCCACAGAAGCTAAAGTCCCCGATATCATGGATGGTATAGTAGAGTTAACCGAGACCGGCGAGACCCTTCGGAGGAGTGGTCTCAAGGTGATCGACGTTATTCTTGAATCATCAACTGTGCTCATTGCCAACGAAGCAAGCTACGAGGCAAAGCGGCGCTCCATTGATGACATAAAGACGCTCATTCTAGGTGCCATCGACGCCCAGAACAGGGTTTTGATTAAGATGAACGTCCCTGAAAACAAGCTCGAAGAAATCATTAGGATCTTGCCCACGATGAAGGCCCCCAGCGTCGCCAAATTATATAGCGCAGACTACTACGCCGTGGAATCAGTGGTAGCGAAAGGACAAATCAACGAGCTGATTCCGAAGCTGAAGCAGCACGGAGCAGAAGATATTTTAGAGTTATCAATTAGCAAGATCGTAGACTAGATAACACCGTTCCGCGAATCAATAAGACTACAATGGCGCCTCCAACCGTGACACGCTCTTGCGCACTCTTGATTCTCGTCTTATTAGCGGTTAGCTTCGCCGGATGTCTGACCGAGCAACCCAACAATGAAACGACTCACTCTACAGTCAACGCGGTCAACATCACGCATACCTATTATTACACTTACAACGGCACGTCGTATCTCACAGGTATCATCAAAAACGTGGGAACACAGAACCTCGTGGACGTTAGCCTTCAAGCTGAGGGATACGCGAACAACACAACGTACGAGCGAGGCTACGCAGGTCCGGAAACAGGAGTCAATTCAACCCTCCTCCCTGGAGAGACCACACCGTTTATGATCAAAATGTTGCCAGTGGCATTTGGCGGTGCTAGCACCACCGCCCCAAATCAAACACAAGTTACATCAGCGAACTTTAAAACAGCGGCCTCTACGCGAAATGTCACCTCAAACAATTCAAAAACTCAAACTAGTACGCAACCAGCCAAAAAATATAATTTAAGCTACAGGATACTGCTGCCCGACTATAAGCTCTCAAACGAAAACCCGTATCCGCTGGCGATCGTGAACGACAAAACCACTTTCTTCAACAGGACGATCAGCGTGAGCGGAGAGGTTTACAACGGGGGCACGGAGAACGTCAACTCTTCGGTTGTAGCGGTCGCACTCTATAGAAAAGACGGAAATGTCCTCGGCGTTTTCGTGGGCAAGCCGCAAGGAGAGTTGGCTCCAGAAAAGACGGCGCCATTTCAAATCTATATACCGCGCAATTTTTCAATTTCGTTAGCGGAAGTGGCGAGAACCGAAGTATATGCATACAAGTTCACTAGTTGACGCTCATACCGGGGTAACGAGAACCGCATCGTCGACGACCTCGATTCTTAGTTCTCCCTCGTAACTCTCTGTCTTAAAAACAGTCTCGCACACACGAATGGGCAAAAAGACTTCTATGTTGTCCTCATCTCTGGTATAGGTTCCGACAACGCCTCTACGCGTTGCTTCTACCGCTCCTGTAGTTTCGACCAGCCTTATCGTCTCTTCTTTGATGCTCGTAGAGACGCTCCCGGATGATTTGTTTAGTGGAAATGCGCTTCCTATGCAAAACGTCTCTATGCATTTTGCAGGTATTACTATAATTGTAGAATCTTTGTCACAGCGATAACGCACTTTACCCATCAACATAATGCCCTCTACTACGACCCCACACGCTCACAATATTGCGCTCACATATTTATAACAATCTCAATGAAAGGCCACCAAATGCGAAAGAATTGAGTCCAAAGTAGGCCCCGACACAGCGCCTTCGAATTGGTTCCGCTCACGCTAACTAATACGTAAATCCTTGTCAAAGAAGTGAAGTTCGAATTTTGGGCCAAGTTTCGTAAGCGCATCTTCCGCGCTGCTTCTCGTTTTTTCCGGCAAGATCAAAACGATTCGGTCAACGTCTAAGCCCTTCAGCTGAAGCCATTTCGCAACGAGCTCGTCCGTTATCTCTTCCCCGACCTCTACTTCCGAAATTAGTGTCGGTGTATCGCTTGCTAGAAATGGTTTGACACTATAGACGTCGTAGGCGAGGAGGTCTGGGTACACATTTTCGATGCTAGCAACGTTTTTCCCCATTATGTTCATGACAACTTTGTATTTTTTAAATATGCTCGTGCCTGCTTCTCTAACTACTTCGTCGTGAAGGGCCTCTGCTTTCGAAGCGCTGAATTCAGACATGCTTGCCATATTAAACTCTGTCACTACATACGTTTTTTGGCGTTTTTCTTCTTGAAATTCCCCTGGTGAAGGCCACCTAAGTTTCTCGCCCGACAGACACGGCAAAGCGATGTGCGGCGCGCACGTCTTAGCCCCAACAATTTGTTATTGTGCAGATGTTTTCGTCCTGGGATAGCGTAACAAAAAAATTTCACTACATAGGTATTTATCAACTCTTTGAGAGTTCACTTTGTTCTTCGCAGAGGTGTCCTTAATGCGCATAGATGAAATGAATAAAAAAATACTGTATCTCTTGCAGCAAGATGGAAGGATGACGTACAAAGACATCGCCAAAGCGATAAACAGGTCAGAATCAACCGTACGCGACAGGATATCTATAATGGAAGATGAAGGCGTAATAAAGGGATATTCAGCAATTGTTGACCGAGGAAAAGTAGGATTGCATTGTTGTGCCCGCCTCTTTGCAAAGGCCCATTTGGAAGAGCTCGACTCTTTGTCGAAAAAACTAGCAGAATTCGAGAATGTTTTTCAAATAGACCACGTCAGCGGCGACCATAATTTGCGGTTCACTGTTGCGGCTAACGACTACTCTCAGCTCAAAAGTGTGATCAACACCCAGATAGCTGATCTCCCGCTTGAGATAATTCAAATAGATATTATCATGAAATCGCTCAAAGAGGGGGGGCCGCTCAAACTCCAGTAAGAACGCCGATCACTTTTTTTTTGCATAGTCGCAGGGGCGCTGCGCAACCGTTTTTTAGATGTGTCTCGCTAAGGCCTAGCGCGGCAGCATTGATCCGTGTACTAGTTGTTCTAACGGAGCCTAACCACGTGAAGAAGCACAAGTACAAAATGCCAAGAGGCATGCGATACTCCACACTGGCCGAAAGAGCCCAATTCTACTGCAACGAGTTCAATGCGGAAGCGCTAAGTCGTTGGCAGCCTTTCCGAAAAAACACAGTAATCTCATTCTTGGTTGGCAAGTATACCCAAATCTACCTCAAACAATTTGAGGACATTAGAGACGACGTGGTCGTGATTGATGATTACTGCAACCTTCGAGGTATGCGAGAGTACCTCTTGAAATATCTTCCCGAAGGGGTCTACTATGACACGAATCACTATGAAGATCTTGACATATGCAGAGGCTGCCCAGACTGCTACGAGGTCGACAAGTGTCTTCCCTGCAAGCATCATGTCGGACAAGAACTTGTATTCGATTTGGACCCCGAAAACGTGTATTGTCCGATCCACGGCGACCTGAATCAGAAGATGAAGGCACATCAGGGCCGCATGCTATGTTTGATAGAGTTCAAGATCTTGAGAAAGCAAACAGCGTTGATGTATCGCGAGCTTAAACAAACGTATTCCAAACTGCGCATTGTCTATTCGGGACGCGGCTTTCACATCCACGTGCTAGACCGCGATGCTACGTACTTAACGCGTGCAGAACGAAATTCATTAGCGAACGCGTATGCACGAAGGTTCCCAATTGACGAATGGGTCACTGCCGGAAACATCAAACTAATACGACTTCCTTACTCTCTGCACGGGATGATATCAAGAATCTGCGTCCCGATAGAGCCCCATAAACTGGAGTTCTTTGACCCAGTCAACTACCAGCCAGCCATACCTCGTTTCTTGACGTTTGAACGAAACTAACAATTCAAGCGACGGGCATGTGTTCTTACACCTCGCAAGATTACTTCTCGCCTTTCACTTCCTCGCCTTTATAGTACTCCTTCTTCTTTTCCGTCTTGCCCTTGACTTCTTTACCTTTGTAGTACTCCTCTTTCTTTTCTTCTTTGCCGTTCATGCATGCACCGAGTAAAATGACATTTTTCAACTATAAAAAGATGACACCCATTTTGCACTTATTAAGACCTGAGGGCCTGCTAGAATGCCTGAAAAGCGCTTTGAGCACGCTATTGGGCCTCCCAAAACTATAGGCTTCCGAACCTCGTGTCATCCAAATCCCAAGAGAAGTAGCCGTTTCCGATGCAACACAAAATCTGCTCACTTGTCACGGCGTGGCAGCAAGCGGCTGGGCTGGATCACGAGTCCACGCTGGCAAAAAAAGAGAACATGGGTGAGGCTTAGCACGCACTAGAAAGTTGCAGTTCAAAAGTTGACAGCGCTTGTCTGTACTTGTTTTTCCATTTTTTTACCTCTTTCTGATCTACGTTTGCGTTTTCTTTCGCTCTTAGGCCTAACGCAAAAACGTTCCACGCGTCTTCAGCGATACGACGAACGTATCCGATGTTAGGCCTGGGCGCCAATTTTGTTTGAATCATATCGACTGCACGCTCAAAGGGAGCGTATAGTTCGCTGTATCTATCGTCAAAGTCCTCACCGACGACACGAGCCAGCAACTTAAAGAGACTGTCTAGGTCTGCTTCATCTGCGACCTCCTTTTTTGCCATGTTCTGCACTTGATTAAGTATCGTGACCAGAACCTTGTGCATTTGGCTCGGCGAGTACTCATAAATAATGTCAAGTTTTGTGTATCGCGCTAGGATATCAACGTTTAAAGTAAGCAAGATGGCATCGCTGAAAGACGACTCGTAACCGTCGAATATCAATATCGTATCCTTCCATTGGTCAAATGAAGCTGTGACTTGCTGGGTTTTTTTTACGCGCGTCACATCAAAGATTCGGGGGGCACCCCGCCCGTATACGACAGGGCCCGTCTTGTACCAGTAATAGGGGAGCCGCAGTTCAAGCCCTCTTTTTTCGCAATCTTTATGAATTTGGAACAGAATTCTGTAAAATCGTGATGGCGTCAGTGCGTAAGGCGCCTCCTCGTGTTTTGGCGCTACACCTTCCAACTTCGCTAGTATCTGGGGCGGGACACACGGCTTACGTTGGAACTTGTCAATAGTATGCAGCATGGTGTAAGCCAACAAGGGGTTCTTGCCGACCTCACAGACGTAGTCGAGCTCTCTCACACCATTAATCTCTAACGTCATGTGCCAAAAAAGTGCTCTTTCTGAGCATAGGAGGCTGAGCACGGAAAAGGCGCTTGAGGCTACCTACTTGACTTCTCCAAGTTTTTTATAAAATGCACCAATAAAATTGCACGCTAAACGCGTTTTAGATAGCGCAAGACTTTGACGAAAAGAATGAAGCGCAATCAAGGCTTAATATTTGATCTCCGCGAGCGCGTCTTCGTCACATATGCTACGCTGCAGCCGGGCGGAAAGGCACTGAGATCTACAGGCTGCGAAACAAGCAGACGCGAAACACAGGACGCGCGCTGAATCGGCTCTCAGATCTATCTTTTTGGACCTAAATGCTACTGAAACAAAAGCTGAGTAGATTGCGGACAAGCAACTTCAACGCGAGTTACGAAGTAGTTATTCAAACGAAAGAAGATTCATATCAATACCTGACGAACTTCGCGAAACATTATTCCTGAACCGAATTACGAGTTAGAACACCTGGACCCTAGAGTATCGTTCGTTATTTGCTGTTCATTTCGTAGATTTCTGACTCATTTGGTAGGATCTCTTTTTGTTTTTTTCTCTTTCTTTCCATCTTCTTCTTCCACTCTTCAGGGGTCAGCTGTTCCTCAGATTGCGTCGAATCCATGGGGAATGGTCACGCGTTTTGATATAAACAGCTTGTCCTCCACAGGTGGAGCCGCACAGGAGGATATCAGGCGTTTCATAGCTATTTTTAACATCGAAGCCTTTCTTCGGAAAGCTTAAAGTATTGGCTGCATTTTATTGTTGAACTCGGAGCCAAGCTATGTCGCCAAACGTAAAAGAAAGTGATTCCGGAGATGATTTGCAGGAACAGATCGCATCGCAGTTGCGGATGATAGAAGTATCGCACGACCTGACCATTACAAATCTGACAAGCATCGCTAGGATAATGATTGCAAACGTCAAAAACAAGAACCAAGCACTGCAGGTCTGTACGGCAATCAATACGTGGATCGCCATTAACGGAATGCAAGGAAACATCACCGTGCCCGAACCTTTGGTCAGAAAATATGTTAGAAAAGTAATGTCGTAGCGAATGTAGCCATAAAAAACTCACGTCATCACGTCGACCGAATTAGAAGCAAAGACGTAAATTTCTCTGACTAGAGCAAAACTTCGATTACAGACTAGTTGTTAACTACCGCACTATGCTGAAGGTACTCTTTCTCGGTACGAGCGGCTCAATGCCAACGGTCGCTAGAAGTCTTCCTTCCATACTGATAAAACGCGATGGCGACGCCATCCTCTTTGACTGTGGCGAAGGGACGCAACGCCAGATGATGCGTTGCCGTACCGGAATCAACCTGTCCTCTGTATTTATAAGTCACTGGCACGCTGACCATTTCCTCGGCTTGCCAGGACTGATTCACACTATGTCCTTTCTGAACCGGAACGACAAGCTAAACGTATATGGACCTCGGTGGGCGGGTGTTCCAAACTTTTTTGCACTTATTAATCCCCAGTTTCAGGTAGATTTTGTGGAAGTCTCGCCAGGAGATATGATAGAACTAGGCTCGTTCTCCGTGCGAGTTTTCGCTGTGGATCACGGGATAGGCGCATGCGGTTATGTTTTTGAAGAGCACGAACGGCCTGGCAAGTTTGACAGAAGAAAAGCAGAAGAGCTTGGACTGAAGCCCGGACCATTGTACCAAACCCTCCAAAACGGCGAATCAGTGGCTATCGGAGATCGCGTCGTAATGCCAGAACAAGTGATTGGACCAAAGCGTCCAGGCAGGAAAATCGTCTATGCAGGAGATACGCGTCCTTCTGATGAGGTTGTGCAAGCTGCAAGAAACGCCGACTTACTTATTCACGAAGCAACGCTAGCTGGAGACCTAGCCGGATACGCAAAAGCTGTCGGCCATTCGACGGCATCCGAAGCAGCTTACATAGCACGCAAAGCGGGCGTGGTTAAGCTAATTCTAACTCACATAAGCTCTCGGTACGCAAATGCGTCGCCGTTGCTGGAAGAAGCGCGACTCATCTTCCACAACACATTTGTCGCGGATGATCTGCTTGAAATAGAGGTGCCGTACAGAGATCGGCTCGACTAAGAGACGACTCGATGCAATTGGCGAACACCTCAAAGGGTAATGCGTTGTAAATACGTCAAGCTTCGAACGCCTTCATCGAGTGTCCTTGATTCCAAAACGAAAACACCCTTATACCGCCTCAGTCCGCGCATTACGTGGCTCCAGTTGATGTTTCCTAAGCCGAGGACTAAGTGCTCATCGGTTTGGCCGTTGTTGTCGTGCAGATGAACGTGGTCTACAGACATTCGTAAGAAGGAGTCTATTGCGTCAGCTGTGTTTGCGTGGCCAACGTCAAAAGTGAAGCCTAGACCATCAACGCGCATGTCTGCTATTTCATCGGGAAACCGACCGAGCAGAAATTCCACATTGACCATGTTTTCGATGGTCACAGTGACGCCATGCTCTCTCGCACAACGCGTGAGCTGGAACAGTGCCTCTTTGTTCTTGCGCAACGCCTTATCCGGGCAGAACGCCGCGAGGGGCGATACATAACCGGGGTGGATTACAAAAACACGTGCATAGCTTGCCACCGCCTCTATCGCCGCCTTGATCTGCCTAAGAGTTTCACCCCAAATAGGCTCATTGAGGCTCGCGATGTTCAAGTCAGAAAATGGAGCGTGAACGCTAATCTCAAGGTCATACGAGGACCTGAGGTGATCAATCAAAGAGATCATGTCGTCATCCAGCTTCTGCGGCCCCTCCGCGATTACTTCCCAGCCTTGGAAGCCGATATCCTTAAGATCTTCGAGCTGCTCAAGATCGACGTGGGCGGACGAAAAATAGATCTTCATTTATTGCGCTCGTCTGTGATCGCTTCTATCACCTTGTCAGGCGAAGGCGCGACGACGCGCACGAAGATCGGGCCAAGCGGATCCCGCCAAAAGTTTACCTTTCCGACTAGCGCCGCTTGCTTATTTAACGTGAACTCAAAAGAGTTGGATGACACTCGTTTCATGAGCTCTACGTTTGCCGCGGATCGAATTCGCTGTGCTCGCAGAAGGTTCGCAAATGTCTCCAGCGTGTGACTGGTCCCACTTATTAAGTTGTTTGAGCGCTCCAAGGCTGCGTCTGGAAATATGTTCCGGATGGCACGTTCGACTTTATCTTGAACCTCTGTTTCGTGGATTGGCGTTCGCACGCTTATCTCGATACCAGTCGCTGGGACAAGCGACGAGAGTCGTTCAATCACCTTAGATACAGAAAACTTAAGCTCGTCAAGGCTCCCTTCATTCGATATGTGGCAGTCAGCCGTGCTTAATGCTTCTTCGAGCCCCCAAGCTAACTCGCGTTCGTCTTTTTCCTCAAAGCCTTGAAAACTGAGTGCGTCATCAGGGCGGCTTCTGCTCTTGACCCGCTCGAATCTAACTTCTGGGCTCGCAGCTATAGCGATCAGTTTGAAATTGTTATTGAATTCTCTCCTGTATGCATCCACCTCTGCGACTCCCCTAAGACCATCTATCACGACCTTATGAGATGGGGGCGCACGGACTGCCGGAATGCACATTTGAGCTATTGCGTCCATCCCATGTCGAGCACGCAGTTCGTTTGCAATTGCGCCGACGTTTTTTTCACTCAACTTGATTCCCCGCTCGCGCATGTAAGATCGTACTGCATCGCCCATAGCGACGACCACAAACCCGTGGGCCTGCGCTACAGCTGTTGCTTCGGATTTGCCCGACCCTGGAAATCCTACGAACCCGATGATTAACAAACCGCCCCCTCGAGGTTCGAACGGTAGCTCAACATATGTCCTCGTCGCCTTTCTCACGCGTTCGAATTCTAAGCGGGCGCCCACACTGAGCTGCCAGTTCAACGATCTCGTCGCGCGTTAAGGTGGTCAGATCTCTTTGAACGCACATCTCAGCTCTGCCCTGCTGAAGTGCATAACGGACCCCAAACTGGTTGACCATTTCAGTGATTTCGTTTTGGCTAAGCAACCCTTTGAAAAGCGTGGTTCTCAATTCAAACTCGAGAATCTTGTGAGCAGCTAAGGCTGCGCAGCCTATGTTAATGGCCTTCGTAATCTTCTCGACATATGCATTCGCGTTTCCTATTCCGATGATTCGTGCATATTTTTGTGGATCGGAGAGAGGCGCCTTGAGATCAATAAAAAGCGCGTCGAGCAACTGAGCGTCGATCAGCGTATCCAAGACCTCGGGAAATGCACCATTTGTCTCGATTCCTATCAGAAGACCTTCTTTTTTTGCCTCTTCAGCTAACGACTGAAGTAAGTTCGGACGCATCGTCGGTTCGCCACCCGAAAAGATTAGTGCGCTTATATAATCTCTATTTCGCCGAATTTCACGTAGCAACCCGTCCACATCAATTGGTGGCGCGGCGCCCCAAATCTTGTAGTTTTGGCAGTAACAACATCTAAAATTGCAGCCGCGGAGAAACACTACCATTGAGGCTTTTCCAGGCCAATCAATAGTCGAGAACGGCACTACTATGGACTTATCGAAGTTATCTAGGTTCAGTTGCACAGAACACCAACTTCAACCAAAATATATGTAATATACTTGCTCAATGTCAGCCAAATAGTACGCTCGGAGGAGATTCTGCTCGAATCTTGCTAAGAGCGTAGTCGAAATGCTTCGGCCCTACTACAGTTTCATCAATTATCGCTTGGTGCAGTGCAATCTTCAAAACCTTCTCAACTAGATCCCTGCCTGAAAAGCCCTGCGTCTTGCTTGCTATTTTTGCAAGATCAACCGTTGCGTGCAGTTTGATTGGGAACGTTTTTGCGAAGTTCACGAGAATCTGCAGTCGCTCATCTGTGTTAGGGAGCGTGAATTCAATCTCTTCTTCAAATCTACTTCTCACAGAACCATCAAGAGCACTATACCGGTTGGTAGCCCCTATGGTGCAGATTCCGGACCTATCCTCAATTCCGTCCATCTCCGTCAGTAGGGCATTCACTATTTCTAGGACGTCACCCCGGAGTTCTTGGTAGCTTCGATCCAGCGCTATTGCGTCAAGCTCGTCGAAAAACAAGATACACGGTGCGAGATCTTTGGCTCGCGCATAAAGGAGATGTATCCTCGCGGCCCCTTCACCTACGTGCTCGCCTATCAGCTGAGTCGATTTAACGGTAAGTATCGGCGCATCTGTCAGACTGGATAACGCCTTCGCCGTCATTGTTTTTCCAGTTCCAGACGGCCCAAAGAACAAAATGTTCTTGGGAGCCCAGCTGCCAAAGCTTTCAGGGTCGTTCAAGTATTTTTCGATAAGCTTGCATTTCTTCTTTGCCCCGTATTGTCCGACGATGTCGTCAAATAGGATGCCTGCAGCCACCTGAGGGATGCTATTGTCTGCATCTTCTACGACAACTACGGTTGATTTTCCGATCGTCGCGTGCTTAGGCTCGACGTTGATGATTTCAAAAGCAAAATCTGGATACATCCGGCGATCAAACAAATAGTCCCCCTTCTTTACCGAAGCGCCAAACCATTGCTCTTTTGCGTAATAATCGAATACTCTCGGTTCACTTACCTCCGGGTATTCAAATTCGCTTTTCATGGGGTAGCCTGCAGGCTTAAGTACGATGAACTTGGCAGCAGTCGTGGGGTTTTTAATAGGCGAGGCGTTCATTTTTTCTCTGTTGAGTGAATCACTATTAGAGTCAAGGATTAAATCATTTATGATGCTGCATGCAGAGCGTTAGAGCATTTATTGCGATTGACCCCGATAACGAGATACGACAAAGACTTCTCACTATTCAGCGTGAGACCCTAGAGATGCACCAGTTCACATCAGTGAAAGTAGTCCATCCACCTGCGACGCACATAACCTTAAGCTTCCTCGGAAATATCACGCCTCCTGAACTCTCAACTATCCGCGATGCATTAAGGTCTGTCTCATTTCACCCGTTTTGTGTAACACTCAACGGTATCGGTGCCTTTCCGAACATAAGAAAAATGAGAGTTATCCACGTAGGCCTGAGCGATTCTGCAGATCTAAAAAGATTACACCAGCTTATCGTCGAATCACTGACAGGAGTACGCGCAGCAGAGAAGAGATTTGATCCGCACATCACCATAGGAAGAGTTAAACGGGCAATTCCTTCAGAAATGAAGGACTTGGCTACCCTTATGGCCCCCCTCTCAACACTTGTCGTTGGGCGTCTCAACGTTTCCTCTTTTCAACTAAAAAAAAGCACCTTGACTCCTAACGGCCCCATATATGATACGCTCGAGGAATTCAAATTATGAAAAACGAGTTAACCCGAGTGCAAATGAACGTGCTAAAACGAATACGACCTTCACGAAGCGAACGTGAGCGTCTGCACCGAGTTACCCAACAGGTGATTACCGCTGCAGAAAGCGCGCTCGCAAGCAGAAATCTGAGTGCGACCGTGGAAGTAATTGGTTCTGCTGCACGAGACACCTGGATTTCGGGCGACGAAGAGGGCGATCAAGATATCGACATATTCATCGGATTTGACGCGAGCACTTCGCGCGAAGACCTTGAACGCTACGGATTGGAAATAGGAAAAGAAATTGCGGTCGAAGGCTATATCATAGGTTTTGCCGAGCATCCTTATGTAAAAGCTCGTTGCGGCGGTTTCGCTATTGATGTCGTGCCGCACTACCGAATCAAGAATACGCGCCAAATACTCTCAGCAGTCGATAGGACCCCATTTCATCAGCAATTCATAGCCGAGCACCTCGACGGGAGACAAGATGACGTCAGGCTGTTAAAACAGTTCTTAAAGGGAGCGGGCATATACGGCGCAGAGTTACGAACCAAAGGATTCTCTGGATACCTCTGTGAGCTCCTCGTTATCAAATTTGGCTCCTTTGTAAATGTACTAAAAAGCGTCCAGGATTGGAAAGTAGGGACCTGCATCAGCTTGACTAGTGAAGACGCTCGCAACAGTTTCGCCAGCCCTTTGGCGGTTATCGACCCAGTAGACACAAATCGAAACGTAGCTGCTGCAGTCTCGCTAGATAGTTTTTCTGTTTTCATTGATTCTGCAAGGAGCTTCCTAGAAAGCCCGTGCATAGAGTGTTTTTTTCCCCAGCAGATTCCGCCCCTCGACGCTAGCGCCTTCCAAGCCATTGTCAAGAAACGAAAAACAACCGTATTTGGCGTGAAGTTTGACTTGCCAGATCTCGTTGACGATATCGCTTACCCGCAGCTCGAGCGAGCTCACAAGGGAATGCTGATCGCGCTGGTGCGACACGGCTTTTCGGCCCTGCGAGGCGACATTTATTACGAGAGAGGGGAGGCCGTCTTGCTCTTTGAAATGCTAGTTTCGCAACTCCCTGCCGTGGAAAGACACGAGGGCCCGCCTGTCGACTCCAAGCGACACGCCAACAAGTTCAAAAAGAAATACGCCAACAACCCTCTCGTGTTGTCAGGACCATACATAGACGGTGGCCGCTACGTCGTTGAGCTTCGACGCAAGTATCTCACGCTGCCCGAATACGTAGCAGCCGAGTTCAAGAACGTGCGCTCGAGCAAGGCAATCTTGCGAGCGATGGAACAGGAGTTTCAGATCCTCAAAGACGAAGAGCTTCTAGATAGCGACGGGATGCGGCTTTTTCTAGCCCGTTACTTTGACAGGACGCTCAACAATTGCGACTAGAATCACAGTTCCCAATATTTTGATTGTACCTTGATCGCCCTCTCAACCCGATCGCTGACGTGCTTCGATATTCCGCCGTTGACGTCGTCTTCTTCCACTTGCGTCGGGAAATCAAATAACGACCCACATATTGCGAGCGTAGAATCAGCTAGGGCGTGGAGATCATATCCTCCTTCCAGGCAGGCGATGACCTGCCCCTGCGGGGTCACAGATTTCACCCGTTCAGTCAATCCTCTAAATGCATTCGAGGTGGCAAGCATGCCGCCGATTGGGTCCGCGTAGTGTATATCCTGTCCAGCCGACACGAAGGTGAGTTGAGGTTCGAACTGTTGTGCAATTGGAATGAAGAGGCGGTCATATGCGTAGAAGAAGCCGTCATTATTGACGCTTGGAGGAAGCGGCAGATTCACCGTGAAACCCTCGCCTTCTCCCGATCCTGCCTCCTCAAAATCGCCAGTTCCTGGAAAAAAAGGTCGTTGGTGCGTCGACATATACAACACACGCGAATCACCGTAGAAGGATGCTTGCGTTCCGTTGCCGTGATGCACATCCCAGTCGATGATTAGGACCCGTTCGATATCTTTACTTGCGATGGCGTACTTCGCCGCGCAGGCAACATTGTTAAAGATGCAAAATCCCATTGCTTTGTTCCAAACTGCGTGATGGCCAGGAGGCCTGACAACCGCCATCACGTTGTGCACGTCCGCCATAACGGCATCAACAGCACAAATGACCCCTCCGACGGCGAGGAGCGACACTTCATAGCTTCTCGAGGAACAATACGTATCCAAATCGAGCCAGCCGCCCCCTGCTTCAGCAAGTCGGCGCACGCGCGCGATATATTTGACGTCATGATTGGTTCCGACTTGGTCGGGGGCCGCTTTAAACGGCTTAAGTATCTGAACACGTCTTGCCTGTTCATCTTCTCGTATACGTCCCATAATTGCATCTATTCGGCTTTTGGATTCGATATGATCCCCTGTGTCGTGGTCTCTGTATGCAGGATCGTACACGATCGCGCCTGTTGGCATAAAGATAGAATGGCTCCGTAAGCTTATTAACGTTATCGAACGACTGTCGCAGAAGCTGACGATGCCTGTTATCGGTCCGCAGTTAGGTTAATTTACTTGTAAACCGCAGTAATGGGTAGAAAATGAGTTCTCTCAAAGTCGAAGATTACATGACGCGCGAGGTAGTTACCGTCTCAGCCTCAGACACGGTCATAGACGTCATAAGTCTTATAAAAAACACAAAACACGACGGGTTTCCGGTGGTCAAAGACCAGAAGATACTTGGATACGTCTCATCACTCGACATCTTGTTGTGTGATCCTTCGGTCAAAGTCGCCGATATCATGTCAGTCGATTTAGTCGTTGCTCGTCGCGACATGGACTTGTTTGACGCTGCGCGCGTGTTGTTTAGATCGGACATCAAGAAGCTGCCCGTAATCGATGATAAGAGCCACGTAATTGGCATAATATCAAACACAGACGTCATTAGATCGCAGATTGAACGGGCCACACCTGACAAGGTGTGGAAGCTTATGCGCACGCTACGAACGATTCACAAAGTCCAAGTCGAAGAGCACTTTGGCCGAGTGAGGATTGTCGACCTAGTCCCAACGCAGTCAAAGATATTTGCGGACGAGCTTGAAGGCAGAAAATATGAGCTTGAGAAGGGTCTGGCTGAACCATTAATCGTTATTCAGAAGCGTGACAAGATCTTGCTGGTAGACGGCCATCACCGGGCAGTCGCAGCTAAGCGCTTAAAACTGAAAGAGGCCGACGCTTATATCATTACGATGGATCGAGACGTTTTTTTGGGTATGGAGCGAACGGCCCAGAACGTGGGACTGAAATCGCTAGCGGATATTCAAATCCTAGAGAGTGACAGTCACCCCCTTATCGAAATTACGAAACGAAGCGGCTCGCGAAATGTGTGAGCTTCACGCAAGCATCACAGAATTGAGAATCTCGCGCAGCACGTCGGTTCGCGTGATGACTCCCGTTGGAGAACCGTTGTTCGTTACCAGCAGTCGGCCGACGTGATGTTCCTGGAGGAGACGGATGGCCTCGTAAACGGGCCTATCGTCTTCAACTGACAGCAAGTCTCGACTCATAATATCTCCTGCGGAGCCGCGGTTTCCAACTGCAACGGCTCTTCCTAAATCCTCTAGCGTGACTACGCCCACGAGTTTTTTGCCCTGTTTTACCGGAGCTCCTTGAATATTGTGCTCGATAAGGGTCCTGGCAACTTCTTGAAGCGGCGCGTCGATATCGATCGTGACTAAATCGTTCGAGGCATACTCACTCACCGGCGCTTTCGGAAGAGATATCATCTCAGAGACCAAAACGATGAGTTTGTTCTCCGCGTCGTTTCTGCCGCAAACCGTGCCTTTTATGGTTAGATTATTCACGGGAGTCGGACCGAGCTTAAGAGTGTCGCCAATGTCGAACTCCCGAATGTTTCCAATTATCTTGATCGCTGCACTGCACACGTCTGGATGTGCAACTGTCGTAAAGTCGATTTCCTCGATGAGAACATCGCGTACTTCAGCGCTATTTTTAATCAAAACAACGTGCGCTTCTTCCGCCATCGTGTCCAGTTCCAGTTCCCGGTATGCGGCGCTAGTGGCTTTGTATCCGCCTTTGGGCCCTGGAACACCCTCCACAAGCTGAAGGGCTTTTAGCGATTGCATTTGATTTCTTATTGTGCCTGGATTTCGGCCAAGAATCTCGGCTATCTCTTCTCCTCTGATTGAGCGCGGTTTGCGACGATATAAGCTGATAAGAGTGCTTAAGATCTCCTTTTGCACGGACGTGAGTTCCATTACTGTAATTAGTATGATTAATTATGAGATATAAGTTTTATTAGCTCGCGATGTCTAGGAGTACGAAATGTTCAATATTCCGACTGTCCCGACTGCAGAAGAGTTATTGGGCAAAGCATTCAGAAAGAGTGTCCGGGCAAGAGCAGGAAAATCGCCAGGGCGGACGGCAGAGAAGACGATGATCTTGACAGCGTCAAACATCCTGGCGGACAATCTTAGAGCTGTCGTGAGGCGATTTCCGAACTTCGATGAGATCGGCGCGTTCTACTCGGAGACAATCGACATCGTCGTTGGACTAGATCAGCTTAGAATATCACTTGCTTCAGTCACATGGGCATCGACAAAAATCCATCAGCTGTCTAGGGCCGCAATCGGGAAAATGGCTCGCGTATCTGACGCAAAAGCGGTTAGGAAGCAGATGTTTGGACGAACCGCTTCCATCATGAAGGAGATCCAGCCAGATCTCGATTTTTTGAATCGCGCCAGAAACACGATTAACGCGCTTCCCGCGCTAGACGATGAGCCAACCATATTAGTTGCGGGATATCCGAATGTTGGCAAGTCGAGTTTCGTCGCTTTTGTAACTAGCGCCAAACCCGAGATCGCACTTTACCCATTCACCACGAAGGGCATCATCGTCGGACACATACAGTACTGCGATCGACGTTATCAGATTGTCGATTTGCCCGGACTGCTCGACCGCCCCGTGTCGAAGAGAAACACCATAGAACTTCAGGCGATTTCAGCTCTCAAAAACCTCGGAGACGCTGTGTTGTTCATTGTTGATCCTTCGGGCACCTCTGGATACGAAGTGTCCGATCAACTAAACCTTCTGCGCGAGCTGAAATCTCAGGTCGGCCTTCCCGTCATAGTCGCAGCAAATAAAATGGACCTCGGGCCGGCAGAACCAGTTAACGAAGCTTTCGGGATCTCAACACTATCTGGTGAAGGAATTGCAGCGGTGCTTAAAGCTTCAATTGATCTAGCTCGCGCACACCACGCTCCCCGGACAAGGCAGGTCGACGAAACATCGTGACGGCTAGAATGGCTTGACTCCTACGAGATAGCTTGCTATAAGCAATCCGACGATTGCGCCTGAGTTCAAGAACGGCAAGCCCGCTTGCGGTTTTCCTTTAAGAACTAGCAACATCAGCCCCACATAACCCGCGAGTGTGCCAATAGCCGCGCCTAAGGCAGGAACGTTAATGAGCCCAAACATTGGGGCATTCAAGAACGTATTTGCAGATATTACCAAAACGGTCGGGATTACTGCATCGCCCAGCCCCATAAAAAACGCTTCGCGCTTCTCTAGTTTTTCTTCGCCGCTCGCTTCAGAAGCTTCCCGTGACCATTTCACGTGAGAATACCCTCTATTACGGGGGAGAACAAACAAGACCGGCAGGTTTAAATCGACGACACCCTCGGCGAGGCTAACCATATGTTTAGTCTCGTATACTGAGATAAAGTCGTAGATGGCGAGTGCTATTAGGAGTACCAGCGCAGGTAGGACGGCGAAAGAGATTCCAAATATTGCAGCCGCGCCAGCACCTATTAAGATCCCAACGAGATCGATCACGTACCATTCTGGATAATAGAACAGGAAAAAAGCGGTCACGGCTGTTGCCGCTATCGCGATGAGCCACCCACTGTTAAGACTGAGTAGGACTGACGAATAAACGAAGTAAAGTGTTGAGATGATTACGAGGCCGATGATAACTTGTATCACCCACCGTTTGCCGAGCCTGATGATGAGCAGCAAAAATGCTGTGAAAACCAAAATAAGCAGAAAATAATAGAGCGGATTGAACACGGATTGTGGATTATTGAACGCTTTGATGTCCGATGCTTGAAACGGGTTAGCCAATAGAAGCGCGATCAACTGGATTGCGATGATGAAGAGCATCATGCTAAACGGCGAAATGCGCTTCAGTACCTCATTCACGAAAAGAGACCCCCTAAGCACCGACTGCTACAAACGTGTTCGACAAAATCAGCAAAATCCGGCCCCACTTCTACCGTGGCCGTATGCGCTTCTGATATATAGAGTTGCGCGCACCGCGCCTCTCAGTTTTAGAACTTGAGAACGCGATGAAAGGATCCGTGCGAGGAGGAAACTAATAAACGCAAAATAGAGAAGATTGCTCCTTAACGTGATGCATCATCTTTCACTAGTCGGGTCCGGCAAAGTTTATCCTTGCGTAGGTTTAATGTAGCTCTTCGCATAGCAATAAATGCTCTGAGTTGATAACATGGGGGTTCCAATCGGAGATCTTCTTCCGCGGAGCAAGATAGACCTTGAGCATATCGACACGGTCGCCATTGACGCGTACAATGCGATATACCAGTTCTTAAGCATCATTCGGCAGAGGGACGGGACGCCCTTAATGGATAGTGCAGGGAGGGTTACTTCTCACCTCTCCGGGCTGTTTTATCGAACCGCTAACATCATAGAAGCAGGCGTCAGGCCAGTCTACGTTTTTGACGGCGAACCGCCAGAAATGAAAAAGGACACCGTGATCAGGCGCAGGGAAACGCGCGAGCGTGCGACGCAAGAATGGGTGCAGGCTCGAGCAGAAGGAAGAGTTGACGCTTTTAAATACGCACAAGCGTCGGCTCGAATTGATAATCAAGTGCTTGAGAGCTCAGTTGCCCTGCTACGTTACCTAGGAATCCCGGTAGTCCTTGCTCCGAGCGAAGGAGAAGCACAAGCGGCGTATATGACAATCAAAGGAGACGTCTCATATACCGGATCTCAAGACGCAGACGCACTGCTTTTTGGCACGCCTCGGCTAGTCAGAAACCTGACGATAACTGGACGGCGCAAACTGCCAGGCAAGAATGTTTACGTGAGTATCAGTCCTGAATTATTCGAGCTCGACGACATTCTCTCCTCTTTGGAAATTACTCGAGAGCAGCTCATTGAGGTCGGCATCCTTGTCGGCACTGATTACAACAAAGGAGTAAAAGGGATCGGACCAAAAAAAGCCTTGAGAATGATTAAGCGCTTTGGCATTACAGAAGCGCTGGATAATCTTGGAGCGAGCATTGACTATGGCCCTATCAAACAATTTTTCCTCGACCCTGACGTCACTGACGAATATAATTTAGCGTGGACGCCGGCAAAAGAGCAAGAACTTTTCAGTTTCCTTTGTGACGAGCACGATTTCTCGCGCGATAGGGTCGAAAACACCTTAAAGAGGATCGCTAACGCTCAAAAGGGTGCAGATCAAAGGTCACTCACCCAGTGGCTGTGAAGGCAGCCTGTGGGCTTAGAAACGGAAGCGATTCGCTCGCCCTCCGCCACGCGCTTCACTAAACCCATATTTGCCGACAAGCAAAACGAAAGCGACGGCCCCGTGCGCCTCCTTTGTTATCTCGTGGTTCTTGCAAACTAAATATAGTTCTTGGAGCCCCCTTCCCAACGGTAGTACCATTCGACCTCCACCTTTCAACTGTGCAAGCAACGGAGGCGGAATGTCAGGAGCCGAACAAGTCACAAGAATCCTGTCGAACGGAGCTTTTTCAGCGAACCCCAAAGACCCGTCGCCAGTGGTAACGATCACATTCGAAGGCACGCGTCTCCTAGCTTCCTGCGCTAACCGCTCAAATCTCTCGATCGTGTAAACAATTCCGTCCCCCGTAAGCTCCGCTAGCACAGCAGCATGATAACCCGAACCGGTTCCTACCTCAAGTACGTTTGACGACGGCTCAACGCTAAGGAGGTCACACATTATAGCAACCATATGAGGGGCAGAAATCGTCTGTCCGTTTCCAATTGGCAGCGGCTCATCGTGGTACGCGTAATCGTGCCATTTGTCAGGGACATAATCTTCGCGCTTTACCGTGTTCATCGCGCTCAGTACTCGCTCACTTATACCCCGGCGCTTTAAGCTCTGCAGCAGTGATATTCGTTCCGGCTCCAAGGACATCGTTTGTTTACCGTCTAATCGCCGACTTGCGAGGCCCGCGGTAGGTTGACCTGGATCGTTCATTTCTCCTCACGGGGCTTGTGACATAGACTCTCGCAACGTCTTTTGCCTTTGCGCTTTGCCCTGCGCGTTCAAGAACGGGGCCCCGCCTGACCTTAACCCGGGCAATCTTTCCATGCTGTTCTTCGTGCCCAACGACAAATTCCTTTTCGCCGTCAAACGGCACTTTATACGATCGTGTGATATTGCCTGTGTGAACTGCTATCTTAACGACTAGCTTATCGATCTTTTGCGCCCAAACCACCCTAATCGTCTCGGCTCCAGCTTCGGTTGCCCGCACTCCGTCACTAAGTTCGATAGCGGTGATCCGCACGGCGTCAATCGAGCCATTTTCCACGATCATCTCGTCTCGGACGCGCAATCGCTCACCCACCCCTACCTCAAACCATCGCACGTATGAGTGATCGTAATCGCTCACGACGACCTTGAGTTTCACCATCGGGGTACGATCCGCTGGTTCAGCCTGATGCGTTACGTGACAGCTTGTGCAGCGAACCACGAGTTTCTTACCGCTGTGCAGGACTTCGTGCAGCACTTTTTTATCTGGCGAGCACGAGTAACACTCAAGGTTGATCTCTCGATTCATTACGCATCAACCAGTACTTGCACAGAGGAGTATAAATATAGAATATAGGATGATAAGGGACACGATCCGAGCCAAAGGCCATTGCAATATTACAGCGAGACACAAAACGACGCTTCAAATCACCAAAGACGCCCATATCTCAAAACGGGCAGATTGCGTTGTCGCAGTGTTAGCCGATAAAGCTTTAAACGATCTGACCAGCGAAGTCAAAGCTGCCTTGAAGACCAACGCCGCGAAAGTCCGCTTTAGGATGCACACGGGACACGCGAGCGAAGTTATCACAGGTTTCGGAAGCGCTGATTTAGCGCACTCCGATGCGAATGATATGGTTGTCAGAACGAGTGGGTTCACCTCAGGCCGCACGCTTATGATCGGTGCAGACAAGGCAGCAGCGGATCTCGATCGCGGCTTTGTCGAAAAGTTGAAAAAGTCTGAGAACATAACTATAATTGTAGAAGTTGATTTTGAATAGCACCAATCGAGCGTTGCAATTTGGATTTAGTGCAATTCTGCGAATCTTTGCCGATTACCAGCATATAGATAGGTTTAAATAGAAACGTAAAGAATTAGAGAGTGTTTACTGGTTTTTGTTTACTATTTGCTGAGGACATAAAATGACTAATGTCGACCACTATAAAGGCACGACTACTATAGGTATAGTCTGTAACGACGGTGTTGTGCTCGCATCAGAAAGCCGCGTGACTATGGGCAACTTCATATCCAGCAAAGAAGGCAAGAAGATTTATCAGATTGATGATCTCGTCGGTATGACGATCGCTGGCGGCGTAGGCGATGCGCAGAGCCTTGTGCGCACCATAACCGTAGAGGCTAAACTATATAAAATGAGACAGGGCAAACCGATGACCGTCGGAGCAATATCAACTTTGTTGTCAAACATTCTGAACAGCAACCGTTACTACCCGTATTTTGTGCAGCTTATGATAGGCGGCTTCGATAAGAACGCCTCGTCGCTGTATTCTTTGGACGCCGTAGGAGGTCAAATTGAAGAGCGCTTGGCTTCAGCGCAAGGATCAGGATCCCCAATAGCTTTTGGCGTCATAGAAGATCGATACAGCGAAAAAATCTCCGTCGACGAGGGGGTAGACCTCGCTATTAGAGCGCTTTCGTCCGCAATGAAGAGAGATTCGGCCTCAGGCAACGGCATGCGGATCGTGCAGATCACTGCAAAGGGATATGTCGAAGTAAACAAGGATGAGATAGACAAAAGAAAAGCCGCTCTAGCAATCTAAACAATCTATTTCTTGCCAACTTTTATTCTCGTATTTTTTTTGTTTTTGTGGAAGTCGCACAATGCCGGTTGAAGAAGCTCTTACTGAGTTGACACAGCGTGTCAAAGAACGCTTGCCTTCTAACATCAAGATTACCGAACTTGAGTTTGAAGGGCCCGAAGTCGTGATCTACACTAACGATCCTCGCGCGTTCGCAGACAACGGAGAGATAGTTAAGAAACTCGCCCGAGAACTGCGTAAGCGCATAGTAGTAAGGCCAGATCCTCGTGTTCTGGCAGACCCCGAGAAGTCAATAGAAGAAATAAGCGATATCGTGCCCGAAGAGGCGGGTATTACAAACCACTATTTTGACTTAGACACCGGTGAGATCGTTATTGAGGCCAAAAAACCGGGACTTGTAATCGGAAGGCACGGCGCCACACTCCGAGAGATTACAAAGCAGATAGGGTGGACGCCACGAGTGGTACGAACCCCTCCGATCGAATCGGTTACTGTGAAGGAGATACGCCAGTACTTGCGCTCTTTCAGCGACGAGCGTAAGGAGCTTCTGAAAGCGATGGGCCGAAAGATTCACCGGGAGATCACCTCAAAAGACCAATGGATACGGGCGACTACTCTCGGCGGATGTCGTGAAGTCGGTAGAACCTCTTTTGTGCTCTCGACGCCTGAATCGAGGATACTCGTCGACTGCGGTGTTAACGTAGGATCAGAGGATAGTGCGACGCCCTATCTTTACGCGCCTGAAGTGAGCCCCCTCGACCAGATTGACGCAGTTGTCGTCACGCACGCACACCTCGATCACGCAGGCCTGGTCCCGCTCCTATTCAAGTACGGATATGAAGGCCCGATATACTGCACGCCGCCAACGCGTGACCTCATGTCGCTTCTGCAACTCGACTACATTGATGTGGCGGCCCGCGAAGGCCGTAAGATCCCCTACGATTCAGCTAAGATACGGGAAGTCATAAAACACTCGATTGCATTGAACTATGGCGGAGTTACCGATATAGCCCCCGACGTGCGACTGACGTTCCACAATGCGGGACACATCCTCGGGTCATCGATAGCCCACTTTCACGTGGGAGAGGGGCTCTACAACGTCGCTTTCACTGGAGACTTCAAGTACGAACAAACCAGGCTGTTTGACGCAGCAGTTAATAGCTTTCCAAGGCTCGAGGCGTTGATAATGGAGGCGACCTATGGGGGACCGCACGACCAAACGCCGTCGAGACGAGAGGCTGAAAACAAGCTGTACTCTATCATACGCCAAACGCTGTCAAAGGGCGGCAAAGTACTCATACCGGCATTCGCGGTGGGACGAAGCCAAGAGGTTATGATCGTTCTCGAGGAGGGGATTCGCAAGAAGATAATTGACGAGATACCCGTGTACCTCGACGGCATGATCTGGGAGGCAACTGCTATTCATACGACGTATCCCGAGTACCTCAATAATGACCTGAGAAACATGATATTTCACGAGGGCATGAATCCGTTTCTCTCAGACAGTTTCGTGCAGGTAGAGCAAAACATGCGCGACGACATTGTGCGGGGCGAACCGTGTGTAATTCTCGCCACCTCAGGCATGCTCAACAGTGGCCCCGTAATGGAATATCTGAAAGCGCTCGGGCCACAGCCGAATAATACCCTAGTCTTTGTAGGGTATCAAGGAGAAGGGACGCTCGGGCGGCGCATACAGAAAGGGTGGAAAGAGCTGCCGATGTCAAACAACGGCAAAACTGCCACCATGCAAATGAACATGAATGTCGAGACGGTTGATGGATTCTCCGGGCACTCAGACCGACAACAGCTAATTGAATACGTCAAGCGGCTAAACCCCCGGCCGGAAAAGATCGTCACAAGCCACGGCGAGGAAAACAAATGCATCGATCTGGCGAGCACCATATACAAGAAATTCAAGATTGAAACCAGAAGCCCAATGAATCTTGAAACAGTCCGATTTCTGTAAACCTTAACAAGTGTGACTGGCGTCGCAAGACGTCGCTTGGTAGTAGTCACACAAATCCGTAAGCGGGCACTTCCAGTGCCGCGGCCCCCGCGCGACGCATATTTCTCTGCCTAATCTGATCAGGGCGATATGGGCGAACTTTCGTTTTCCAGGCGGTATTTCGTCTTCTAAAGCCATCTTAACTGCATCATAACCTCCTTTCAGCGGAGCCAGCCCGATGCGCCGCGACACTCTGAACACGTGTGTGTCGACGGGGATGATGTCAAAGTCGCGGGCAAAAACGAGGACTACATCTGCTGTTTTCGGCCCAATGCCGGTGACGTTCTGGAGCCGTTCTCTCGCAGACTGATAGCTGCCACCGATGAAGGACCACGTATCGCCGTTGTAGGTCTCCATTACCTCACGTGCCACCGCGCTTATGCTTCTCGCCTTGGCCTCGTACAACCCCGCCTGCTTGATTGCGCGCTCTACGTCTTGCACGCCTGCCAAAGAAACGGCCTCAACGGTTTGATATGATAAAAAAAGACTCCGAAAGGCCGCCCTCGAATTCGCGGAGGTGGTATTTTGGGACAGGATCGTCTCTGCGATTAGCCAAAACGGCTCGTTTTGTTCCCGCCAATAATCGTCATCGAAGGTGACGTTGCCGAACAGCGACTCGAGTCGCTGCACGACAAGCTCCCCTTTCCTCGCACTAACCATGGTTATCTCTAAACGTGCTAGCTGATTGCCTTTACATTACTTCTAAGCATCTATCGGCGTCTGCGGAATCACTGATGGTGCGCTCTCGTACCCGCACCAAAACCGCACCCCACGCACCAAATCCTCCGTCTTCGCACGGCAGAGGTCGCCGGTTCGAATCCGGCCGAGCCCACTGTTTTCAGTGCCATTGATTAGAACGTTGTCGTCATTTCAACGAGTCCCTGTGTAGCGCGAGGGAGGCTCTCCGACTTCTTAGTTATAAGAGACACCCACATCGTGAGCTGTCAGGCTCAGGTCGACCACGTATTCTTTTTGAGCGCTTGTAACCCGATGTGGGCGCGAGCATGCGTTCGGCAACGCAAGCGTGCTCTGCGCGTGACAGCTCAATGCGACTGCGGAGGACTCGTTGAAACGGGTCTGTGCTTTTGCACAGCACCGGGCCGGTGTGCGTGCCAGATTTCTGAGAGCCTGTGAGGACTTTGAGCTTACTAAAACAAGCCAAGATCATCAAGATCATGATTGGAGTAAACATTGTCTAGAAAATCAGGGCGTGGGCTCAAGTCGTACGTCAGTAAACAGAGCGCCTGTACGGTCGGGTGCCGCGGATATTCGGGCTTGCCGCTCCTGGAGTTCGAGAATGCAAACGCGTCGAGTTCGGCCATAAGTTGCGAATACGCGGGATAGCGGACCTTCCCGTTGCGGAGGAGCAAGTCCAGGTTCTCATAGGCCGCTTGCCACATATCCGCGGTGAACGTAACTCGTTCAACCCACGTTCCCCCATCGTCGAGGGCGCGCAACATCCCCTCGTCGTAGCCGCGAACCGCGAACACGACCGCGTCGTTATAGGAGCGCGAAATCGCTGCAACCGTGGCGAGCTGGTGCCGAACGGCACTCGGAAGAAGCGTCTCAAGGAATACGACGTCATAGGTTTTCATATCGAGCGCCAAGACAGCCCCGTGTTGGTCGAGGTGCGCGGGAACCCATGCGAGATTGTAGTAACGGCCCGCGATGGGTTGGGTGCGCACGCGAGCGACGTGTTGCTGTGCGCTCGGAAACAGTTTCCCCCGCAGGTGGTTGAGGGCCAAGGTCGTGGCGTCCACCTGGTCGTCGTACGCCGCGTCAGGGAAGTTCAGGAGCTCTTGCAAATACTCGTGTATCCATTTGTACTGATCGCCATCCGGAGTAGGAAGCCACACGCGATTCAGCCTCCATAATGGAACACAGTTCCAGGCGCGGCGCTCCTTGTTCCCCCGCACAGGAACGGAGGTGATGCCTTCGATCTCGTCTTGAACGTGCGACGCGATCGCGTCCCCGAGCGTCTGAGATTCCACGAGGATCGCCGTTGTTTGGGGCCACAGCTCTGACATACGTCTGATCGCCTCCACTGTTTGGTCAAAGTCCATTTTACGGCGCACCTGGTCGAGGAGGTAATAATCGTCGCCTGAGCGGCCCCACACCTGCACTACGACATAATCTGACGTCGCCGACGCTTTAAGGGCGGTGTCCCACGACTGGATGACCACGTCCATCGGTGGAAGCTGCCCCGGAACGTAGAGCTGCACCCAGGCTTCATTGAAGATCGCCCCCTGCTCCTGCGTAAACTCACAGCAGTACTCCTGGCGGAACCACGACTCGCCCATGGTGCGCCGTTCGTCGTCGAGAAACTCCTTTGTGATGCGGGGGCACCCTTCAGCAGGCACGGTAATCTTCTTCCACCCTTGGCCCTCGTTCCACGTGCGGTAGAATACGCCCTGCTTGCCGCGCGGCGTGCTCAGAAGGATCAGCCGCCCGTTTGAAGCCGCAAGCATGGGCGTGGACGAATGATATAGCGCATCGGAAACCTGCGCGGCCTCGTCAATAAGGAGCAGCGACGCGCTGTATCCCCGAGTCGTCTCTTCTGAGCCGGGCAGGGCTAAGACCCGGCTGCCGTTGTTGAGTTCGAGCGCAGTGGCGGATTCGCCTCGGCTGCCACCAGGCTCTCCAAGCTGGTGAAAGAAGGTAACGACCTTTCGCAAGAGCTCCTCTGACTGCCGCTGCGACTTCGCGAGGATGAGCACTACCGCGTTGCGATTAGTGAGCGCGTGGTGAAGCGCGAGGATAGCGACGATCGTCGATTTGCCCGTCTGACGTCCGCAGTTGAGGATAACGCGCGGCTCGTTCGAGGTGAGGAGGTCACACTGCCAGGGATCGGGCTCTATATGCAACAACCTGGCGAACGCCACGGAATCACGCGGAATCTCCGTCTCACTCGTGGCGTTGCTCGTACGGTCAGCTTCGAGGTTCTTGATTCTCGATTCGTGTTGGCTCATTTTGATTGCTCCTCGAGCGCGGCTATGCGTTGCTCGTGATTCGTGATCTCAATGACCCGGAGGCCGATTTCCACGGCGCGTAACTTGATTCGCAACTTGGCCTCAAGCGGGAGTGAAGTGCCATCGGCGTTTCGCGCGTCGGTGACAACCTCGTTGAATAGGCCGCGCAGATCTTCAGCGTTCTTGATTTCAAGTTCGGTTGGACGTGTATCCTCCCTTTTTTTTGTCCGCCCCTGGGAACGCTGCTTCTGCTTGCGTTCTTTGTCGTATTCGCGACGTTGTTGGGGGTCTGCGTAGGGGGACATTTACCAACCGCCTCTCCTTAATCTGTCCACCCCTGTTCTTTCGAAACGCGTTCCGTCGAGACCGAGCCCTTGGATCTCTGTGGGCCAGCGCGAGGGAACAACAAGTTTGTCGATCGTAACCGACCTCGTATTCAGATTTTGTGTCATGCTACTCCTATTATGAATCAATACAGAACGCTATCTAACCGTCCTATATAAACCAGACTGCGCGATAACGCCAAATTGGGCTCGCCAAATTGGGCTCCGCTTTTTGTAAAAAACTGCTGCCCGCTGGAATAGCGGCTTCAAACTCGAAGCCACGAAAGGCCCACACGGTCGGCTTGTTCTCTTCAGAAAAGTTGCGGTGATTTCAATCACCAGCCGGCGGTTGAAGTGAGGGGGGAGGTTATGTACGACAGGCACTTGGGACACGCACAACTAAGGCGGTCAGCTGCTTGAAAACTCTTGCTTGGCCGCGTGCCACTGCATAATCTGGCATACTAGTCGTCAGGAGTGATATAACTCGCCGCAAGAAAAGCACCGTCGAAATTAGGCGCTCCGGATTCTGTTAGATACCCGGCTCCAGCAAAAAGGGTCGCAGCTAAAGGAAAAACGTTATAAGCCATCCCCCGCTCTCTTTAAATTCATGAAGGGCATCAGGCCCGCTTTTTACGCGATAATTGCAGTAGCACTCATTATTTCTGTCTGCGGATGCACCGATCAGCGAGTGGGTAACACCACGATTCAGGCAACAAACGCACCATCGGAGGTTCCGACAGCGTCCGTTGCGAGTGGCGCACACGGGGGCGCCACGAGCGTGCACCCTTCACCCACGCCGACGACAGCTCCTCGAAGCACGGCCACGCCGATGCCGTCTGTCCCGCTCACCGCTGCAACGAGCTTCCCGTGTATCCACGAAACGCCGGCGAGCACTTCAGTCGGGGTGGTCACGAAGGTCATTGATGGGGACACGATTCACGTGCTCATTAACGGCACGGATTACAAGGTGCGGTACATCGGTATGAACGCCCCTGAGGATACAACAAAGAAAGAGTGGCTTGGCCCTGAAGCCACCACACGGGACGGAGCTCGTCGCGGGCAAGCCAGTGACCCTTGTCAAAGACGTCTCTGAAACCGACCGCTACGGGCGATTGCTGCGCTTCGTGTTTGTGGAAAACGTGCTCGTGAACTACGAACTCGTGCGAGAGGGGTACGCGAGGGCAACGCCGTATAAACCCGACGTATCTTGTGAGGGGCTGTTTTACGACGCTCAATTACAGGCGCAGCAAGAGCACCTCGGTCTGTGGAGCGCAGGTTCTGCGTCTTGAGAGTGTTCAAGCTGTAGGGAACGACCAAACATGAGCAGATCTGAGATCGCAAGCTTTTTCATTTTTGAGCTTGATAAATCCTGTACTCGAAAAAGCGGAACTCGTGCTTCATGAAGCGGTTTTGCCCCAACTGCGGCGGTCGTCTCAACAACAATACGCTCACGTGCCTTATTTGCAATACGCAGAGTAGTAGCGCTGCAGTTCCATCATCCTCGCATATTGCGTGCTCAACGTGTGGAACGCCATCAGACTCTCGTGCGAAGTTCTGTCGAAAATGCGGTGCGCAGCTTGGCGGCACAGACAATACGCAAGGCACGCGTGCTGACACACTCGCGCAGGCTGAAACGTTCATCAAGCGGAAATCTCGGCGAGATGCGTGGCGTCGGCCGTTGGGTGCGCTGAAGCGCATGCTGTCGGCCATGTTTCATCGCGGCATCCTCCTCGCTGCCATCTCCGCAATCGCTCTCTTGATTCTCGCCTTCTTCGTCGCGGTTGTCGCATATGTCTTGTGGCCGGTAACAATTGCCGTAATTGTGATCTATGCCATCGGCCTTGTCTATACGGGGCGCCGCTACTCGACGGCGTACGCACGGCTGCACACGTCGACTAGCATAAGCAGGCTGATCGAACTATTGCAAAGCAGCGCATCTGCCGCGCGGTAAGGCTTGCGAGGTAGTACTCCTCAGCCAGCTCTTCCTGCGTCGCGCCGTGGAACTGGGCCATTGCCGTATGCATCAACTGGCAATACGGGCACTTTATGTTCGCCGCGACTGCCAATCCGCCCAGCTCGCGATACTTGCCGGGAATGGCCGTTTGCTCTAAGGTGTATTTCTTCCACAACGGCCAGTCGTGCACAAGCACCTCTTGAGGAAGTGCTTTCATGAAGCCCGGAACAATGCCAAAGGTCTCTTCGATATCCTTGAGGATAGTTTCGTATTCACTCATTGCATCACCTGGCCTGTGTTTCTCATCCCCACTGATAACCTGATGGTAGGGATTCTCCGTACCCATTATGTTGATTCCCGCGCAATCTACGGATAATGAAAGCGGAGCCAAGACGTTGGAAAGCCACCCCACTTAGAGTGACGAGAAGGGATTGCATAATGTAACATTAAGTGTCGGCAACCTCGGACAAACACTAGTTACGTCGGCCAATTTCCTGCTCACTCACGCAGCCGTCGTGCTGCCAACGCGCGTATGATACCTCACGGCAACCCTAGCTGCGATTTCAGCGCGCTCCACTCATCAGCGCTGAGTATTTCCTCTCGCTCGGGATGAATCAAGGAGACATCTTCAAGCGCTACCTTAAAGCGGGGGTCATTCTCGTCTCACTCCTTGTGAGAGCGGTGGCCGTTGCAAATGTTGCGGTAGGACTAATTCTGAGAGGAGACCTCACCGTCCCTCTCGAGGCATCGGCCATTGCCGCCGCTTTGTCCCTCTCCCTCGTGTCTTTCGATACGATGGCTATGATGACGTTCAGCTCATTGCAAAAGCCGAGAGCGGGGGCAAATCAGCCGTTAGGCCTCGCCTTGGGGGGGTTGCTGGTGGTGCCCGCGTACTTAACCCCGTGGACTCTGCCTTTTATCGCAGTAGTCGTGGTAGATCTCGCTGAAGCCGTCGTCATCGCCGCTCTGGCGATCGCGCTGTTTGTCTTTTCAAGTAAACTCATCAGCAGGGAGAAGCTTCTTCCATAGTGGAATCGACTGGAAGCATTACAAGCATCCCTTGCCTGAAAACGTGTATGATGCTTATATGAAGTATTGGAAAAAAAGTAGTGTTCATAAGGTGACGCCACATTCCCATCTTAAGTATCATTTCATGTAGAATGCTCGAAGATGAGCTTACCTCTATTCTTGCCGATGACGACGACGTCAAGCAGCTTGTTATCGTTGACAGCACAGAACAGCAGGAGCTAGCACGAAAACTACGATCACAGAACCGCCCTTTTCTTATTAAGGATTTTGAAGGGGCCTTTAATCTCGTTAAGAAGCATCGACAGGGGGCGCATTCCGGCGGACATTTGACAAAAAGACATGGCGTTCTTCAGCAGCTGCTTCGCCGTCGAAGCGTAGACGATCTTGCTGTCGTTGTCTACGCTCTTCCGTTGAGGCTTCATATCGATAGCAAGCTCCTTAAGCAAGAGGTATATCACCAGATCGAGCGCATGTCAGACTTTTCAGACGGGATCTTTGTGCTCTATGGGATTTGTGACGCCCTTAGGACTCTTGAGCACGATTTCAACGGCAGTACATGTCAACTTTTCTTCCTCGCTGACGACAATGGGGCAACGGTTGATGACTGCATCGCCCTTGCGCTCGGTGGGAATCAGGCATATGCAAACGGGCTCACCAACAACAACATCATGCTGTTTTTGACGCCCATGGTTGCTGCTCAGTGGCAAGATCTAAGCGAGGACTTCACGTTAATGAAGCATGCACGATTTAAGAAGATCGCCAAAGTGGATACAGGTCTTTCCTATGAGCCAGACTTTGACGCAAACGTTGACAGATGTGCGAAGCACTTCAGCCTCTACCCCGTGTTGCTAAGAGGCAATACAAGCGTGATTCAAAAGAATTATTTAAGGGCGAAAAAAGGGGTATCCATAAATGGAGCCACTCCTTAACGCTTCGATCATAAGCAACAACAACCTACACCTCAGCAGGAGCAACTGCTTTTTGCACTGGGCTGCATGCTCTTTTCATGACTTCAAGCCCAGCCGCCTGAGCACGTTTTTGACGTTTATATGCAATATAGGGAGGGATCGAACCCTCACAGTGAGACCTGTTAGAGTAAGGATTCAACCCGTTGCTGGCATACGCTTAAACTCTAAGCAGACACGTTTTTCGGCAAGCAAGGTGGTCTGCGCGGTGTCTAGAGTCTCTCGTGAAGAAGGAGCAGGCGATACTAAGCGAGTGACATTTTCACGGCCTAACTAAGGGATTTTGAGAAATTCGGGAACTGGCTTCGCCAATCACTCCTTTCGTCAAAATGAAACGCGAGACGTTCTTTAGCACTGTGGCTTTTGTTTTATAAAGAACGAACCGGCACGGCTACTGGCAGTTGTCTTAAAAAACAAAAAAGTAACGATAAACGCTATGCGTTTAACGTCAGAACTCTACGATTTACGCGATTCCGTATGCTTTGCCGTCACTCAAGTTCAAGCTTAATGCCGCCAATTCTAGGTGCTAACCAATTGTAGATCAGTGCTATGATTGCTGTTATAATGTAGCCGCCAATGAAGCCGCCGACAACGCCGCCGACAATAGCGACAACTGCACCGACCGCTCCCCCAGCAACTGAACTAGAGAACGTCGAGACGCCAACTCCAATGCCTATAGCTGCAATGATTCCAAAGATAAGCCCTAAAACGGCTTCAATTGCGGCACCCATCAAGGCGACGGCCCCAACCGGAACCTTTGTGATCGTTTTTATTTCGCCCATTGCGTCACCTCCCTTTTGCTTAAGTCGTTAAACGTTAAGAAGTAACGCTATATATGGGTTTAGATTTGATCTCCACGGCTGTCAGCCGGCTGGGCGTCGAATAGAGCAATTATTGGCATCCGCTGCCTGAGCACGCATATTACGTATAAATACGATACTGGCAGGATATAGCTTTCACAAGTAGTTCATTGCTCAGACTCCGTCAGATCACGTAGGGAATAAGCCGTTTCGTCTTGCGCGCGTACGACACATATGCTTCGCCGAGTTCTGCAGTTAAAAGCTTCTCTTCCACGTGAATGCGGTACCCGTAGGCGACCGCAACGCCAATCCCAACGTAGAGAATGTGGAAAATCGATTAGTATTCTCAATCAATATAGATTGAACAGAAAGGGTGAAAGCATTTAAGTGAAAGGCGCATACTCAAAACGTTTGGAAGGAACGAATGCCCAAAGACCCGACACAAAGACCTAATGAGGACAACGTCGACAATTTCCGTAATCAGTCTGAATTAGAAATAGCTAAAGAACTTGAAGCAATTAGGACTGAACATTACCGCTTAAGAATGCGACTTAGCCATCTTTTTTGGCAAGCCTCGATCTTAGCCGTTTTGTTACCCGTGCTGTTAGCCATAATGGTTTTTTTCAAACCAGCGATTGGCATTGCTCTGAAGGACATTGCAAGCTCTCTCGTCATTGTATTCAGTGTGATTTTTGCGCTACTAGCCATTTATTTCGGAAACTTGCTGACCAAAACCCAAGTTTGTGCTTTAAGTTTTCACGCGCGTGGTCTGCCATTTTTTTTAGACCTCCCACAGATCTCTGAATTTGATTTTGAGAGCTATGTGCTTAACAAATTTAAAAGGGAATCCGAATCGCTCGAACGCAAACAGACCGCACTTCCTTTAATCGGTGGAAAGGCGCAAAAAATAGAGCTTTTGACAGAGCAACATGATTTTGAAAAAGACTTTTTTAACACTGTTGTAACAGGTGTGGCAAATTTTGAACCATCGCCGGAATCAAGAGACGAGCTATCAGCTCGCACTAGCAAGAAATTGGGTAAGGCAGCCGATGAGATGAGGCTGGAAAGAATTTTAAGGCGATTGACGGTTGGGACATTACTACTTTTTTTGATAATCTTTACGGTTCTGCTCTGTCTTCTCTGGTACAGCGGTTTATTTAACGTCGTGAATTCTGTTGGACTCCTGTCCTTTATCGTCGCATACCTAATATTTTGGTATATAGGCTATCGGCTAACAGTGATATTTCGTTTCACACCAATATTTGAACGTGAATCTGCTACATCTCCAGTAGATTATATCTTCGCAGTCTTGCCGAAAAAAGTTCGCGTCGGTGATTCACACAGTCTTTTGCTTTACCTTTTTTTTAATGAGTCTAGTCGCGTTGAACATCGAAAAGAGTTACTTCAAGCAGAGATTCAAGCTACAGGCGTGGAGTTTGACGATGAAGCGAAACAACAGTACTTCAGTTACGACTTTTCGAGTGGGAAAGCAATCTGGAGCTGCCATTTTACTAACACGGGAACGCACACGATCAATCTGATATTGAGTGAACTAGAAGCGAAACCGGCTACCAAGAATATGACAAGAAATGTTGTTTTCACGCAAAAATACGACGCCAATGTAATTAGTCCTTTCAGGACTTCACTGCAGCCCGGACTTGTTCTGATAACGTCTGCTATATCAGCTGTAACTGCTCTACGCGCTCTGCTGCCATAAATAACGCACGAAACCAAGAAGAGTTATTCGTTCCTTTGATATACGCTGTCGGCGAATGCGGAAATTGTGCCTTCGCTGCCGCAACTCACCGATCCTGCCGTTTTGAATGCTTCCACATGTTTTAAGAGCGGAGAATGATTGCAAATGCAAATCATTAACCGTTCAGTCTCTTATTATTGTCCATGCAACCGATCTGCACGCACACGATAAGCATCCAAAGCTCAAAGCCATCTCATGCCTACCCGATCATCCGGCTTCCGCGTGAGTTCCGAGAACTAGCTGGCACAACCGCAGAGATCTATCAAACGAGCTGTGACGATGGAGTTGCTTTTCTAGTGAAGATCGTTGATCGTTCTAAAAAGAAGCTCAGCAAGGGCTTCAATATTGAAAAGGAGCCTTCACACGGCGGAGGTTGTGTGCCGCTGCCTCTACTCACCGCGCAAATGTGCCATAAAACGTCTCTTGATCTCAGTTGCCGAACAGGGTAAGTCCGGAACATTGGCATTCCCTGGCTTTATAACGACGTGAATAAACCTAGGACCTGTCGGTACCTGCAATGCTGTGAGCAAATCCTCTGCCGTGTATACCTTGCTTGTATGCTCGATCCCAAAACCCCGCGCCAGAAGCTCAAGGTCAAGTTGTTGACTCGCCGTGCACTGATCTCCAGTAGAGCCGTACGTACCGTTATCAAGAGCCACAACCGTAAGGTTGTCTCGAGCTTGTTGAGCGATGCTGCACAGAACATTTGGATTCATTAAGAGGCTTCCATCTCCGTCGAGCACGACGACTTCCCTTTTATGATAAAGGGAAATGCCAAGTCCGATTGAAGAAGCTAAACCCATACTTCCAAGCATGTAAAAGTTGCTCGGTTGATCGCAAAGGGCGTACAGCTCCTTGCACGGCACACCTAGATTGCAGACCACCGTCCGCCCTCGAAGGTAAGGAACGGCTGCTTCGATCGCTTCATAGCGAGTCATCACCGGACATTCAACCTGGGCTTCTAACGACAAAGCAGCAGATTTCGATCGTTCTTTTGAGGATTCCCCCAGGAAGTTTACTCTCTCATCTCCCGGTTGTTGGAAGGCGTCTGGAGGCGTGCATTGCCACAACTCCGGAGAGATAAGCACAACTACCGGCAGATTTGTGCTGAACGAATCCTGTATGGCCTGACCGACGACCGGCAAGTCCTCTACGGTGTGAACCTCATAGGTCGTTACATCTAGCGCGTTTAGCACCGCTTTCATATGCGTCCCCCAGTAAACCTGGGCGGGTATACCCTCCTGATAGACTCCGCGCCAGCTTGCAACAATCGGCAGTGGAAGTTCATACGTAAAATTGAGTGATGATAAGGCGTTCAGCAAGTTGCCGACGCCGGTGCTTTGAATCAGCATTAAAGGTTTCGCTCCTGCTAGGAACGCGCCGGCGCAGATTCCGACGCCATCTTCCTCCCTCGTAAGCGGAACCTCAAAAAAGCGCTTGCCTACGAGGGGCAGCAGGTTCTTTAGCCTGTCGCAGGGCAACGTGGCTACAAGGTCTATCTTGTTTTGTGCGAAGAGCTCAACGGTTTCTTCTTCCGGAGTCAATGCCGTACCCCCCTTATGTCAGCACTTCTTGCAACTCGCCAAGGTCCGCCTCTGGGGTTGCCACGCGAATATCGGGCTTTATCTGGTAGCACGCTTTGTCTTCTTTAAGCTTTTGCGTGCCGCCTCCCGTCACGTTAAGAAGCACCACATCAGAATCATTAATGCCTCCTTGAGCGACCGCTTGTATCAACGACGCTGTAGCAACCGCTGCCGCAGGCACGATATCTATGCCTTCAAGATCTTCAAAGAGGCGTGCAGCGCGCCGCGCTTCACTATTTGACACCGCGTACATCTGACCGTTCGTGCTTTTCAGCGCGTCAAACACCCCGCCTTTGACTGAATATGCGGGATTTCTGTTCGACAGCACGTCAGCGTGAATTTTTTCGATAGATTTCTTAGCGTCGGGCATGTCGATCGATGGTTCGATAGTCCTTCTGTTTGCGTTCCAGGCACTGACCATAGGCGCAAACGGCAAATTCTGGGACAAATGCAATTTCGGAAGCGGGCCCTCCAAAAACCGGCCGTCGTGTTTTAGACGCAAAGAGGCCTCCCAAGCCGCAATTCCACCAGCCCCACTGCCAACTGCCTGAAAATAATGATCGGGCGCTCTGCCAATGGTAACAGCAGCCTCAAGCATTACCGTGCCCAGGCCGTCACGCCGTGCGACGTTCATAGCTCCGCCTTCTGTCGTAAGTCCCGGTAACGCTGCGAGCCTGTCACCAAGGGCAATGGCGTCTGAATAATCATTTCCCCGCTGAAGCACCACCAGGGTAATATTCCTTGAAGGTGGTTCGGGGAGCCATAACTTTCCTATAGCACTTTCCAACCCGACGAGAATTAGCTTGAGATCAGTAGAAGTCGTAGACACCGTATGCGCAAAAGCGCGTGCCGTGTTGCCAACTGAAGAGACGACCAGCGTTTTAACCTTGTTCTCGACGGCTCGTTGCACAGTTGGTGGCGACTCAAGCTCTTTAAAGCTGCACGTCTCCAAGAACGCGTTTCTCTCAGGCCAGTATCCGTTGAAACTGATGAATAGGTCGTTCAGTCCAAGCTCGCGCGCAAACGCTTCGCTTTTATACGTAACAGACCGGCCGCGTGTCTGCAACCTATCTATCGTCGGCAGCCATGCCGAAAACCGCCACATACTTTCTTCGGCCGTGGCGACCAATCGAGAGTCCTGGTAAACGGTGCGCAACAGCGCGTGATCGCAACCGCATCGTAACACGTAACCAGCGCCAGAAACATCAGAATGACAGCCTAAGCAGATAATTTTATAATGCTTCGATGCCGAGCTATTGATGTCCACACGTACATATTTAGTTTCTATATTTATTTAACTCTACCTCGTTGTTATCATATTGTACAAAAAAAGCTCTTATTTGGTATATGTAGGAAATATTTTTCTATCTTTGCATAATTATATATAGAATTATTCATAAAAAATTACCTGATGGCAGTGGATCAAGAAAAAGAATCAGAAAAGGAAGTTATAAGCGCTGAATCGCCCACTTTTGAGTTTTTGTACAAAAAGGACAATATCATAAAGTGTCTACAATGTGGGCGATGTACAGCGGGATGCCCGGCTGCAAAAGTGTTCGAAGACTACAGCCCTCGTGAAATTGTCCGACGCGCGCAAGAGTGTTCAGCAGACGAGCTCGCAAAAGACCCCCTTATCTGGCTGTGCGGCCAGTGTTACACCTGCAATTCCCGGTGTCCTCGAAATAACACTCCGGCTTCCATCATACTCAACGCGAGAAACAAGGCGTTCAAAGAGGGATACGCACCGGATGAGCTCTACAAAAAAGCGTCGTTGCTGTTTCAATCGTTAGAACGTAACGGCGTGACCGTTTCACCTGAATTGTTCGAGCACGACCTTGGCTTGTTGAGCAAACTTGTCGACCATAATATGATCACAACGCTGAGAGCAGAGCTGGGACTGCCCCCTCTAAACGCTCGAGACATACCTGTCCCAGCTAAAGCGCTCAAAGAGATCAGGACCATTTTGAAATTAACCTGCAACAAAGGAGGGCTTTTCAACGACCACTGATCCGCTAGTCTTAACGTCTTCCACCAAGCTGCCTCAACGCTTGTACCTGTTCAAGAGTTGTGTCGCAGGGACGTTCTACCCAGGCATCGAACGATCGTTCAGGTTCATACTGAATTCTTTGAACGTTGACTACTTCGATGATCCGAACCAATCGTCGTGCACCGGATTTGCAGGGCACTGCGGGGTGGTTCCTCCTGAGGCCAATCTCAGTCTTAATGCCAGAAATCTTGCGCTTGCATACAATTCAGGGTACACCAATGTCGTCTGCACGTGCCCCACCTCATACGCGAATCTAAAGGAGTGTATTGGTGAACTTAACGACAACAAAACGCGGGCAGCGATAAACGACGTCTTGAAGGCAGTGAACTACGAGTACAAAGGAGGCGTGACGGTCTATCACGCTGCTGAGGTGCTTTATAGTCTGAAAGAAATCCTCGCAGAGCGCGCGAAATTCTCTCTCTCTAAGGTTAACATAGCAACGCATCACGGGTGCCATTATACAAAAGTATTTTACGACGAGGTAACTGGCGGGTTGTGGGAATACCCTACGTTGCTGGATGAAATATGTGCGGCTTTCTCAGCAACACTCGTTGATTATTCTGAACGATCTTCTTGCTGTGGTCTTGGTTTTTCGCACCTCATCGGCGTAGACGAGTATACAGAAGCAACAAGCTTTAGAAAGCTCGAGAGCGTGCTCGCTGAAGAGCCGGACGTTATCGTGACGATGTGTGCTGGCTGTCAATTAATTCTCGATAGATTTCAGCGCCAGTTCGAAGAACGATTCAATCGCGTCGTACCTGTGTTAAACGTATCACAACTCGTAGCATTGTTACTCGGAGCCGACAAGTCAAGAGACGCATGCCTTCAATTTTCGACGATCGATGTAGCTCCACTGATTGAAAAGATGGAGGCCGTTTGAAGTGTCGAAATTCGGAGTCTTCTTATGTCGATGCGATGGAAACATCTCAAACGCAATCGATATTGATAGGTTAGATAAAGATTTCAAACGCACCAACGTTGTAGACTCTGATCAACACCTCTGTTCGCTACAAGGCCAGCAGAAGATCAAGAAATCCATTCGCAAACACAACCTCGATGGCGTTGTGATCGCGGCTTGTTCGCCTAACAATCACGGTCAGACCTTCAGGGGCTGTATGCGCGATGCAGGCCTTAATCCGTATCTTCTTGAGATCACAAATATTAGGGAACAATGTTCGTGGGTCACCGATGACAGAAAGAGCGCTACCAACAAAGCGTGCGACCTCATCAATGCTTCTCTACAACGGCTCGAGCATGCGGAATCCCTTTCTGAGTTTCGTGTTGACGTTACCAACGCCACTCTCGTTGTAGGCGGTGGCATCGCAGGAATCACCGCAGCGCTCGCCTTGGCAGAAAATGGCGTAAAAACGTATCTGGTTGAAAAGGAGCCCTCTATTGGAGGCAACACGGTAAGAATCGGAAAAGTGTTTTCACCACACAAGATGGTGGAAGAGTGTGCGATGTGCTCACTCAGCCCGTTAATGAACGATGTTTACGAGAATCACAAAATCGAGCTCCTAACTGACGCTGAAATTGCCAACATAAACGGAACTGCTGGTCACTTCAACGTCGACGTCAAAATCAAACC
>JACWML010000047.1 GCA_015661395.1 Methanomicrobia archaeon | reverse complement strand
CCTGGGTGTCGTCTGGACTGCTCATTCACCCTTTTTAGCTTGCACCTGTGAGGATTCGCCGTTCCATCGTAACTCCTGCTCTCGTCGGTTCTTCACCTCATACTCATATTTGCAGGGACGTATCGTTTCTGTGCCAGAGCCATGACTCTCGCCATGCGCGTTTCCCCGCTCACACGTCCAGAGGGTGGGAGGACTTTCCTCAGCGTGTTCCACCGGCAGCCACTCATCCCCTCTCCTCTCTTTATCTCGAAGGCAAACGTAATATAAGTATTCACTAACATGTGAAGCATGGATTTGGACGAAGCGCGTGTGGGTATGCGTCTCGCACGTCAAGCCATTGAAATTGCGGTAAACTCCGGAGAACATATAGAAGCGCCTGAAGGCCTTCCCGCCGTTTTTGAGGAACTAGGTGGCGTTTTTGTAACCCTACATTCAGGTGGCCTGAGGGGCTGTGTTGGGTATCCTTATCCAAACATGACAATAAAGGAAGCCCTGATCGACTCAGCAATCAGCGCGGCCTTGCACGATTATCGATTTCCTCCGGTGCGGGCGGACGAGTTGGCCCGGATCACGATGGAGATTACGCTCCTGTCGAAACCGGTGAGGGTTTTCGGCCCCTCTGACATAGTGATCGGTAAGCACGGTCTCATTGTGAAGAAAGGGTTACAGCAAGGATTGCTTTTGCCTCAAGTTGCGACAGATTACGGCTGGACGACCCAGGAGTTTTTAGATCAAACATACATTAAAGCAGGCCTGACCCCTCGAGACGACAGCGCAGAAATATTTGTTTTTGAAGGCCAGGTCTTTTCCGAGCTTCGTCCTGGTGGCGACGTGGTTGAGCGTTGTCTTGAGTGACGCACGATGAGCACCACAGTCATCCGAAATGCGAAAGTCTTTCACAAGAGTCACATCGTTGCCCGTGACGTACTCATCGAAAGCGGCACCATTACAAAGATCGGACGCGTCCGCGCTGGAGAGCAAGCGATAGACGCACGCGGCCGTTTGCTTCTGCCAGGTGCAATCGATGCACACGTTCATTTTCGCGATTTGGGCGAAGTCTACAAAGAGGATTGGTACTCCGGTTCGTGCGCGGCCGCTGCAGGGGGCGTTACCACCGTTATAGACCAACCAAACACGAAACCGGCGACATGTGATGAAAGTTCCTATTTCGCGAAGCAGCGCGCGGCACGAAAATCCGTTGTTGATTATGGCATAAACGCGGCTATCGATAGGCTCGACCAGCTCGAAGACGTTTGGCGACTCGGGGCCACGGCTTTTGGAGAGACATTCATTCAACGTAAGTGGCGCGAGGACTTACTTTGCGCGTTGCGAGCTATCAAGCGCCTTGATGCCGTCTTGTGCGTCCACGTGGAAACACGCGCTGGTGAAATCTCGGGTGAAGCGGCAGGGATTAGAACAGTTTTCGAATGCAATAGGGGTATAGGAGCCAAAATACACGTCAGCCATCTAAGCACCGCGGCAGGGCTGGATTTAGTGAAAGCTTCTGATCAGGACGTCACCTGCGAAGTCACTCCGCATCACCTTTTTCTGTCTGAGCTCGATGAGGGAAGACTTGGCCCGTTTGGGAAAATGAACCCGCCGCTTAGAAGCCGGCGTGATGTCGATCGGCTGTGGTCGCACCTCGACAATATTGATATGGTCGCAAGTGACCATGCACCCCATTCAATTGCCGACAAGAAAATACCAAACGCTCCTCCGGGGGTTCCAGGAGTCCAAACTCTGCTTCCGTTGCTGCTTTCGAAGCTGGATCAGATTGGTCTGGGACGTCTTGTCGACTTGGTGTGCACGGCTCCGGCAGATAGATTCAATTTCAGGAGTAAAGGAGCAATAGCTGAAGGGTTTGATGCAGATCTCATACTCGTTGATCTCAAGGATAAGAAACTGATAACACCGAGCTTGATGTGGAGCAAGTGTGGTTGGACCCCCTTTGAAGGCTTCGAAGGCGTCTTCCCATCGCTCACGATGGTGCGCGGCGAAGTTGTTTTCAACGAGGGGTCTATCACAGCGAAGAAGGGGTGGGGTAGACAAGTTTGTGGAGCTGGTTGCAGCGAACCCGACTAGTCACCGGGCAATCAAATGATCCCGAGACTGGTTAGTCTTTCGGGAAGGTATACGTCGGTAACGTAGTCTAGGCCTCTACTTGCAAACGCTTGTTGTTCAGACTTCTTCTTCAGTTCAAGCTGAAGGTTGATCTCGTCCTTCCAGAAATCAGTACAAAAACGCGGATCGGTGAGCTCTGATTGGAGTGCTCGCACGTCCTGATCAGACAGCTTATCGGTTGGCAAGTCGTAGTTGACGATGTCGCTCGGGCGTACGCCGATGAATTGTGCTGCCGGGGTTGCCATGTATTCCGACATGTGGGCACTCTTTATCGACCCATACGCGACGGAGGCGAATATTCGGTAGGACCACGGATCCCCGTCTGTAAAAACGACGACTGGCAGCTTTAGCCGCTCGTTCATCCTTTTTAAAAGTCGCCGTGTGCTTCGCGCTGGCTGGCCTTTCAGGTGCACGATAATTGCATCGTAATCTGTGTCGAATCCGTTTTCAATAAGTCTGTCGCGCATACCGCCGGTTTCGATAGCGATGATAAACTTAGCGTCGTGCTCGACGAAATCTAGGTTGTCGACGTTGTAAGGGATCTGATATCCCCCCTCCCCAACGTCATCAATGCAATGGATGACTCGTTCCGATACTTGCCCGCGTCTTTCAACGTTTTCTTTAATTCGAATTGGGCCAAAAATCGTAGCGCCATTCTCTTCGGGCCGAACGTGAAAGTTCTCGCGTTGGAGTTCAGTTATGATTTCAAGATCCTCGATCATTCTGTCTGACTCGGGCTGCTCTCTGAACTTTGCTAGTTTCCAGCCTTCGGAAATATAGTAAAGCTCTCTGAGTGTTGATGAGCGGTTCTCCTCGAGCTGTTTATTGAGGAATTCAATCGTATAACTCGACTTGAGGAGGCTATAGGCGCCTCTCACAGTCTTACAGCTCCTGGCACTCTCCCGTTCACCATAAACCCACACCTCTGATTCTTCATTAAACGCGATATTCGATTTCGTTCTTGTTGGAATCAGAAGCTGCGGGATTTGTTCTGTGGCAAACTGATCATAGATGGTTTTGATGATTTGGAGGAGCCTTTGCTTGGTTAAGCTATCCTTCTCCTTTTTCGCTTTCAATAGCTCTTCTTCAACGCTCATACTTTGCCTCACTCACTAGCTCGCTTCTTAGGTAGCGCGTCGGCCCCTGTGACCATCTCTGCAAGTATCCCCTCAACGAGAGGATTGGCGCCTGGTGACTGCTCAGACTTAACGGTGTATCTGACTTTTTTTTCTGCGTTAGGCTTGATTGATACTTTCCAAATGTTGTCGAACTGGCCGTCAAAACTTGATACTCTTGGCTTAGGAGTTGGATCTTCGATCTCTGCGGCAGAGACCTGGTGCAGCTTAAACTCTTTTTGGCTCTCCGAAAAGTTCTTGATGCGGATCGTCACAATCGACGTGTTGTCGCTCTGTTCGGTCGTCTTTTGCACGAGGACATTCCCCATAATCTTAGCAACGATGGGCTGAATATCCGGTTGCGGCCCGCCCATTACCTCGGATACCTTTTCAGCAAGCTTGGGAAGAACCCTTTCTATTATTTCTTCTTTCTCTTTTCTCTTCGCAAGGACTTTTTGCTTCGCCAAGTAGTTCTTCAGCCCGCGCGCTACGTCTCGGACCGCAAGTTCTATCTCGTCCACTATCTCGGGGATATCCGCGATCGCTTCTTTTGACTCTGAAGTGAAAGGAACATTCGTTGACGCGACGTGTGTGAGAATGACGACTGGGCCTTGGGGAATGCCGCTCCCCCCTGGTTGCAGCAGTTCATAGTTCCTCCAGTTGATCTTCTCTACAGCGTGAGTACTTGCGCACCCACCTTGTTGATATAGTAAAGGAACCCGGTTCGCGAATCGCAGGAGGTCGGTTTTTTCTTCTTTTGGCAAGCTCCCTCCGTAGGCAATGCCCGCTTCGACGATGAATGGGTTACCTGTGTGCACAGAGGCGTCCCGCGTCGTCGTCGCTATAAAATCAACGTCGTACTCCTTTTCCAGCCCCTTCCTAATCAGCTCTTCTGTTATGGGGGAAAGGCACTCCGTCGAAGGCGCGATGATTTTGACGGTCTTGAAAGCTTCGAGCAGGCGCTTTGCCTGATCGCGTGAGAGGTCACTGGGATTTACGTCGGGATCGACTCCAGCTTTTGCGCATATCTCTTTCGCGGTTTTGTGTCCGATGCGGGCAAACTCGTTTGTCAGGAATGAGGTCAGTCGCCTTCTCTCCGTGTACCGCAGCATCTTGATGAGCGTGCCGAGTTCAATGCCTTCAGGGTGTGGCAGTATTTCACAGGGTTCGACCGGCAAGACTTCTGTCACACGCTCAAACACTTGCGTGTCTCCTGTCGGTTCAACCAACGTCAGTCTGGCATGCGGGTTGACTATTGCAGTCGATTTTGCATACCCATATATCGATTGTTTGCGAGCGCGGACGTAGGTACCTTCCATCTCGACTTCAATTCTGGTTCCGTGAGGCCTGTCCCACGGCACAATTTTCTCCATCAATATCTCGGGTTCGTTCGTTTTCGTGTTGATAACAAGCTCGTAGTAATGGGCTTCCTTGTTCTTTCCCGTTTTGGAGTATACTGCCGTGGGCCGCCCAGATGTCAGTTGCGCATACAAGACGACCGCCGAGATTCCTATGCCTTGCTGCCCTCTGCTCTGTTTGAGGGCGTGAAATCGAGAGCCGTAAAGGAGCTTTCCGAAAACTCGTGGTATCTGCTCTTTCACGATACCAGGGCCGTTATCTTCTACTATAACGCGATAGTTGTCTTTGTCTACCTTGTGAATCTCAATAAGAATATCAGGAAGTACGCCGCTCTCTTCGCAGGCATCGAGTGCGTTATCGACCGCTTCCTTGACACTTGTTATGAGGCTTCGCGTCGATGAGTCGAAACCGAGGATATGACGGTTTTTCTCAAAGAATTCGGCGATGCTAATCTCGCGTTGTTTCTGGGCAAGCTTCTCTGCAATGTTTTCAGCCATCTGGTATTCTCCCAATCACAGTTCAGCGCCAACGATCGTGTGAGTTGTAGTGACTCCTTTGATATCTCGTATGTTATCAACCGAATTATTCAATGCTGTCAGTCCTTCGACTTCGATGATGACCACAAAGTCATATTCTCCAAAAACATGATATACTTCTCGTATGCCACCTAACTCCAAAAGCGTTCGGTAAACATATCGTTCTTCACCCGGAACGACGTTGACCATTGTAACTCCGACAACCACGATAATCACCTACTCTATAGAAGCGAAAAGCGTATTTAGAAATTGCGATAACTCATTGCAAGTTTCTCGACAAAGCTGGTCTGCTCGAATCTCAGTAGGTTACTGCTCAGTCGCTGCCTCTTGGAGTTAATTTTAGGCATCGCCAGTCTCTCAGTCGTCTCCTCCGGTCCGTGAACTAAGTTGCATGACGTTGTTCGACACAAAGGATACTGTATTGAGGTCCAACCACTGGCGGAGAAACGAAGCTCCCGCGCAGAAATTAGTTAAATTGAAATACGTCAAAACTATACTAAAAAAGAAGCGGAGGTAGCCAAGTGGTCAACGGCGGTGGGCTCAAGATCCACTCTCAAAGGAGTTCGCGGGTTCGAATCCCTCCCTCCGCATCGTGAACCGCCATCACCCTCATTCTTTTTGCGAGTTTAGTCTGCCGCACGTCTAATGATGTTATTCAGTCTAAGGCACTGCGTGTTCTTGGAGAAAGGTATAGGCACGGAGGTGCTACAGGCTTCGCGAGGTATATCTATAATAGTGGGAAGGTAAATTACATTTGTGCCAATGATGTACATCGACTTCCGAGCGTCAGAGACGCAATGATGATCCCTATGAGTTCTGAGGCACTAGATGAGCAACTGGCTGAACCGCCGAAAAACGGCTTTTTTTGTACTTTGTGGTTCGATGGGGAGAAAAACATCCACTGAGTGTTAGTAATTGCGGGTCACGCATGAAAAAGAAAATCAAAGGCATAGCTCGTGACACGTTGAAGTTTGTCCTTGAAGTGAGCGCGTCCTCGCACCCAAAAGAATTCGCTGGGATGTTATACGAGACGGACGGGATTATCACAGACGTAGATGTTCCTATTACCCAGTCTTCAAACGTAAGCGCTGTCATGAATCTGTTTATGCTACCTGTCAACACACATATTGTCGGATCAGTGCACAGCCATCCGTCAGGAGCGCTCCAGCCCTCTGATGCAGATATTCACCTGTTTATGCAAAGCGGTGACTACCATATTATTGTCGGCTATCCTTATGATATTACGAGCTGGACTTGCTACGATAGAATCGGCGACAGGAGGGAACTTGACGTGCTAGACGTTGAAATTGATGAGAGCGCCGTGTATAGAGATATACAGGAAACCTTCGGTGGCGAAAATGACTAGAGTACTCGCTACCGGCACGTTTGATATTTTGCATCCAGGTCATATCTTGTATCTAACGAAAGCAAAGGAGCTGGGCGACGAATTATTTGTAATTGTGTCCCGCGATACCATGGTCCAGCATAAATCAAAACCAGTAATCCCCGAACGGCAACGGTTGCAAGTGGTCAGGGCCTTGGAGGTCGTCGATCACGCTGAACTTGGAAGCGAGCATGACATATTCGAGCCCTTGATGACAATAAAACCAGACATCGTAGCCCTTGGCTTCGATCAGTACTTTGACGAGAAGAAACTCCAAGAAGATCTTGAAAAAAGGCACATCCCGTCCAAAGTTATCCGGCTGCCGTTTCAAGACACCGGAGAGCTATCAGGCACTGAAAGCATCATTCGCGAGATCATTAAGCGTCGGGTGAAGTGCTAAGCCCGTGCGAGTGATGCTTCTATCCTGTTGATGCCCTCCTCTATGTTTTGACGGCTCGTGGCGTACGACAAACGTACGTAACCCTCGCCGTTCGGTCCGAAAGCTGAGCCAGGCGTTACCGCGACAAGAGCATCCTGTAACAGTTTTTCAGTCACCTCAACAGAAGTGCCGAACTGCGAGACCTTTGCGAACGCATAAAATGCGCCTCTTGGGAGCGCGCATTCTATCCCTATTTTGCGCAGTCCGTCGATCATTAAGTCTCGCCGCTTTTCGAATTCCGCGACCATCGCACGCACCGCGCCTTGGTCCCCTCTTAGCGCCTCAACGCCAGCTCTTTGAACAAAAGACGTGGCGTTGCTTACTGAGTGTTGTTGGATCTTGAGCATGCCTTGAAGGATTGGGGCTGGTGCAGTCGCATAACCGAGCCTCCAGCCCGTCATAGCATAGGCCTTTGAAAATCCGTTTATCGTGATTGTCCTGTCAGGTATCAGGCTACCGATGCTGTGATGCTTAGCCCCATAAATGATTTTTTCATAGACTTCGTCTGAAAGCACAAAGACACCGTGGTCTTCGGCCGTCTCAGCTGCGGTCTTTATTGCATTTTTGCCGTAAACGGCTCCGGTAGGGTTGCACGGGCTGTTTAGAATAAGGAGCTTAGTATCTCTGGTTATGTGACTCTGCAAGTCAACTGGCACGTAGCCATCCTGTTCTGAAACAGGGACCATGACGGGCTTCCCACCAGCGAACTTAACGATTGCTTCGTAGGAAACCCAAGCAGGGTCAAGCAATAAAACCTCATCTCCTTCATCGATGAACGTGCAGATCGCTTCAAATATCGCTTGCTTGGCGCCCGGTGTTACGAGTACGTCGGCTGGACTTACGTCGACGTTGTTATCCTCTTTCAATTTCTCTGCTATCGCTTCTCGAAGTTCGGGAATTCCGCTGCCTTGCGTATAGTGTGTCTCACCACGATCGAGGGCCGTTTTTGCTGCCCTTTTTATGTTCTCCGGAGTTTCGAAATCAGGTTCACCGAGACTGAAACTAATAATATCTCGACCTTCACTTCTGAGCTGGGCTGCGATATCCGCAATCTTCATCGTTGCGGACTCAGGTATCTGCCGGACTCTTGAGGAAATGACCGGATTTAGTTTCATCAGAGTCGCTTATAAAGCTTTACAGCGGCTTCTACAGCTCTTTTTGCATAGTCGACGCGTTCGTGTGCTTCAAGGCGGGACATTCTTGGACCTGATATTCCTAAGGTGATCGGCTTGTTGTACTCAAGGGCTAGATCGGTAATCTTTCGCGTCGCGTGCTGTGCGACTATTTCGTCGTGCCCCGTCGCTCCTTCAATCACGCAGCCGATTGTCACCACCGCATCTACCTCGTCGTCTGTGGCCAAACTTTTGACTGCCAAGGGCATGTCAAAAACTCCAGGAACTAAGATGGTTTTCACGACATCAGCGTCTAGGAATGCTGCATGTTCTTTAGCAAGAATCTCCATTGGGTAGGTTATGTCCCGATTAAATTCAGCCACGACGAATCCAAGCCTTACACGCACTTCATTTTTCTGTTCCATGATAATACTCCTGAGCAGCGCTCTAAAAATCCACTGGTTTTACGTCAGCAAACCCCTCTCTCTTGCCTTTACCGGCTTCTTCAGTCAAGCGATTGTTCAACAACTTATACACGTTCTGGGCGTGTTCACGCGTTCGTGCGTCAGCAAGCCGCGCCAGCTCTTTGTCGCTCGCTGCTTCATCCTCAAAAACGAATACCTCTATGATGTGTTTGTTGGTCATTAGCTGCGCCCTTATAAGGCCCGTCGATGCTTCGTGTGCACACTGTTTATCGGTGGCAGCTGATCCAGGCATTCCGAGCGCCATCACAATGTCACACCCTGATTCTTCTAAGAGCTTTTTTGACGCGACTGGCAGATCTTTGATGCCTGGCACAGTATACCTTAGAATCGTGCCTGATACCCACCGTCGCAGTTCGTCTATCGCCGCTTTAGCCATGTCATATCTAGCAAAAGTGGTGTCGGCTATTCCTATTTTCATGCGTAGCGCTCCTACGTTCAAGATGAGCCTTGCGTATCACAATCGCTCAAGCACGCGATCTGCCGCGAGCGTTCCTGCCCCCATCTCGTCAACGATGCCGCTCTCCAGCAATATTAGCTCGAGCTTCTCTATAACTTGCAGTATGTCGCCCTTGCTGAGATTCCCCATGTTGCCTATTCGGAAGATATGGCCTTTGAGCCGTTCTTGGCCGCCAGCGATGACGATGCCTCGGCGGTTCATCTCCTCCTTGAGTGCCGCAAATTCAATTTCAGGAGGCACATTGATTGCCGTAACCGTATTCGAGTACGCGCTTGAAGGGCCGAGCTTTGGAAATAGCTCCAAGCCCATAGCCTGAACGGCTGTGCGAATCGATGTGGCATAAACGCTATACCGATCGATGCGTGCCTCAAGTCCCTCAACTTCCAACAGTTTAAGCGCCTCTTCAAGCGCGAAGAACAGCGGCACGGCGGGCGTATAGGGTGTCTGCCCTTTTTCGGCTGCTTTCCTGTGAGCGAGAAGGTCGGCGTAGTAAGGTCTTTTCTTCGCGGTTTTGATGACGTCCCACGCCCGATCAGTTACTGAGACCATCGAAAGGCCTGGCGGCAAGCCGAGACATTTCTGAGAGCCCGTAAACGCAATGTCGACACCCCATCTGTCTATTGGGGCTTGAATGCCGCCGATGGATGATACCCCATCCATAATCAGCAGAGCGTCTTGCTTTCGACAGAGAGCGCCTATCTGTTGAACGTCATTCGTCATGCCAGTGGAGGTTTCATTATGGACAAGGGTGACCACATCTGCCCCAGTTTCGAGTGCCTGTTTGACTTGTTCAACTTCGATCGACGTCCCCCAATCAGCAATGACCGCCGTTGAGCTGCCGTAAAGTGCGGTCAGCAATTTCAGTCGTTCTCCAAACTTGCCGTTTTCGAGCGCAATGTATTTTTTGTCCGTGCCGAGGTTTCCGACAGCTGCTTCCATGGCACACGTCCCAGACCCATTCAGGATAAGGATGTCGTTTTCTGTCTTGAAAACGCTGCGGAGTTTTTCTCGACTCTCGTCCAGGAGCCTCCTGAATTCAGGCCCCCGGTGATTGATCATCGGTTTTGACATAGCACGCAGCACTTGAGGCGCTACCGGAACGGGGCCGGGGAGCATTATCAGCGCGGTCTCAGTCGTATTGTCCATAAATGCGTCTCTCCTTCACGTTATGTGCGCAAACAGCAATCGGTCTTCATATTAAATCGCAGCACTCTGTATTTAGAGTTTTTTCGTACCACTTTCAGTGTTGTTGCTAACTCACGGTCTTGCTCCCTTGCGGCGGCGAGCTCGATGGCCTTGCTAGGGCTCTACCCTTACTCGTTTAAGTGTGCTCCAGAAGGCTCTTCTGGCCTAGGGTAAAAAGGGCTGAACGACAACAATGCATTTGTTCGTGTCCCGCATAAGCCAGGGCGTTGCCCTTGTCCTCGGGATGATAAGCGATGCGAGCGCAACAACGTCACTTGCCTACGCATATTGAAAGAAGAGAAAGCTAGGGTTCAATGAGCACTGGAAACCGCCTTAGATCCGGTCAAAAAGAACGTTATGCGCAGAAAGATGTGACTCTTTTAGATATCACGCCTTAATGCACCCGCATTCCTCCGCCGCCTGGGTTTTTAGTTCATCGGGGCATACCATTTACACCTGCTCGGCCTCACTGACGGGTGGCGCTCCTAAAGAACGTGGCGCGGCTCGCGGCTTAATTGTTTTGTTCTGCGATGTGCATACGCGCGGGGCGTATCACCATGACGCACGTGCGGGCGTTTTGCATTACCTGGGTCACTGTGCTACGAACGAGCAGTCTCGACGCTGAGAAAGAGTGTGCGTCTCCGAGCACGACGATGTCGTATTGTCCTTCGCGCACCTCGTCCAGGATCTCTTCGGCAGGATGCCCCTCCCTCACAACCGCACGGACGGCGAGACCCTGTTCTCGCATGTGCGCGCATAGAGGGTCGAGAAAGATCCGTCTCGCGGCTTTTTTCTCTGAGTCAACGTCTCCAACGAGCGCTTCGATCCGCTCCAAATCTTCCCGAAATAAGTGCTTGTAACTCTCGTAGATGCCGCGCTCAGTGAGC
>JACWML010000046.1 GCA_015661395.1 Methanomicrobia archaeon | reverse complement strand
CAATAAGGCAGGAATTGGTACTTCGAATGTCGCTCAACAGTCTTTAGGAAGTCCCACTTGTGAAACAGTAATCCCTGCGGGCTCGTTTCGACAAACTGGTCCCACCGCTTTTTATCCTCAAGCAACTCGACAGCCATTTTCCCCCTTGTCAAACCGTTAACTGTTCAGTGCGTCACCTAAACTAATGTCAAAAAGCGAAACGTTGTTTAAAATCATCAATAGTTGGTTCCATAAAACTTAATAGCTCTGTGGCAGCAGTTCTCGTGAACTCTTGTTTTATAAGGCCTTTCGCATTGTCTGTTGTTCTTTCTAATTCCTTATCGTTAAAGATCATTGTTATTCGTTGTGCTGTGCGTTCCGTTGGGTATTCGACTCCAGTGACGGCGCTTGCTGTAGACGCGTACATTGCCATACCACACGCACATTCGTGCTCGAGACGTTCCCTCCCTCCGCGATATTAATGTTCGGCAACGATCACATTCATGTCTGGGTCGATCGTGATGCTAGCCTGATTAAATTGAGAAATTTAATGAAGGAACATCTTCTAATCCGTCAGGGAAATACGCTGGCAGCGATTGTGTTCTCACCAGAGGATCCTCTGATACAAGCTCATAAATATTCAGGAATAGAATTCAAAATTGCTCCTCCTCTGTGAAAGGAGGCGAGCGATTTTTACCGAAATTATAGAATTTTTAAGTGCATTATTAATACGATACACTGAATATTTCCTTTCACTAGCATCAATCCCTCTCCTCTCCGTGCTCTCTGCAGAAGGTCATGAGGTGAATTGTTAAACACGATAAATCATTCCTTGTATTCCTCATTTTCGTGTCATTCGATGTAGCGAATATCTATTTCATAGCTCAACAGATGCCAAAAAATGCCATTTAAGTGGTGATTGTGATTAAAAATCTCTCTGTTTGCATGATAACCTGCTGGTATCATAATATTTCTATGGCCAATTATTCGGAGAATCTTATTAATGCATTAATGAGAAGAGACGTTTCAGTCAAGGTTGTAACCAGTCATTGTGTTTGTAAAAATAATTATCGTGACTCTTCTTCCCTTTTTGATGGCAAATACTTTCTCGTTACCACACCGTTTGATTCTTATGGAGATGGGCCTCATCGATCGAGGATTCGAAGCCTCGTTTATCGTACAAGCAGGATTCCTCTAGGATTGCTCTACGCAAAGCAGTGTAGAGACTCCGATCTTCTCCATTACCAACAAAGCTCAATTTTCTCTTTCGGGGAGCTGCCCCTTCTTACTCTACTCACACAAACGAAAGCACGGTATAAGGTGGTGACCATTCATAATCTGTATCTCGATAGGCTCTACAGGCGAGGTAACCCCCTAAGGTTGCTTCCCCGAGTGTACAAATATGCTGACGCTGTCATCGTTCATACCGAGCAACAAAAGGATCGCATGATAAAGGCTGGAATTCCAGAAGACAAACTTCACGTGGTATTCCTTGGTGGTCAGCAGGTCAATCTCAGGGGACTGGTGAGGACAAAAGTTGCTTGGTTTGGGAGCCCTGAAAAATTTAAAGGTTTCTTCGACCTTCTAAAAGCGCTTCGAATCTTACGCGATGAAGGGGTCAAGATCAATCTAGAAGTTTACGGTATCTATGGGAAGGAGGCAGAAGAGACAGCAAAAAAGGAGGCATGAGTGAATTAGAATTTGATGAAAAAATGCAGGAGAGCATGTTCACATTCGCCATCTACACCGAACCAGTTTGGGGGAGTAGTATTATTACACGAGCTATGATGAATGGCACCCCGGTGATCGCAACCTCCCTAGGGGGGAGTTCAGAATATTTAGGGGATACGGGTATATACGCTATTGCCGTTGTTATCCGCTCCCTTCTCGAGAACAGCAGGCTACGGGAGGATCTTGGAAAAAGGGTCCGACAACGAGCGCTTCAGTATTTATCCTGGGATGCCATCGCAGAAAAAACCATCCGGATATATCAGTCCGTGCTCGACACATGAACTATTAAATATTTCTTGGATTCTTTTTTGGAAATAATTTGGAGAATAAGAGTTTTTAAAAAATTTCGTCATCCGAGTCAAGGCTCCCCGCTAAGCGACAATCCGACAGGAACCGCGCTGCGAAGACGGCAACGGACTGCTTTACTGCCGACTTCACGAAAGCTTTTTCGAGCTCCGCATGACAATCAAAGCGGATTTCACGCTTCGGATCAGGCTACTAATACTCGCTGAGATGGAAATAATCGCGACGTTCTAATCCACGCCGTTTCCGTTGACGCACGCTGCCTCCAGTCGGTGGCGCAGGTTGTCCGATTGCTCACGTGAGCGGGTCTCCAAGATCCTCCACGATGAGCGACGGGAACTCGTCTTCGCTCAGTTCGTCGATCCGTTCGCGCGTGGTCTCGCTGCTTAATACACAGATAAATCGCATCCTACGCTTTGCGCCATCGTCCTGTAGGTGTACAGTCGTCGCAACGGCCACCATCTTACCTGGGCGGTAGTGAGTGGTTACGCGCTCCAACAACAGCGGGTTAGGCTTTCCAAAACCCGTGTCAAGCGCGCTAAAAGGTTCTCTCCGCAGAGCGACTCTACGGCGTTTGCCTGGTCGCTCCCGTCGCGATAGAGGCAAAGAATGCAACGCTGTAAGACCCAACATCTATCTTTAGGGTGTCTGGTTGCGATTCTCCGACTGGAAGACTCGCTTGTACTAGCAACTGCCTTTCACTCCTGGAAACAGCCCAGAGTTGCTTTATTTGTTCTTGAACCTTTGAATCAGCTGTTGTTCTTTCGTTCTACCATTTTCGATAGGGCCCGTGTCCTTTAATTTGGATTTTTCCAGGTATTCATCATACGACTCAACGTACTTCACGGGATTGCCTGCATAGACAGTGTTCGGCGGCACGTCACGTGCAACGACAGATCCGGCTCCTACGACACTGTTTGGACCAATCTCCACATCGGGCATGATTATTGACCTTATGCCGATCACGCAATTATCGTGGACAATAATAGGCCCAAATTTCGTTGTGGGGGTCGTATGATCTTCTTTAAACACCCAAATGCCAGCATCGTGAGTTACAAATTGCACTCCTGGTCCAATCAGACAATGATTACCTATGGTTACCAGATAGGGTTCAGTACCAAAATCACAGTTCATTACAATACATCGCTCTCCAATCTCAACTCCCCATTTGCGAGCCAATTTTATGTGTGTTTTGTATGAACCGTATTTGACGAGCAGTGATTCAAGATAAGTTTTCTTCCGATGTCGCATTCTCGAGCTTCGTTGTATTAGCACGAAGAGGTCATTGTGTTCTAATGCCATTAATTTTTGGTCAAAGCTCCAAAAGTCGGGGTATCATACGGTCAATCTCGGCAAGCTGCTCTAGGTGAAGCGCGATCTGTCCTGCACTCTCTTCCTTTGACATGACCTGTCACGCAACACCTCGACTGCCCGCGCTCAGCTAACAAAAGGCAGGTATCTATGGCTCCTGAAAAATCGCTGCCGGCGGCGCACTGAATGCACGGGACTGTGTTATCGTACTCTTATCGCCATGTACCTTTCTTTTGCCTTTTGTCCTCCTAGCAATAATTCCAAAAATGACACACTTCTATAGGTTCTGGCCGACCCCAAGTGAGTTCTTTAATAAGCCTCGGTGTCAGCACTTTAAGCTATATGTTAGCGGCACGAGCTAAAAGCGTATCATACAGCGCGTTTCTTGATCTACCTCTAAATTAGCCGCCTGATTAAGCGCCCTTGTAAATCCCATATATAAGCTTAATCTCTCGTATGGTGAGACCCCGCAGCACCAGCAAAATAGTCAGATAGATTACCGCGGCAAGTGCGATCGATAAAACTATGCTTAAGGGTCCAGAGGGGTTCCATAAGAGTAGAAATAGGGCCATAATACAAGAGCCACAGACACTTTTTACGATAAATCCGCCATTGACGTCGAACGTAAACTGTCTGAGTGAATAGCGTGTAATCAACACCAGAGCGAGGAGGAATGCGAGGAAAGTGGTGAGTGCAGCGCCTACGAGGCCTAAATAGGGAATAAGCACCAAGTTTAAACCGAAATTCAACGCGGCACTCAGCACCCATATCTTTCCAATGATCGCAGTCTTCTTTCTTAACGAGAGTATCAAACCAAACGTTGTGTTCGCTCCGATGAGCGCCGTTCCCGCGGCAACCAACGGAGTGACTAAATAGCCGTTTGCTGCAATCTGCTGGGTGGTTAACAGAAGCAAAAGCGGCTTTGACAACACCGATAAGGCAAAAACGCAAGGTAATGCTATTCCCGCATAATACTTCAGTGAATACGCCAAGATCGTGCGTACATCCGCTAGGTTGTCGTCGTCGTAGTGTTTTGAGAGAACCGGAGGAAGCAGTATCACTAAAGGCGCTGAGACCATGCTGACTGTACTACCGAGAGAGTATCCCGGTGAATAATAGCCCACAGCTGCAGCCCCTAAAAAAAGCGCAATGAGATAACGATCGCTTGAATCTACGATCCATCCTGATAGATTGCTTGGGACTAAGGGCATACCAAAAGCGAGGTGTTGTCTCACGCGCCTAAACTTCGGAATAGCAAAACCAATCTGTGCGACGATGAGATATAGCATCACGGCGAACACCACAAGCTGTCCAATTAAGAGTGCGATCACGGCGCCCTCCAATCCGTGACCGGAGAGGACAAAATAGGCTACAAGGGCCGTCTCCAAGTACGCGTTAACAAGAGTTAAGACGGCGTACCTTTTCATCTGCTGGAATGTTATAAAATAATAAGAAACAAAAACAGTCAGGCACGCAATCAAGATGTTCGGAATGAGTAGCAGGGCAGTGGTGAGATTATTCTGAAATAGGGCTGCTGCGATTTGTGGCACAAACAAAAAAAACAGCCCAGAGACAATTGAGCTAGTAAGCAATACGATGAATCCCATAGAATAGAAGTCTTCTCGAATTTCTCGCTTGTCCGTCGCCGCAGCAAGAAATCGAGTCATCGCAGGTGGGAGCCCTAAAGTTACAAGCATAGGCAACAGACCGAGTGTAACCATGATCAAAGCCCAAGCTCCATAATCAGCTATTGGCAGCTTCTTTGTCAGAATAGGGAGCAAAATTATATTGCTGAGAGTTGTTAGAGGAGCTACTACTGCAGTCAACCCGAGACGCCGCACAGTCAGTGTGTATTTTGCCATTTACTTGGCCTGCCCTGCCCGATACAAAGCGATGTCCCCCTCGACTATGATATCCGTCTTTTTTTGTGATCTGCTGTCCAGATACAAAGCTTGCGCTAAGTCACAAAAATAATGGAGTTGACCTCCAATCCGTCTTCGGGTGCTAGTGCCTCTAAGTCGTCTCTTCTTCGCAATTCTTTGATCTCTCGCGGGCTTTTCAGAGTGTAATTCAGGGTGGTGCGACGTTTCCAAGTTCTTCACCAAGCGCCTGCTTTATTTAGGTCTTCATTCTGATAGCAATTAATTCAACAAATACGCATTGGTTCGATATCCGTGCGCGCCGCAGTTGGTTGGGTTCAGCGTTCAGCTTTATGCGATCTTTGAAGCGAAGCCACCTCAAGGTCTGAAAAGCCTTTATCTTTTCATCGCAAACGACTAAACGCAAAAACGATGACGACGCACTAAAATCATCGAGCGCTGCAAGATGAGCAGATGACTGCAACAAGAATAATGGTGCTAAGTCCAATGAACGCGACATTTATACATCGTGAGCGCGTCCGGATTGTAAACGAGAGTGTTCGGAGGCACCGACACTCGGCAAGATCCAGACGTTCTTCTCGCACCGAATCGGGGACGCTATGCCACAAACTGCGTTAAGTGGGTCCTGCAGTCAGACGAAGCCCTGGGTTGCCGTTGTCTCTTTTCCATGGAAGTCGCCCACGACTTACAAGTTTCTCTCGGACCTCATCAGCATACGAGAACCGATTTCTGATAAAATCGTGGTCATAGATGGGAACACTGATCGCATGGATACAGCCCAGTGTAGCAAAGTTGTTGCTCGGGATATTGGTATCAGTATGCATTATCTAGGGGATCTAAAACCAAAGTATTTCTCGGCAGTCATATGGATTTTGAAGTGGTTATTGATCCAGTGCCGGGCGAGCTTGGAATTGGCAAGAACGCGTGCAGAGGTGGATGTTGTAATGTTTTACGCAGCATATCCGGGAGATCTTTTGCCACTTGTCGTAACGAAATTGCTGCGAAAGAAGAGCATCGAAGTCATTATGCATAGCGAGGCCACCACTACGATAGCTCGGCTGTTAAGGCTGCAAGATCCGATTCTATTCACGCTATTGGACGGAATATCCCCAGAATCGAGAGGTTTGATCAAAGTACATGGCATCGAAAAATATGGGCAGAAAGTCCTTCCAGAAGGCGCCCGATTCATAACGACAAACGCTTCAAGAAGAAATTAGCGCGGATTTGAAATTCTGAGACTTAGCGGAAATTCCTACAACAGTAGGATTATATTCTGCTATGGTTTGTTCAATCTCTTTCCATATCTTTCCCGATAATTCCTTTAGATTATTTAGATAATTATCAAAGCCAATACCTGCCAGATAACTTACTTTAAGAGCCTCGTTTCCGTGAGGATAAAAATCAGTATTGTAAGCCATAACACCCTAATTGGTGTTTTTCTTTATCGCCACCAAGATAACCTAACGATAATGGGTATCTCCGAAGTGAGTGCGTATCTTCAAATAATCTGTAATAAGGTGGCTCTATAAGCAGAATTTTGAGTTGGTCTTGTTTCATTACAGTCATTTCTCTTTACAACTTAGGACACAACGGCTGCCCTATCTATTCCTGAATTTAGATTATCTTTCTATAGTGACTTAAAGTCTAACATAAGTTTTTAAGTTGATTCTATGAACGGTGACATTTTACAACCAGCAACACTTTCTGTTTATTATTCATTAGGTTTTACTATCTGAATTTTTGGAATTTTTATTTGTTATAGGGCGTGTTAAAGATTACTACCTCCTTGTTTGCAAAAATCAATTAACTACGTAAAAACTCATCGTTACATCGTCTCTATGTAGGAAGGGATTACGTACATCAACAAAGCAGGATCGTCAAAGCACGTTATAGTCAGTCAAACAATGAGAGCTGTCACTGTTATGCGGGGCGGAACGTCTTCCCTCACGAATATACACTAGCACCTCCGTTTGAGTAAATAAGACTTCTGCTGCTAATAAGCGGTGTGACATTTGTATACGACGACTGCCTGTTTACGCCTGTATAATTGAGGAGTAGGGCCTTATTATTTTCAATGTTGTACGTGCCTAGGAATATGGTAGAACCATTAGCTATTTCATTCTGCAGGTAACCAGGAACCTGCGCTTGTTGTCCTATTCCGAGAACGCTAAGTATGTATTGGTTGTACAAATCTCCGTATACGACCTGTCTGCCTGTGAGGGTGGCGGTGAAGGTGACGGGCCGGCCCACTGCCGGGTTGGTGGTGGATGCGGCGAGGGTTAAGGTTTGAGCAACGCCGACGTTTGTGACGGCTGGGACGGTGACTTGGCTGGTGGCTTGGCTGCTAGCTTGGCTGCTGCCGACGTTGACGTTGACGACCCCGCTCGCTAAGGGGTCGTAGGCTGCGTCGCCGGCAAAGGTGGCGTAGTAGTAGCGTGGACCAGCGGAACTGAAGGTCTGGTTGAGGGTGATTTGGCCGGCGGAGTTGGTGGCCTCGGTAGTGCCGTTATAGCGAACGTTGTTGAAGTAATAGAAGATCGTGACTACTTTGCCGGAGAGGGGGATAGTGCCGCTGTTAGAGGCCTGCCACGTGGCTCCGACTATTGTTTGGTGACTGTACAGGCCGTCAACCTGATTGCTCAGCTCGATATTCTGATAGCCCGATGTAAGGGCAAATAAAACGCCGGTCGAAAGCAACATAAAAAACACCAAATAGATAGCGAGCAACCTTGTCAAACGCGAGCGGCTCACTAGCACTGAGTTGTCAAACCCGAGCTTACTTGCAACTTTTCTTATTGTAACGCCAGCAGTTTCACCGATTGAAATGAAACCTATGACGAGGAACGGCGCTAAAAAGAACAACGTAATTTGGTAGACTCGCGTCCAGTCTAGGGCAGCGCCGAGATAAGGAACGGCTGCAGAAGCGACTAGAAATCCTAGCGCGATAGTCGTGAGCGCCACGTATGAGAATTCTAGCTTGAAGCGTAGCTTTTTTAGAAAAACTACTAAGCACACGCCTGCTACCATGAAGAACACGTTGAGGTAGTTAACATACGCGTTTATGCTGTGTAGTATGCCCGGTACAGGACCCTGTGCGACAACGTTTGCGGCTTCGCTGTACGTGGGGCTGAACAAATTACTTATTGATCCCACGATGTGGCTTCCGAGCAAGACAACCTGTTGGGTCACCGTCCCTTGCGAAGTATAGAAGTACCACGCAGTTGATGCGATAAAAAGCACTGATACGGAGACAATCGTTACGACGCTTATTGGAGGTGAACTAGGCGATGGTGTAGCGATCTGTTCGTCCTTGTGGATTCCGGTCTTAGTTCGTAAGTATGGCAGCGACAGATTCGATCCACCGACGCGTGCTACGGTTAATACGAGCCACATCAGAAAAATGAAAAATACAGCTATGAAAAAGAGTCCGTAATGCGATACGATCAGCGAGAGACCGAATACTAAAAATAGGGCTGATTGGATCCTTCGGTCCATTTCTTTGCTCACAAGCAGCAAAATCAACAAAACAAAGAAGAGCTCGGCTATTTCCTGTCTTGCCAATGTAGTCATTTGGACGTAAAATGGCGCGAACGACACGAAAAAGAAACACGACAGGAATGCTACCTTATCATTCAGCTGTCTGCGGAGTATTTGATATAAGCCAACAGGGACCAGCGCAAATACGACAGGGTACACGATCTTGAAAACCCATACGAGGTTGAGGCTTGAGATGAGAGAGTAAATAGGCGCAAGTGCGACAACGCTTAGCATTCCGTTGTACGTACTGAGCAAACTCGGATTCCAGACCCCTGTGTTCAGTACGGTGTTAGCTAAAAACCACTCGGACTGAATGTCAGCGCCAGTTATCCATGCTGATATTAGCGTAATCTGAAACAGAAGGGATAACGCAATAACAAAAACTGCCAAGGGATATAGTTTCGAAGGAATGACCTTGTCGAACGCGATTAAAAGGACAACGACACAAAGTAGCACCCACAACAACACCTGTCCCGCGTCTACGTTGTAGGCGTTGACCAGGTATGTGCTAAAAACTGCTAAGAACGGTATTATGCATAAAAACAATGTTGGAGCCAAAGCTGCCGGCATTTTGGTGTTGAAAAGCGGTTTTGGATGTGTAATGTTTCTGATCATGGATTCCGGGCGGCTCTCGACGATGACCTTGGGCGTGTCCGCGAACGTGGATAGGATCGCTTCTCGCTTCGTGATCGGAGCCAAAGCTGCCGGCATTTTGGTGTTGAAAAGCGGTTTTGGATGTGTAATGTTTCTGAAGTAGGCAATGACACACAACAGCAGTACCACAAAGCTTACCGAGCTCGTGACGGCAAGAAAAGAAAACGGTTTAATTATGTTCAAGGCGTTGAAGACGATGCTCTCTACAAGCCCGATCCCTAGTACGACTGTGACGCTCAGCCCGACTGCATACAAGGTAGTTTCAACAATATCCAGGTTGCGCAGTCTGAGAGCTGTTACTATAAGAATCCCAGGAACGAATGTGAGATAAATAAAGCCTATAAGCGGCTGAACAATCGGGATCGAGACCCCTAACGCACTGAGTCCCATCACTGCCCACAGTGCGATCTGAAGCGAAACCACCATGGCTAGCAGCTTTTTTATGCTTAGGTCATTCAGTTTGATGTGGTACTCGAGCTTCATTGGATCACGGAAATTCGTCGGGCAATGCGATGAAATAATAGGACAAACGAAGCTGATCGGGGTTTGTGGACAAATGTTGCTTGAGACCACTTATATATAACGTCAATACGCGTCGATCAGCGACGCGTAACAAGTTTTTGAAGGCAATGCGTGTGGAAGGGCACGCTGCTTGTCGCAAAACTGGGGTCGCTTCAATCAGATCGGATTATGGTAATCGCTTGCTTCGCGTGCCGATCTGCATCTACGACGTATGCAGTTTTGCGTGCAGGCGTCTGTCAAATATCATCTGGTCTGTGACATCTCCAGTCGAATGCGCTTTGCTATGGGTATCAAAATATTATCGGTTCTATGTCGGTGGCCTGTTGTCTGTGACCTCCTTATGATCCCACGCTAGCCTTCATTTGTAGTAGGCAGTGTAAGTAATTTCCTGCTCGAATCAAATGGTGCTACTGAACACTCGGTTTCAAAACAGCAATATAATGCACGATGCGACCCGCAAGACTGCAGCGCGAAAAGCGTTTATACAGACAATCGCGTGTAGTACGTGTTATGGCACTTATGGCGACGCTGCCTTCCGGCGGTTCAAGCATGAGTAGTCTCACGTCGAGTACCTCGCCAGCAGTACCGCTCAGTGAAATATTGGTCAGCGCCGCCATCGCGATCTCCACGCTTATCTTCTTGCTTGTTATATATGAGGTGATGTCGCGGGGCCGTTCCCGAAATGCAAATACAACGGCAGCGTTGCGGGCCATTTGGATGCCCCTCATCGTGACGTTTTGCGCGTGGTTAGCGTTCGAGGCAGCGCGCTACTGGCTGACGGGCACCCCTTAACACCGAGCGGCTCTGCCAGCGCCCCTGGTTACCGTATAAGCAAGCCGAGCACGCCAAAGAGGACGATGTTATTAACGGCTTGGATCGTTACGACCAGCGCAAGATCTCTCGTTTTGTAGAAGGCGGCACCCAAGATAACGCCAGCTGCGGTCGCAAAGAGGACCTCGTAGACGTTGGCGTAGCCCGCGTGCATGGCCCCGAAGATCACGCTCGTGATAAGGATGCCTGCGACCACACCGCTGCGGTCAATGAGCTGCGGCTGCAGCAGGACAAAGAAGAGCAGCCCCTCAACGACCGCCACAAAGAAGATCATTACAACGCTCAACTGGATGAGCTCTATTGCCGAAGCATTCGAGATAAGCGCCTCATTCGGAAGAATGGCGTGCTCAACAAACGCTAACGCGGTGCCGACAACAGCCCCAAGCGGGACTAGCAACACGGAGCGGCGCACATTTGCTATGCCCAGGTCATACCGGCTCATCTTCTCGTGGACGATGACCGAAATGAGGGGTAGGTACATCAGCCCGTAGACGATGGCGAGCCAGTAGATGGTGACGGTCGGCACGAGCGCAAATGAGAGGTTGACGAGACGAAAAACCGATATCAGACCGAGCGCTTCGATGAGCTGTACCCGCTCCCCCTGCAGCGCCAGCACGATAAGGGCAACCGCGACGATGTTGAGCGCTTGCACGCCGGCGCCGAGCACACTGTGGCCTGCAAAGAGCAAACCCTCGCCGCTGAGGATAAGGAATATTGGGAGGAGTTCATACCAAGCCAAGCCAAGGAAAACAGGCTGCGCCCTAAATGCAGGAGCTAACGCTCGTGTGGCGTCGTGGAGACGCGACCAATGATATGTGACTCGTACTTCGGTGCTCTGCGCACGGCTGTAGGCGCTACGACCCTCGGCGCACACGATGTACGCGTGTGTGGTCTCGACATTGTCCGTGACCGTAAACTGATAGCGCCCGGAGGCGTCGGTGGTAGTGGTGGCCGTGCGCACCTTGTCAGTTGGATCATCCGTGTTGTAGAGAACGACAGGCACCGCCACAATATCTGCGCCGTCGCTCGTGAGGTGTCCGGAGATCGCGACGTCATCCCCGACAAAGGGGTGTGGGGGGGAAGCGGTGGCAGTGATGGTTGTGGGAGTTTCTATCTTCACTACTCCACCCTCTGCACTTCGTCTCTGCTTGCGGCCCCAAGCGTAGCTCCGGTTCTCTCGGCGCCTTCATTCGCGCCCCGATCACCGACAGAAAAAGCGGACTCGTCCGAGGTCGAGATGCCGCGTTGTTGTCTCTTTTCTTCGTCGCCTGGCAATCTCGTAAGCCTCCTTGTGGTTAAAAAACCGTATTGCCGGCTGATTATACGCAGAAACTCGTATAGGTTCTACTAGGACGATAGAATATAATACTACCTTCACTGGGGGTCATAACACGCGCTTAGAGATATGCCTGAACGTGCAGAGTTACGCGGTCGGTACGCCCTTCGCAACCGTCCACTCAGGTTCTTCAGTGCTGCTTAACCACCTTATCGTTTGTACACGATGTGTGCGGTGGTGATCGGCGCAGCGCTTTCACTTCGTGTTCGTGTACTCAGCTCCTACGCCGGCGGAGGCGCTAGCAGCGCAGCGCTCTACGGACGTTCGCACGTTGATCGTAGGGGCGAACCGAGTGGTTTACGGTTATAAGCCAGAAGCGCGTTGAGGTTAGTCGTACAGTCGTCCGGAGATGTGCAGGAGTGAGCGCATGAAGGCCATCGTACTCGCCGCGAACGATAATATACAGCTACGCCCCTTGAACCTCCGAAAACCAAGCGCGTTAATCAAGATTAACGGGATTCCTCTGCTCGAACACCAGATACGCGGGTATAATCGTGCAGGCGTCGAAGCGGCTTCCATATCAGTCGTCGCTGGTTATCAGCACGGCCAGGTCAAACGCTACTTGATGCGCGAGCACCCCGAAATACGTCTCGTGAGGAATCCCGACTATCGTGCGGCGGGCGCACTGTATTCGCTGGACCTCGCCCTGCGAAGCGCAGAGCCTCACAGCGCCGACGAGGGGCTCTTCGTAAGCAGCGGAGAGTGCTTGTACGATGATGAGGCAATCGAGCGCGTGTCCCGCGTCTCTGGGAGCGCCATTGCCGGGGACAGCAGCCTTTACGGGGCTCCGTCTACAAACGTCATCGCGGAGAACGGAAACGTCGCGCTCATTGGTACCCAGGTTCCGAAACACGCGGCCACCGCGGTCGCAACCGGCTTATGCAAGCTTGACGCACATGCTTGTGGCGTGCTGAGTGACATCGCCGCGGAGCGCACTGCCGAAAAACGAGATGCGCCGATGGCTGCAGCACTTGGCGATCTCATTCGTCGCGTACGGAT